>JBCCLR010000042.1:0-20653 GCA_039026755.1 Pseudomonadota bacterium | reverse complement strand
CTATAGCGGCAACAAGCTGTCCAGCATGAACCAATCGCATGCGCCGACCAGCGATGCTTACTTGGACCAGAACTTGGCAAGCGGCCGCAATTTTTCAACAAATCCCGGGTCTTTCGACATATGGACAAGCATGCCTAAAAAGCCAAGGTGAAATACAGCCGATGCAAAGCCGACATGTGACAATGCAAATATAAGCGCGATACCCAATGTAGAGCTTAGCGCGAGAGCAACATATAGCGTGCGGCGCATAGGGGGCGCATCCATCCGCAGCCAGGCGGCGGCAAGGACGAGCGGAAAGATTGTCGCCAGTTTAAGTGCGCCCATGGTGCGGATAAGGGTCGCCAATTCACTATTTGTGCGATAGCCAGGAGAGACATCCTGCGTGAGCACGACACCGCCGGCGACTGCCACACTTAAAAAAACCAAGGCGCCGCGCCAGATCCAAAGTGCATTCGCCGGACCGCGAGCCGACGTGAGCGTTAAATGCTGAGTAGCCATGCTTTTAATGTAGCAGAGTGCTTTTCAGCCGTCGAGTTCAACGTCAGAGGATGTGGCTTTTCGCCCAATTTGCGCAGCTGACCTGTCGTTTCCGTGATGTTGACTTTTTCCCCATCTGCACAGACCCTCGAGCTCACTTATGGGAGACAGATGTCATGGATTTAAATGCAGATTACCGCATGCTTATTAATGGTGCTTTGGTTGGTGCCGAAGCACATATAGACGTTATAAATCCAGCGACAGGCGAAGCCTTTGCGCACGCGCCAGATTGCAGCGAAGACCAGCTTAATGACGCCGTTGCGGCTGCTCGAGCAGCCTTTCCAGCCTGGCGGGATATGCCGGTTGATGAGCGCGCGAAGCTGCTGGTCGCCTGTGCAGATGCAATTGCACCGCACGCAGAAGATATGGGCCGGCTGTTTACCCGCGAACAAGGCCGACCAGTGCATTTTGCAATCGGTGAGATTAAGGGCGCTTGTGACATCATGAAGGCGGTTGCGCAAATGCGTCTTCCCGATGAAATCGTCGAAGATTCCGATACGCAATATGTTGAGAAAACCCATAAGCCACTTGGTGTCGTCTGCGCCATCGCGCCTTGGAATTTCCCGGTCAATCTCGCCCTTGTCAAGATTTGTCCGGCGCTTTTAATGGGCAATACTGTAGTTCTCAAACCCTCCCCCTACACACCGTTATGCACGCTGAAGATCGCTGAACTCCTGAGTACGATTTTACCTGCAGGTGTGCTCAACGTCATTACCGGTGGGGATGCATTAGGGCCGATGATGACGGCGCACCCCGGCTTTCATAAAATCTCGTTCACCGGCTCGACAGCGACCGGCAAAAAGGTGATGGCAAGCGCTGCGGTTGATCTTAAGCGCATGACGCTGGAGCTGGGCGGCAACGATGCGGCCATCATTTTACCGGATGTTGATTTAGACGAAGTGGCCGAAAAGATCTTTTTTGGCGCGTTTTTCAATACCGCGCAAATCTGCATCGCAACCAAACGCATGTATGTGCACGAAGATATTTATGACGCCCTGCGTGACCGGTTGGCTGCAATCGCCGCTCATGCGAAAGTCGGCGATGGCACTGAGCAAGGGACAATGCTGGGCCCAATCCAAAACAAACCGCAATATGACCGCGTCATGAACCTGCTTGAAGATGCGAAATCCAAGGATCTCACACTCATTCACGGCGCTGATATTCCCGATAACGCCGGCTACTTTGTACCGGTCACAATTGTTGATAATCCGCCCGAAGATGAGCGCGTAGTGCAAGAAGAAGCATTTGGGCCCATTTTGCCCATGCTCAAATTTAAAGATATTGACGATGTCATCGACCGGGCAAATGACAGCGAATATGGCCTTGCTGGCGCCGTTTGGACCAAGGACACTGAAAGTGCCAAGCAGATCGCCCGGCGCATGGAAACGGGCACAGTCTGGATCAATCAAAACCTGACGCTGCGCCCAGATACGCCATTCGCAGGCCATAAACAGTCTGGCTTTGGCGCTGAATATGGTCTTGAAGGCCTCGCCGAATATACCGTGCCGCAGGTCGTCATGATGGCAAAATAGCGCCGCTGACTGAGATATCGATATGAGCGCCAGTTCATCCAACTGACGAACAACACGCTGTGTTTTTAGCGATGTTTGCCGTTTGATAGTTAGTGTCGCGCGAGTATCGGATTCAGCGGGTAAAGCGCATGGCAACCATATCAAGTGACGTCACTGGTCAAAGCCAGGGTAATATAAAGACACTTCCCGAGATTTTGTGGGCTTCAGGCTCGCTCGCCACCGGCGCGCTTTACAATGCGATGGCGCTATTCTCGCTGTTTTTCATGACCACGTTTTTAGGCATTGAGGCCGCGGTTGCTGGCACGATCGTGCTGATTTCTAAAGTGTTTGACGGCATTACGGATCCGGTCATGGGTGCCATCAGCGACCGGACACACCATAAGCTAGGGCCGCGCAGGCCATATCTGTTTTTTGGCAGCCTTTTTATGGGGGCTAGCTTTACTTTGTTTTTCAATCTTCCTACTGGCGGCGGCGCATCAAGCGTTGCTCTAGCGCTCGGCGCTCTGGTCTTATATTCGCTGTGCTATACCGTCTTTACGGTTCCATATTTGGCGATGCCGCCAGACATTGCGGCCAGCTATGATGGGCGCACCCGGCTGATGAGTTTCCGGGTCTTCTTTTTGATGCTCGGCGTGCTTGGCGGATCAGCCGGCGCGCCGCAGCTGGTCAAAGCCATGGGCAGCGGGATCGAAGGGTATAACTTCCTTGGGATTGTGATGGGGCTGCTTGCCGTTGGAATGGGTCTTGTGGCCTTTTATGGCTCAAAATCCCTGCCCTTCCCAAAGGCACGGCCTAAGTCTACAGATTCGATCGCAAAGCAAGCCATTACGCCGTTTACGGATGTTATATCGGTGTTGGGTAATGCGCCCTTTAAGTATCTCACCCTTGTAAAGCTATGCCAGCTTGCCGTGCTCGCCGTTGCGCTGGCCTGCACACCCTATTTTTTCACATTCGTCCTGCAGCGCGATACTGGCGATATCACCTTGTATCTTTTCACCTTCTCCATTGTTGGGCTGCTTTCCATCCCCATTTGGCGTCAGGTCATCAGAACCTATGGCAAAAAAAACACCTACATGGTGCTTTTGTTTGTCTACGCCGCCGGCATGGCCACTTGGTATCTGTGGACACCCGGAGAACCAGAATTTTTCTTCTATGCGCGCGCAGTCGGTATTGGAACGGTGTCGACCGGGACACTGCTATGTGCGCTGGCACTGCTGCCTGATACCATGGAGTATGATCGGCTCATAACGGGCCAATCGCGCGATGGCACGATCTCAGGCGTGTTCACGCTGGTTGAAAAAGTAGCCGGCGCACTCGGACCGTTTGCCATCGGAATTTTGCTGCAGTCCATGGGCCTTGTTCCCGGGCGCGACCCGTCTATCGTTCAGCCGCAAGCAGCACTGGATGCGGTAAAGATCGGCATGTCGATCGTCCCAGCCCTATTTTGCCTCGCCGCAGTGCCATTTCTCATGCTGTATAAGCTTGATGAAGACCAGCTGGAGGCGGCTAGGGCAAAGGCGCATTAGCTCAAGTCGCTGATAATCGCCGCAACCAGATCCTGCTTTGCAGCCTTACGCGCTGCTGACTGCGCATCGCTTGGTTCAAACGCATCGATATCGGATTGGCTAAGCAGACCATGTTTCTCCAACAAGGCGCGCTGCGTATCCAGCTGATCGCGTAACACGGAGATCTCCATGGCCAGACGCATAGTCACGGCGATCAGCTTATCAGGCGTTGCATCCGCGATGAAATTGGGCTTGCTTCGTCCGGGGTCGCGGATAAGCGCTTTGGCCCGCGCCGCGCCTTGATCTGTAGCGTTCTCGCTCATGCAGAGGCCTTTCGCGCACCAAAGACGTAGTATTGGCCCATACCTAGAGGCACGTAATCGGCGAATATATTATCGCTGGCAAAGCCTGCGTTCGCCATCGCGCTCGATACGTCCGTGTCGGCAAAGCCATTCCAAAAGAACTCGCCATTGTGCTGCACTTGCCAGCTATTGAGCGCTTGGCGATGCAGCGGAATTTGCGCGGGCTGGTACGGCACATCACCATTGATGAATACGCCGCCCGGCGCCAGAATGCGCTCGACCTCTGGCATGATCGCCGGCAGGATTTTTGGGCCGGTTTCATGAAAGAGGATGTGTGACATCACCACATCAAAATGGTCATCTGGATAGCCTGTGTCCGCTGCATTGGCTTCACGATAATGCACGGGCGTGCCCTGCTCTTCAGCCCACATGTGCGCAAAGCGCAGCATCGGCCCCGATAGATCCAGCCCGTGCACCTGTGCATCAGGAAACGCCTCGTGCAGAGCCAGGGTCTCTGTGCCAATTGCGCAGCCCAAGTCGAGCACACGTTTAGGCTTTAGTGCGGGAAAACGTTGCCTGAGATGATGCATCATGAACCGGCCCATGCCCGGCTCGCCCGTGTCTGCGCCGCTGCTTAAACCTTTTGCGGTGCGATAGAGTTCAATGCTCGATAAATACAGCAGCGCCGTGGTCAAGTCGGCATCATCGGCTTCATAAAAATAGCCGCCCGGCTGGCGATGCACCTCGCGCGAAGCAATAGGGTGCGGCCGCGCAAGCTTTGGATCAAGCGTCAACGACCCAAGCTTGTTCTCGCGCCCCAGGACCGCTGCGGCCCGCTCTTCAAAGGCCTCGCGTTGCCGGTCGACCGTTTCCCCGCAGGTCTCCCACATGAGGTCCTGAGATGTATAAACGAGCGAGCCCCAAAGCTGATAAAGGTGCTGCGCGCGCATGGCCTCAACAGCCTCCTGCCGGGTTTGCGGCTCTTTGCCATGCTCTCGTGCATAGGCTTTCACGTAGTCACTTGTGAATTTGTCACCGAGAATGGCTTCCAACTTGCCGTTGGCGAGCCCCTTAAAAACACCGACAAATTCTTGCCGTGACGCTTCGTCATGATTTGGCCGGTAAAGCTCTTTGATTGCTGGCGTTGCCATGGGCAGGTCCTACGTGTTCACATGCTGTGTTTGTTGGTAAAAAACAGCATTAAATGCACCCTGCACGAGGCGCATCGCGGGGGTCGATGTGTGTTCGCCTGTTGACTACCAGGTGCTTAGGGTGCGGCGGATTGCATGGTCTGGAGCGTACTGCGACAACTACCTGTCTCTATACAGCCGTTGCGCAAAGCCGTTCCCTGAGGTTTAACGAAAACACTCTTCCACCCGAAGCAATAGAGATGCTCCAGATGCCCATCGAAAGCCTTGAAAACTCCGCAGACATTATGCCGGTTATGCGTAAGCACGAAGGCATTTGGACCGGGGTTTATACGCATGTGGATGGTAAAGGTGCTGTGATAGATAGGCATATGACGCGCATCGTGTGTGAGTTTCCAAACGATGGTGAATATCTGTACTGCCAGCACAACCTGTTTCAGTGGGAAGATGGGCGTGAAGCCCGCAACCGCCTTCCCGGGCGATATGCGGATGACAAACTATGGTGGGATACGCCGACCTTCCACGGTTATGCATGGGAAACCGGCGATGATGTCGTCATGCTCAATTTAACCCGCAAGGACGAACCCGGAGCATACTTTATCGAGGCGATCATCCTGGGCCAATCGGGCATACACCGCTCTAGAACATGGCATTGGTTCAAAGATGGCAAGCTTTACAAACGAACTTTATGCGAAGAACAACGCGTTACACGCGACGTTTCAGAAGACGACATCGCATATACCAAAGACTCACCTGGCGGTTGACGTATGGGCAAGCCCGGAACGTGGCGTCTGTCGACATATTGAAAAAAGACAAAGCATGCAGGATGCGCCCAAATGCAGCGACGTCGAACACCACCTTGCACTGCAAATGCAACCACTTAGCTGAGTTTTTAACCCGGTAAGTGGCGCGAGTGACGGGACTCGAACCCGCGACCTCCGGCGTGACAGGCCGGCACTCTAACCAACTGAGCTACACCCGCTAAATCGCGGGACGAGCAGTGCGTAATCCTTGCGCGGGGTGTATGCCAGCGCTGTTACCCTGTCAAGGCGCATTTGCGATGACCGTTTTCATGTCAGGATGTCAAGCATGCCGACGCTCGACGCAGCACTCAAAGTACCAAATGTTACATGATCATGGCACCAGCCCTTCAGACATCGAAGCGACGCTGATGCACTTACATAGCGCACCGACGCGGTCGCACAATCGCAGTGATGGAGCAGAACGAACGGCAATCAACCAGACACTGTCGTGACCAAAGAGCGTGAGCGCGCGTTCGCGCAACAAAAATAGTGGCCCTGAGGCGCTACCGCGCGATAGAAAAACAAACATGGTGGGCGGTGACGGTCTCGAACCGCCGACCCTCTCGGTGTAAACGAGATGCTCTACCAACTGAGCTAACCGCCCACAAAATGTCTGCTCGACGACGGCGAATTGTTAATGTCAGCGCGCGCTGAAGTGATCGTCGCAACGGCGGTGAATAATACCACTGCCCCGGATTGTCCACCCATTTCCGCGTCGCTGTAAGCACCGTGCGGACACCGATCACTCCGGTGCCGCGGTTGAGCGGCATTGCCTCTCCCGCAGCACTGAAATGCCAATTGCCAAGGCCTAGCCGTTTACGGCGTCTTTCAGGCCTTTACCTGCTTTAAATTTTGGTAACTTGGACGCCGGGATTTGAATTTCTTCGCCCGTACGCGGGTTGCGACCTGTACCGGCTTTGCGCTCAGACACTGCAAAAGTACCAAAGCCAACAAGGCGGACTTCATCGCCAGCTTTCAGCGCTCCAGTGATAGAATCCAGAACTGCGTCAACAGCCGCACTCGCATCATTTTTACTTAGACCCGCTGCATCCGTGACAGCTGAAATCAGATCATTTTTGTTCATGAGTTCCCCCTTTGTTATGTCTTGGGTCGTTGATGAGTGCGCCGAACATAAGGAGGATTAACCATCCAAGTCAAAAGAAAAACCGCCGAAACTGGCGGTTTTTCAACGATTTTTTGTAATTTCAGCGCTGATTAGTGCTTGACCTGCGTTGGCAGGTCCGCAGGCGATCGATCACTGTCGCCAGGGGCCATTGCCTCAGCGTCTCCGGCCTCTTCCGTCCACTCAACAGGCACAATTGGTTTTGAAAGCGCATGGCTTAGAACCTGATCAACATGCGCAACAGGCGTGATTGTCAGTCCGCGTTTCACATTATCAGGAATCTCAGCCAGATCTTTGGCATTTTCCTCTGGAATGAACACAGTTTTTATGCCGCCGCGCAATGCCGCAAGCAGCTTTTCTTTAAGTCCACCAATCGCCAGAACCCGTCCGCGCAAGGTCACTTCGCCAGTCATCGCAACATCGCGGCGCACCGGATTGCCGGTTAACGTACTAACCATGGACGTTACCATGGCCACGCCAGCAGATGGTCCATCTTTTGGGGTCGCGCCTTCAGGAACGTGCACATGAATGTCCCGTTTTTCCAGCAACGGCGGCAGAATGCCATAATCGGTCGATTTTGATTTGACGAAGCTCAGCGCAGCTTGAATAGATTCCTGCATCACATCACCAAGCTTACCGGTGGATTTAATCGCACCTTTACCGCGCACAGTAACGGCTTCAATGTTGAGCAGTTCGCCGCCCGTCTCAGTCCAGGCAAGACCCGTTGTCATGCCGACAACATCTTCTTCTTCCGCACGGCCGTAGCGAAAACGCCGTACGCCAGCAAAATCGCCCAAGTTCTTCACAGTAATGCTAACTTTTTTCTTCTCGCCGTCAACGATACGCTTAAGGGCTTTACGAGCAAGCTTTGCCAGCTCGCGCTCAAGCGAGCGCACACCAGCTTCGCGGGTGTAATACCGAATAAGATCACGGATCGCGCCTTCGGAGACTGAAAACTCCTCATCCTTTAGGCCATGATCTTTAATCTGCTTACGAATGAGATGCCGCTGGGCGATTTCAACTTTTTCATCTTCAGTATACCCCGAAAGATGGATGATCTCCATCCGATCAAGCAGCGGCTGAGGCATGCGCAGCGAGTTTGCCGTGGTCACAAACATCACATCTGAAAGGTCGTAATCGACTTCCAGATAGTGATCGTTGAATTTCGAATTCTGTTCAGGGTCAAGCACTTCAAGCAGCGCTGAAGCCGGGTCACCCCGAAAGTCCTGTCCCATCTTGTCAATCTCATCGAGCAAGAACAGTGGATTTGAGGTTTCCGCCTTTTTCATGCTCTGCATCACCTTGCCAGGCATGGACCCGATATAGGTACGGCGGTGACCGCGCACTTCGGCTTCATCGCGCACGCCGCCAAGACTAAAGCGAACAAAATTTCGGCCCGTCGCTTCTGCTATGGAACGGCCAAGCGACGTTTTACCAACCCCAGGCGGGCCAACCAAACACAAGATCGGACCCTTGACTTTGTTTGTACGGTGCTGAACCGCCAAGTATTCAACGATCCGCTCCTTAACCTTCTCTAGCCCATAATGATCATTGTCTAGGATCTTTTGGGCCCGTTTAAGGTCTTTGCGCACTTTGGACTTTTTGCCCCATGGAACACCAAGCATCCAATCAAGGTAGTTGCGAACCACTGTCGCTTCCGCAGACATCGGCGACATGTTGCGCAGCTTTTTAAGCTCGCCCATCGCCTTGTCCTTGGCTTCTTTAGACAGCTTGGTCTTTTCTATCTTCGCTTCAAGCTCGGCGAGTTCATCCCCGCCCTCTTCGTTTTCGCCCAGCTCTTTCTGGATCGCTTTAAGCTGCTCGTTCAAATAGTACTCGCGCTGTGTTTTCTCCATTTGCCGTTTTACGCGGCTGCGAATTTTCTTCTCAACTTGCAAGACACCGATTTCGCCTTCCATGAAGCCAAGCACGCGCTCAAGCCGCTCGACGATACCGAATTCACCAAGCAGGGCTTGCTTATCAGACAGCTTAATGGCCAGATGCGATGCAATTGTGTCGGCAAGCTTAGATGGTTCTTCAATTTGATTGGTCGCCACCAAAACTTCCGGCGCAATCTTTTTATTCAGCCTCACATATTGATCGAACTGCGAAATGACCGATCGGCTAAGCGCTTCAATCTCATCACCCGATAGCGTTTCCTCTTCAACAGTTTCCGCGGTCGCCTCTAAGTACGCTTCATTATCGGAAAATCCGGTGACTTTGGCGCGTTTCTGACCTTCAACCAACACCTTGACTGTTCCGTCAGGTAGTTTCAGCAGCTGCAAGACCGTTGCCATCGTGCCAACGTCGTAGACATCTTCAGGGCCGGGATCATCTTCACTGGCGCTGCGCTGCGCGATTAGCAAGATGGTCTTGTCACTCTTCATCACATCTTCCAGAGCGCGCACAGATTTATCACGGCCCACGAAGAGAGGAACGATCATGTGTGGAAACACCACAATATCGCGAAGAGGCAAGACGGGGTAGTTTTGGCTCATAGGTCTTTCACCACTGCTTCGGGCTGCAGCATCGCACCAAGCGATGCGCTGCGTTCATGTGTCGAGTTACATATAGTATCGAACCAAGTGTTCATCAAAGGAGCCACTGGCAAAAAAGATAAGCGCTGCCTGCGGTGTTGTGCAGCAGCTTTGCGTGTTTGCGTTGGTTTATGGTGCGTCAAACGTCGTTAAGAGGCGTTTGACTCAATTTCTTGACGCCGTTCGGAATGCACATAAACCGGTGGATTGGCGCCTTCTACGGTCTCTTTATTAACCACCACTTGCTCAACACTGTCCATACCTGGCAGGTCGAACATGGTATCGAGCAGAATTGATTCTAATATGGAACGCAGCCCACGCGCACCGGTCTTGCGCTCAATTGCACGCTGCGCAATAGACCCCAGAGCATCATCGGAAAATGTAAGCTCAGCCCCTTCCATCTCAAACAAGCGTTGATATTGCTTAATAAGCGCGTTTTTCGGCTTCGTTAGAATTTGAATAAGGGCATCGCGATCCAGATCTTGCAACGTTGCAATAACCGGCAGACGGCCCACAAACTCTGGAATCAGGCCGAACTTCAGCAAGTCTTCCGGTTCGGTTTGCTGTAGCATCTCGCCGGTCTTGCTATCATCCACATCATCAACGGCTGCACCGAAACCAATTGACTTTCCATGCAGTCGGTCGGCAATCACCTTTTCAAGGCCAGCAAATGCCCCGCCACAGATGAAGAGTATATTTGTTGTATCCACTTGCAAAAATTCTTGCTGGGGGTGTTTGCGACCGCCCTGCGGGGGAACAGAGGCAACGGTGCCTTCCATGATTTTAAGCAGCGCCTGCTGAACACCTTCGCCCGAGACGTCGCGGGTAATCGAAGGATTGTCAGATTTCCGGCTGATCTTGTCTATCTCATCGATATACACTATACCGCGCTGCGCACGCTCCACGTTATAATCTGCGGATTGCAGAAGCTTGAGAACGATGTTTTCGACATCTTCGCCCACATAGCCGGCTTCGGTCAGCGTGGTCGCGTCTGCCATTGTAAACGGCACATCCAAAATACGCGCGAGTGTTTGCGCCAGCAGCGTCTTCCCGCAGCCCGTTGGTCCGACCAACAAGATGTTGGACTTGGCCAATTCGACGTCGCCATCTTTGCCAGCATGATTAAGGCGTTTATAATGGTTGTGTACAGCAACCGACAGCACACGCTTGGCGGCAGCTTGACCGATTACGTAATCATTTAAGACATCACAAATTTCCTGCGGTGTCGGCACACCGTCGGATTTCTTCGTCAAGCTGTCTTTATTTTCTTCGCGAATAATGTCGTTACAAAGTTCGACGCATTCATCACAAATAAACACCGTGGGCCCAGCAATGAGCTTTCGAACCTCGTGCTGACTCTTGCCGCAAAACGAGCAGTACAGCGTGCCTTTGGAATCGCCGTTGGTGGCTTTAGTCATTCAACTTCCTCAACTTCCCGGAGCTGACTTTTTTACAGATTAGCCTGATGCAACCGGAATGGACAACGCCAAATGTAACATTTGGTGTCTTTTTGACGCGCATGTGCCACCAATAGTGCTGCAGCATAAACGCTTTAATTATTCGATGTTGCGCGATACGGCCCTAAAATCACGTTAAATTCGCGGCGGAATTCAACCACCATCAGCGCAGCTTTAATCTGCGCCGTCCGGGCGTTTTTCATACACTTCATCGATCAAACCAAACGCTTTTGCGTCTTCTGGCGACATAAAGTTGTCACGTTCCATGGCTTTTTCGATATCAGCGAGCTTTTGGCCTGTATGTTTTTGGTAGACCTCATTAAGCCGCTCACGCAGTTTTAAAATCTCTTTGGCGTGGATTTCGATGTCTGCAGCTTGGCCGGAAAAACCACCCGATGGCTGATGGATCATGATGCGTGAATTGGGCAAAGAATAGCGCATCCCCGGCGTACCGGCGCCAAGCAGCAAGCTGCCCATGGAAGCTGCTTGGCCAACACACAGCGTCGCTATCTTTGGGCGAATATACTGCATGGTGTCGTAAATCGACAGGCCTGCCGTTACCAGGCCGCCTGGCGAATTGATATACATCGCGATATCTTTTTTCGGGTTGTCAGCTTCTAAATACAGCAACTGCGCGACAATGACACTGGCCATGTTGTCTTCAACAACGCCGGTCACAAACACAATGCGCTCACGCAGGAGGCGCGAATAAATATCGTAAGCCCGCTCACCACGGTTGGTTTGTTCAACCACCATCGGAACAAGGGCTGAGGTGGCGCGGCCAAGTGTGTCGCTCATAAAGTTATGCGTCCTAATGTGCGGCGCTTCTATGGTGAGGCGCCCGCTACTCTGTAGATGATCCAAGATTTAAGGTGTGTGCGCGCTGCTTACAATGGGCTGACGCAGCAACACGTGCAGCATCAGCCGGATTCGCGTCATTCCTCGGCTTTTTTTGCAGCTTTCTTTGGTTTGGCAGCTTTCTTCGCCTTTGCGCCGCCGCCTTTGACCTTTTGCTCCTCACTGGTCAGTCCGGCTTCATCTTGCTCTTGCTGCGCTTTAATGATCGCATCGAGGCCTTCGCGGTCGGTTTTGATCTCCGTTAGGCTCGCCATCTCCAAAATAAAGTCCACCACCTTATCTTCATACAGCGGCGCACGCAGCTGCGCCATAGCTTGCGGATTTTTGCGGTAGAATTCCATAACAGCTTGTTCTTGTCCCGGAAAACGCTGTGCTTCCATCGAAATCAGCCGATTGACTTCATCCTGTTTGACCTGAATGTCGTTCTTCTGCCCGATCTCCGCAAGCAACAAACCGAGCCTGACGCGCCGCTCTGCAATGGCGCGGTAGTCAGCTTTCTCTGCCTCGTTATTCTCAAGCTCGGATTTTTCGTCACCCTCGACTTGGCCCATGAGTTGCGACCAAATTTGTTCAAATTCTGCGTCCACCATGGACGGTGGTACGGCGAAGGATTCTTGATCAGCCAGCGCATCCAGTAGCCGCCGCTTTAAAACAGTGCGGCTTATTTCACTGTGTTCACGCTCAATTTGCTCTGAAATGGTCTTTTTGAGGCCAGCGAGGTCGTCAAGACCCAAGTTTTTGGCAAACTCATCATCAATCTTTGTAGCTTCAGGCTTTTGAACCTCTTGAACTTTGGTTTCAAAAACCGCCGGCTTTCCGGCCAACTCCTCCGCCCCATAATCCTCTGGAAAGGACACTTCGACATTCTTTTCATCGCCCGCTTTAACGCCCACCAACTGCTCTTCAAAGCCCGGGATGAAGCTATTGGACCCAAGCACCAACTGATGCCCGTCTGCCGCGCCGCCGTCAAAAGCTTCGCCATCTATTTTGCCGACAAAATCGATAAGCACGGCATCACCGTCCTTGGCTTTGTAGGTTTTTGCCGCTGCTTTGTAGCTTTTCTGGTTTTCAGCAATCTTGTTTATTTGCTCATCAATTTGCGCTTTGGCCGCGGGTGCGACAGGCTTATCGAGCTTTATTTTTGCAAGATCCGGCAATTCGATCTCAGGCAGCACTTCCAATTCGATCACGTAGCTGACGTCTTCGCCGGCCTCGCTTTCTTTAATGTCGAAATTGGGCTGACCAGCGGGGCGCAATTCTTTATCTTCAATCAACTTTTGCGTTGTTTCGTTAATTGCCTCTTCCATGACCTGGCCGCGCAGAGCGTCGCCGTGCAGACGGCGGATCAGTTTTGGCGGCACTTTGCCAGGACGAAAACCAGGCATGCGCATCTTTTTGCGCAGATCATCGACTTGCGCGGTGATCTTCTGCTCAATGTCGTCCGCTGGGATAGTGATGCTGTAGGCCCGTGCAAGGCCTTCATTTTTCGTTTCTTCAATCTGCATGCGCGTCGTTCACTTTATGTCGTGTGCTTTGCTCAAAATGTTGACTTGGCTTCACCATGACTGGGCCGGCACCGCTTTTACATCGCCAAATGCTTGCCCGGGCACAGCGCTCCTTTTCTTTGGTGCGGGCGAAGGGACTCGAACCCCCACGTCATAAGACACTGGTACCTAAAACCAGCGCGTCTACCAATTCCGCCACGCCCGCACATCTCGCAATCGTTGCTCAAATACACCTTAACGCCGCCTATGATCAGCAGGGCTAACGCGATGATGTGTATACTGCTCAGCGAAAACAGCCGCTCTCATATCATAAGCCGGTCTGAAAGCAACCAGAACAATGCTACAGCCGCGCTAAATCAGCTTTGTACTGCGCGATCGCCGCAGGAACGCACCGCAGGAAATCTTCAGCACGCCCCAGCGTACCAGCCAACTGCCCCGTAAGCGCGTGCACATAAACCCCTATTTGCGCAGCATGCAACGGGTCGGTGCCTGGACCTAGCACCGCCGCAATTAAGCCCGCGAGCATATCGCCGCTGCCGGCCACCGCTAAATTAGGCGGCGCATTGTCATTAATAATCGGTTTGCTGGCGCCGCCGCGCCCAATGAGAGTGTCCGCGCCTTTTAAGCAAATAACCGCCGGAGTCGTTTTTAGGGCATTTGTAAAGCGCCGGATTTTAGGGCCATCCAAGCTTGGAAGCAGGCGGCGAAACTCGCCCTCGTGCGGCGTAATGATAGCGTGCTGAGTGAGCCGATGAAGCCAATTCTCCGCAGCGATGATCGTCAAGGCATCAGCGTCAAATACGGCTGTGCCCGCCGCCGACAGCGCAGCATCACACAGCGCTCTTGCGCCGGGGTCCAGCCCGAGCCCCGGCCCCACAACAACTGTGCTAATCTTGCGTTGGTTGAGAAAACTCTGAAATTCGGCCGGATCTGGCCAACTCGCATGCATCACAGAGGCTGGCATACCCAAAAGATCAATCGCGCCGCGGTGCAGCAGGGTAACGAGTCCCGCTCCTGCCTTAAGTGCAGCCAGCGCAGCAAGCTTTCCCGCGCCAGATTTTCCAGGCGCGCCGCATACCACCCCGACATGACCACGCATATATTTATGCACATGCGGTTTGGGGGTGAGTGCCAAGTTTGTGCTGGTATCTATGGGTGTATTCAGCTTGCCGCCGTTGCGCTCTGCAAGCGCGCTTTGCGAAAGACCAATATCGACAATCCAGAGTTTAGTATAGGCGGCCTTGCCCGGCAGCAACACATGGCCAAACCGCCGCGCGCCGAAGGTAATACAATGGTCAAACACCAGCGGCTCCGCGCCAGAATAAATGCCCGCGCGGTCTTCGCCGGTAGCGCCATCAATGCCGCTGGGTATATCAACAGCGATCGATGTATCAGCGGCCGCATGCGCCGCCTGAATACCGGCGGCGACCTGTTCTGAAATGGGCCTATTTAAACCGCCGCCAAAAGCCGCATCGATAAAAATGTCTGTGCGCGGCAATTGTGCCGGCGCGTCTTCTAGCGATGTTACGGCCTTCAACCAGCCGCGCGCGGCCCACGCCGCATCGCCTGACAGCGTGGCCGGATCAACCAAGCTGCACACATCGATATCCCACCCGGCATCGAGCAACACGCGCGCTGCAATCCAGCCATCACCGCCATTATTGCCGGGGCCGCATAAAATACGCGCGCTGCCACGGCCCCTAAGGCTCAGACATAATCGCGCCACAGCGCTGCCAGCGCGCTGCATCAACAGCGTACCAGGCGTGCCTTGTTGGATCGTCTGCCGGTCGACATCGGCCATTGCGGTTGGAGAAAACACATCATATAGAGCGGTGGCCATAAAAATGCCCGGCGGTTGGGTTCAACTTTAGCACAGTGACCTTACACCAGGGTAATGGCGGTGATAACTGTCCTGCGCAGAGTTTAAAGGCGTGCCTATGAAAAGTCTTATTCGTGTCATTTTCGCGCTGGCAACCAGTGGCGTTTTAGCGGCTTGCGCAACATCGCCGCTGTACGAAGAAGACAGTAGTTCCGGATATGGTACAGTGCCGCGTGATGGGATGGGCGAGCCGATCTGGACGAAAATTGAGCCGCGTGAGCCCTCCGAATAGGCCCTGCGTGCATGGAACGCGCGCGCCCTTATACAAGCTGAATACATAATGATGTCCGCTGGGGCGAGTGACGGGACTTGAACCCGCAACCTCTGGCACCACAAGCCAGCGCTCTAACCACTTGAGCTACACCCGCCATAACAGACATATGCGAGCGCCCTTGCACTGCGTGTGTCTATGGCGCGGTCTTGGCGGCGTCAAATGAAATATCGGTACGCCAAGCGTTGCTCTGGCGAGAACTGCTCGAAAGTTAGGCAATCGTGCTCAAAAAGCGCTCACTGTGCTGAACAATGACGCTGAAAAACCTTTGAATCTTCGGCTTTGACTGCGTGAGATGCTTGGCATATTTCATGCTTAACAAGCGGTTACTTTGGGAAGGCAGCGATACGATGAAAAAAATTGAAGCGGTGATCAAACCGTTTAAGCTTGATGAAGTCAAAGAAGCACTGCACGATGTTGGCATAACGGGAATAACCGTGCTCGAAGCCAAGGGTTTTGGCCGGCAAAAGGGTCATACGGAGCTTTATCGCGGTGCGGAATATGTTGTTGATTTTCTGCCCAAAGTCAAAATCGAAGTCATCGTTTCTGAAGCTATTCTTTCTCAAGCGCTCGAAGCCATCACCAACGCGGCGCGCACCGGCAGAATCGGCGACGGCAAAATTTTTGTAACGCCAGTTGACCGTGCAATTCGCATTCGTACCGGCGAAGAGGACGAAGACGCTATTTAATTTCATGACAAAAGCGTGCATGGTGCGTCGCAGCACGGCACGTTCATGCACCACTCATCACATTAAAGGTTCATCACATTAAAGGTTAAGGAGGACATACCTATGTCGACTGCGAGTGAGTTGATTAAGAAGCTCAATGATGAAGATATCCCTTGGGTAGATCTGCGTTTCACAGATCCACGCGGCAAGTGGCAACATCTGACCATGGCAACACAGTTCATGGATGAAGACGCCTTTGAAGACGGCATCATGTTTGATGGATCGTCCATTGCTGGTTGGAAGGCCATTAACGAATCTGACATGATCTTGTTTCCAGATCCGTCAACGGCTGTGATGGATCCATTTTGTGCGCAGCCTACGATGATCGTTTTTTGCTCGATCAAGGAACCAAGCACGGGCGAAGGCTATAACCGCTGCCCACGCTCCACAGCAACGGCGGCGCAGGAATATCTGAAATTTACCGGCATTGGGGACACTGCCTATTTCGGACCGGAGCCTGAGTTCTTTGTGTTCGATGATGTTCGCTTTGGCGTCGGCTATGACGGCGCGTTTTACAAAATTGATGACATTGAAGGCCCGTACAACAGCGGCAAGGAATATGAAGAGGGTAACTATGCCCACCGGCCGCGCGAAAAAGGCGGTTACTTCCCCGTTCCACCGGTAGACAGCTGCCAAGATATGCGCGCGGAAATGGTGTCGACCATGCAAGCCATGGGCCTTGAAATGGACAAGCACCACCACGAAGTGGGCGCTAGCCAACACGAACTCGGCATCACGTTTTCTGAACTGCTCCGCACCGCCGACAATGTGCAAATCTACAAATATGTGACGCACATGGTCGCGCACAGCTACGGCAAGACGGCAACGTTTATGCCTAAGCCCGTGGCCACCGACAACGGCTCGGGCATGCACACGCACCAGTCCATATGGAAAGATGGTCAACCGCTGTTTGCAGGAGATAAGTACGCCGACTTGAGCCAGGAGTGCCTTTATTACATTGGCGGCATCATTAAGCATGCGCGGGCGTTAAACGCGTTTACGAATGCCTCCACCAACAGTTATAAGCGTTTGACCCCTGGCTTTGAAGCACCGGTTATGCTCGCTTATTCTGCTCGCAACCGGTCAGCCTCAATCCGTATTCCTTACGTTTCTAGTCCCAAAGGCAAACGGCTTGAATGCCGCTTCCCTGATCCCACAGCCAATCCGTATTTGGCGTGTGCTGCTATGCTGATGGCCGGGCTCGATGGTATTCAAAACAAAATCGACCCAGGTGATGCCATGGATAAAGACTTGTACGCGCTGCCGCCGGAAGAGCTTGTCGGCATTCCAACCGTTGCAAGCTCCCTTGGTGAGGCGCTGGAAGCGCTTGATTCTGACAAGGAGTTCCTGACGAAGGGCGACGTCTTTAACGACGACCAAATCGATGCTTATATCGAATTGAAACAAGAAGAAGTGGACCGCGAACGGCTAACGCCAAGTCCGGTTGAGTTTGACATGTATTATTCTGTCTAAATCGAAAGACGAGAACAAAGTCAGCCCTGGTCGCCGCCGTGCGTCCAGGGCTTTTTTGCTGCAGCGCAACAAAGATGTCGGCGGCGCAAAACGCAGTTAAGACGTTGCAACACGCTCATGGCCCAATACAGACGCAGGAACCTAATACCTTAAGACTAACAAATAAATTATAGGTTTTTAGGACTATAGAGCTAATTTCACAGCTTTGAATATGCTCAATTTGGCAAATAAAAAGCCGCATCAGTCAAACTGATGCGGCGAGTTAGTAGATCCTTTGGGGAGGATCGCCTTCCAGAAAAGGCTGACTGCATACTGCAAATTACCGATTTATATTGCAATGCAAAAAAATGCCAACAATGTTGCCATTATTGCAATCAAGCGCGTAGAAAACGCACGCCATGACACGCCCTAAAAAATATCATTTCTTTTCAATATATTAGAAGAATTTTTCAGGTCACACTAAAACCCGCAATCGCTTGCAATGTCACAATACGCGTTTTGTGGGGTCTGTTTTGCGCCGCAACCTGCGATCCTTTTCGTGAGTGCGAAATGGATTGCGTCGGTCTTTCCTGAAAAAGCTGCTGTCAGTAAGCGTTTGCAGAGAAATCAGTTTGGATGCGGGAAATTTTCCGCAGCGATCGAGCAGAGCGTGCGGAATATCGCTCGCAGATGGTGTGTAAATTTTACTGATGATCCAGACGTGGTGGGGTGGCTTACTTTCAAAAAACCGCATGCCAACGGCATATTCTGGCTCTTTGTTTGCCACTTGTGCGGCGTGATGGTCATCCATCTGCCGCGATACGAACCCGGCTTCGCCCGACCAATCCATAATGCCACCTACACTTCCAAACCCACCGTAAAGTGCGGTTGGGACCCTTAACAACTGATTACCAAAACCTTAAATTTTTAATGGTTTTGCACAGTCGTTGCATCTGTGCCCAAGACACAATATCTTGTGGATTAAACCGATGAAAAACCACTAGGGACAGATTTTGGACCTTTTCTCACACGCCGACGAGCCAAAGAAGCCCGCAAAGTCTAAAGCGAGCGGAGACGATAGCTATAGCGGCCAAGATATTGAGGTTCTGGAGGGCCTAGAACCGGTCAGGCGTCGGCCGGGAATGTATATTGGTGGCACCGATGAGCGCGCGCTTCATCATCTGGTGGCTGAGATCTTAGATAATGCCATGGATGAGGCGGTCGCCGGCCATGCAGATCGCATCGAAATCGAACTGCATGGCGACGGCAGCCTATCAATTGCGGACAATGGCCGCGGCATTCCCATCGATCCGCACCCACGCTTTCCCGAGAAATCCGCGCTTGAGGTCGTTGTCACGACCCTGCATGCCGGCGGTAAGTTCTCAAACAAGGCATATGCAACATCTGGCGGTCTGCACGGGGTCGGCATCAGTGTTGTGAATGCACTATCGACGTCATTTGTTGTCGAAGTCGCGCGCAACAAAACCCTGTACCGGCAAGAATTTGCGCGCGGTGAAACGCAGACCCCCCTGACTACGGTCGGGGCCGCGCCAAACCGGCGCGGCACGACGGTACAGTTTTGGCCTGACCCGGAGATTTTTGGATCGCTACAGCTCAAAGCCGCGCGTATCTATAGACTCGCACGCTCAAAGGCTTATTTGTTTCGCGGTGTCCAGATCCGATGGGCGTGCCCTGAAGAGCTTGCACATGCAAGTAACGTCCCGCAAAGCGCTGTTTTAACGTTTCCAGGCGGTCTTGCGGACTATTTAAAGGAGACGCTTACAGATCGGCCAACCGTGGCACCAGATGCGTTTGCAGACCGCGTTGATTTTCCAGACGGTAAAGGCTCCGTCGAATGGGCGGTAAACTGGCCCACCTATGGCGATGGGCTGGCTGAAAGTTATTGCAACACAATCCCCACGCCGCAAGGCGGCACACATGAGGCGGGACTGCGCGGCGCTTTGGCAAAAGGCATAAAGGCCTTTGCGGAAATGACCAGCTCTAAGGCGGCAAAGGACATTACGGCAGACGATGTGATCGGCGGCGCGTGCTTCGGCCTTTCTATTTTTATTCGTGACCCGCAGTTCCAAGGGCAAACCAAGGACAAACTCTCCACATTAGAAGCACAAAAGCTGGTTGAAGCGGCCATTAGAGACCGGTTTGACCATTGGCTCACCGATAATCCTGAGCGCGCATCCGCCCTTATGGAATGGGTGCTTGAACGGGTCGAAGAGCGATTAAGGCGGCGCCAAGAAAAGGAAATTAAACGCCAAAAAGCGACCAACAAACGCAAATTACGCCTCCCCGGCAAGCTCACCGACTGTACGCTCGATAGCGCGGATGGCTCAGAGATCTTCATCGTCGAGGGCGATTCCGCAGGCGGCTCAGCAAAACAAGCCCGCGACCGCAAAACCCAGGCTATTTTGCCCATTCGCGGCAAAATCTTGAACGTGGCGAGCGCCAGCGCTGAAAAAATCAAAGCCAACCAAGAAATTGCTGACATTCTTCTAGCACTGGGCTGCGGCACCCGAGACGCCTACGCGGCTAGTGACCTGCGCTACGGCAAAATCATCATCATGACGGATGCGGATGTTGACGGCGCGCACATCGCAACCCTGTTGATGACGTTTTTCTTCCGCGAAATCCCCAAGCTCGTGCAAGAAGGCCGTCTCTACCTCGCCCAGCCGCCGCTGTTTCGCATCGCACAGGGCGCAAAAGTGCTCTATGCGCGCGATGATGCCCACCGCGAAGAGCTTTTAAAAAGCGAATTCAACGGTCGCGGCAAGATTGATATTTCGCGCTTTAAAGGCCTTGGAGAAATGCCGCCAGCGCAGCTCAAAGAAACCACCATGAACCCGGCGGAGCGGGTGTTACTGCGCGTGACCCTGCCAGAAGAATTTGCGGGCCGGTTTGAAGCGCGCGATCTCGTTGAGCGCCTCATGGGCCGCAAGCCCGAACACCGGTTTGACTTTATTCAAGCCGAAGCGCGGTTCGTCGATGACGATGATGTCTATAT
>JBCCLR010000041.1:0-21529 GCA_039026755.1 Pseudomonadota bacterium | reverse complement strand
GATAATGTGTCTTCAACGAGTGGACCGGAGATTGAGACATTTCCATCCACGCGATCAAATCTACCGACGGTTACCTGCGCTCGCACATCGAGCTCGTCGGTTGGGCGGCGGGTGCGCAATGTAATAGCACCGCCCGTGACGTTGCGTCCAAACAAGGTCCCTTGAGGGCCCCTTAGTATCTCGATCTGCTCTACATCGAAGACGTCGAGCACGCCCGACGCACTTTGCGCACGGTATGCCCCATCAACGAACAAACCAACCGCTGGATCAAAACTTGGCACGCTGGACGACACGCCCATGCCGCGCACGAAGAATGCCTGGGTCCCAGGAAAAGTCCCGATATCGTCAAGCGCCGCATTTGGTGTCAATCGCCCGACATCTGTCAGATTGGTGGCAAGAGCGGCCTCAAGCTTACCAGCAGAAAATGCCGTCAGCGCGATGGGAACGGATTGAGACGTTTCTCCATCCGCGCGTTTTCGTGCTTGCACAATAATCTCTTCGGTAAAGGCCGACACGCTGTCAGACGGTTCTGTCTGCGCGTTCGCATATGTTGCACTCAGCCCTGATAGCGCCGTCGTCAAAAACAGGATTCCCAATTTCATTTGCAACTCCCCATCGCAATCTTTGTCGTTGAACGTCTGTTCGCGAGCTTCTGGATCAACCAGCTCTCGTCTTTGTATTGGTTCTAGCTAACATCAAGACAACGCGTTGTCATTAATAATGTCAACACGTTGTCAAAAAAGAGAGTTTGGGTCTACGAACGGCGTCACATGCCGCATAGACTTGAACAAATATTCATTATTTATGGATATTTAGATGGATTTTAGTCTTAGCTGGATAGGCTGGAGACGCGACCGTGCCAAAGAAGGCCCGTGCTCACTACACGCTTTTTCCTAGGAAAGAGATGCACTCTATCCGCTAAAAACGGCATCGCTCTAGGATGGCTACGGCTCTGAAGCGCGTATGGGACAGATAATCCGATTGGCAGATTGAAACAGCGGCTATGTAGCGAGATCTCTCCTGTGTACCTGTATGCCTGTGAAGGCCTGCATGCCCTCTTCGATACCTGCTGCTACGAGCGCCTCAAAACCTTTGTTATGAGATCATTGTAGACCTGTTTGGTCATTGTTTGAAGTCGTTCACGCGCGTGACCAACGGCAAACGGGCTTAAAACAAAGATGACTTCCATTCTCACACGATCGAACATTTCATTCGACCCAAATCCATCGTTCGCCCATGACCTGAACAAGGATCCAATATGAACACCGATCGAAGAGGCAAGAAACGGAATGCTGACAAAGTCGCACAAATCGTCTTGACTGCGCATTTGCTCTAGCGCTTTGGTATACATTTCGGTGCGAAGCTGTGTGAGGGTTTCGAGCATTGCCTGCGACGACGTCATCTTAGAGAGCGCTTTTATATAACTCGCTTCTTCTAGCACACGCGCGGCAATAGACTCTGCTATAAAAAAGACACGATCCAGCCCCACGGGTTGTGTGTCTTGATCGATAGCTTCGTAGGCGCCGCGATACTGTTCTGCAATCGCACTTTGGAGCAGTTTATCTTTATTTCCATATATCCGGTACAAGGTCTTGAGCGCGACCTCGCTTTCCGCCGCCAAGTCTCGCATTGTTAAAGCTTCATACCCGCGCGACGCCAGCAACTGCCGCGCCGTGTCCATGATCTGCGTCCGGCGCTTATTTTGCCGCTCTGTTAGCTTTACCTCAGCCATCTATCTTTCCATCACCACTGCAAGCTTTATGGCACGAGATGTTTGCAACTTGGATTATTAATTTTATCAAACCCAATGAAGGGGCCTGTCATTCTAACGTTAAATTGTCTTAGGTTGCGCAAGAGGCAAAGTTGTTTCGACAGCCATGTGCGTACGCCGGTACCAATCCCAAGGCGCTTCAGATCGGTAGGCTTTGACGATTAGGCGGCCGTTTAAGTGTCTGTCTCCGTTGAAATGATGGAATAGCAATGCGTGCATTGAGAGGAACTTTCGAACGTTACGCATCCGCCTAAATCGTTGCGTCGCCCGCTCTCATCTTCGGAATGGCAAGTGGTTATTTTCTGCCCGGCTATTGAGATATTGACCCATGTCATGGCGGTATGTGTTGCCAATTTCACGCATGGCGGCACCGGATGATTTGCGCTTGTCAGTCACAATAATTTGCGGATTTCCTTAGCGCTTCATCGCCTTCTATCGCAACCTCAACGCCCCAAAGCGAAAGTAGAAAGCAAATGTACGTCTTCACGTCGAGTTGTATGACTTCAGGGCGTATGTCGAAATAGGCCGTAGACCCATATATGGAAATGCCCGTTACGCCCTGTAAAAAAATCTACGCTAAACCTTGATAAGCAGTTTGCCGTTGTTGCCGCCCCTGTAGAGATCGCGCAGAATATGCAGCGCATTGTCTAGACCAGGTCTCACATCTTCGCGCGTCTTAAGTTTGCCCGCCAATGCCCAGCTGACCAGGTCTGCGCTGGCGGTTTCAAATTCCGCCATATAATCGCTGACGATAAAACCCTGCACACGGATCCGGTTCATGAGGATTTTGGACCAAGCCTTGGGGCCTTGGATCTCAGTCAAATGATCATACATCGAAATCATTCCGCAGAGCGGCATCCGGCTGAAATTGGTCATCCGCTGCATGACGGTGTCCATAATATCGCCGCCAACATTTTCAAAATTGATATCGATGCCATCTGGGCACAGCGCGTCAAGCTGGGCGCCGAGGTCACCTGCCTTGTAGTCTGCGCAGCCATCAAACCCCAATTCTTCCACAACATAGCGGCACTTCTCAGTCCCCCCAGCAATGCCGATGACACGGCAGCCTTTAATCCTGCCAATCTGCCCGACCATTGAACCCACTGCGCCCGCGGCGGCTGACACGACCAGAGTCTCACCAGGTTTAGGTTCGCCAATTTTCAACAAACCAAAATAGGCCGTAAGCGCTGTGCCACCGAGCGATCCAAACAGCGTTGGCAGGGCCAGGCCTGGCACATCGGGAAGAGAGCCGAAAAGATCCCCCGATGCCACGATATGGGAGGCATATCCACCAAGACCGCCAACGGTCATGCCTGCAGTGAAATTTGGATGGCGCGAGGCGATGACTTTGCCAGCGACGCCAGCCCGCATGATGTCGCCAATCTTGACCGGCGGCATATACTGATCGGCATCCGACATCCAAATTCGGTTCGTTGCATCGACGGAAATATAGTCCACATCAACAAGAATGTCGCCGTCGGCCAAGGGCGGAATGTCTTCCTGCGCGAACGACAGGTCATCATCTGAAATTTCGCCATCCGGACGCCGAACCAAGCGCCAGCTCTGTCGTTTCGACATTGTTTTATTCCCCCGCCTTATTGCCCATCAAGACCGAGTCCGCCAAGCAGCATGTATTTGATATTGAGATAATCCTCGATGCCGTATTTAGAGCCCTCACGGCCGATGCCGCTTTGTTTGATCCCGCCAAACGGCGCGACTTCGGTGGAGACGATGCCTTCATTGATGCCGACCATGCCATATTCCAGCGCTTCGCCCATGCGCCATGCGCGGCCGAGATCACGGGTGTAAAGGTACGCAGCAAGCCCGGCATCCGTGTCGTTCGCCGCCGCAACAACGCTAGCCTCATCATCGAATTTAAACACCGCCGCGAGCGGCCCAAACGTCTCTTCTTGCGCGAGCAGCATCTCTGGCTGCGCCCCGGAGACGACAGTCGGCGCAAAAAACAGCGGCCCGTTTTCTTCCGCGCGCGCACCGCCGGTTTCTATAGAACCACCCTTGGTAACAGCATCGCGCAGATGGCGTTCGGTCTTATCCACCGCCGCAGCATTGATCATAGGGCCGATCAGCACGCCATCGTCCATGCCATTGCCGATGCTGAGCTGTTTGGTTGCATGGCTCAGCTTTTTGACAAATTCATCATAGACCCCAGCCTGTGCATAAAACCGGTTTGTACATACGCAAGTCTGGCCGGCATTGCGAAACTTGGCGGCAATTGCGCCTTGGACCGCCGCATCGATGTCGGCATCATCAAACACAATGAACGGCGCGTTGCCGCCCAGTTCCAGAGACACTTTCTTAATTTGCCCTGCGGCCTGCTGCATGAGCAAAGCGCCTGTCGCCGTAGACCCTGTGAAAGACAGCTTTTTCACCAGCGGGTTAGACGTCATCTCGCCGCCCACGCCAGCGCCCTGCGATGCGGTGATGCACGACAACACGCCCTCGGGCAGACCCGCTTCTTGCGCCAAAACACACAGCGCCAGCGCCGATAGCGGTGTTGCTTCCGCCGGCTTGACCACGATCGAGCAGCCCGCCGCCAGCGCCGGGCCGATTTTACGCGTGATCATTGCCGTTGGAAAATTCCAAGGCGTAATCGCGGCGCAAACGCCCACGGGTTGTTTGATCACCAAGATACGCTTGCCTGGCATATGATTGGGAATGATATCGCCGTAGGTGCGTTTGCCTTCTTCTGCAAACCATTCAATAAAGCTGGCTGCATAGGCGATTTCACCCCTGCTTTCGCCCAAGGGCTTGCCCTGCTCGGCTGTCATTAAGTGTGCCAGATCCTCTTGATGTTCCATCACCAGGGCATAAAGCTTGCGCAGGATAACAGCGCGCGCCTTGGCCGGCTGCGCGGCCCAGGGGTGGCGCGCCATCTCAGCACTTTCAATGGCGCGGCGGGTTTCAGCGGCGCCCATATCCGGTACAGACGCGACAACTGCGCCGGTGGCCGGATTGACAACATCAAATGCTTCTCCGGTATCAGCATCGCTCCAGATGCCCCCAACAAAAGCTTGCTGGCGCAGTAAATCCGCGCGTTCTAGTTTCAACACATCAACGTCCTAATCTGTTAGAAATATTCGGAGAAGCGCCCATAATAAGCGTTAAAGCGCTCTATTATACCCCCTTCAGTTAAGCCAAAATCCGCAAGCGCATAGGTAAACGCCCCATGCTTGTTCTTGGGATTTCGAACTTCCCATGCCGCTACAGCATCCACCGCTGCTTCAGCAAGAGGCATATCTGCAAATGCGTAGATGGACGCAAGCACATCCGTCGCAGCAGACCGTACCGCCCCATAGGAGATATCTAAAATCGGGTACTCTGGTTCTGCATCTCTGAAGGCAAGATGCAAATCCATTTTCCACGCCATGCCTTCAAAACGTGCCGCATGGTCTATCGCCTTATGGCTATGCGCATAATTGAACAGTTCGATCAGACGGCAGGCTGACGGAATGCACTGCAATGGGTCGCGATGTGTCATGATAAGCTTGGCGCCGGGAAAGGCTTTGAGGAGGTCTGTTTCAAAGCCATAGCTCATGGCGCTCTTAAGCACAAATGGCTTTTGCGGATCTGCGAGACCTTGCCAAATCATGTACTTCAACGCATCGCGCAAATAGAGAAACTGGTGCTGCATGCCCGCTTCGAGCGTCCACATGACATAACGATCAGCATCGGCATATCCGGTCAACGTTGGCGAGATCAATGACTGCGCCATCAGCATGCTATCTTCTTCTGGCTCATCAGCGGCAAAGCTATGCGCCAATTTTGCATCGGGCGAGGCGGCATCAAACCACGCTTCATCAGCCTTCACATCTTCAATGCGGCTCAATACATCCTCATGTGGCACGCCTGTAACCGAGCTTGGATTAAGCACCTTCCAGTTCGGCAACCAGTTAAAATCACCCGTTGCCGCCAGCACCTTTTGCATCTTTGTTGAACCGGTGCGCGCCATGGCGTTAATGATTACTGGTGGCTTAAGCGCAATGTCTAAGATCTCTGGATGCGCTGCAACATCGCGCAGCATACGCAGCCGATTTTTCAAAATGCGCATCAGGCGCATATGCATCCCCGCTGCGCCATCGGCCGTGAATTGCGCGTCGGCATTGTAGCTCTCAATCAAGCGCGTAAGCGGTCCAACGGCCGCTTCATCCACAAGCGTGATACCCGTTTCTGTCTGAGCAGCGCTCAGAAATCCCGCAGCGTCCATGGGCAGATGAATTGTCATTGAATAGACCCCAATTCGGCCGGCCCAAACACCAGGAGCGCGTTGCCCGGCATAGTCCCAGAAAAGCCATAGCCTGAGTTTACCACCAGGCTTCCTTTGTACGCGACGGGCGCAGCGCCGCCGCAGATTGACCCGCCCATAGCCGTCAACCCATTGATGGCGTCGTAGTCTTTATCCGTATCGTATTCCCACACGACTTGGCCGCTTGCTGTATCATAAGCGCGAACATGCCCATCCATAGCGCCCGCAAAAACCAGGCTTTCAGTTGTGGTTATCGCGCCGCAATAGCCTGGCTCGCAGAAGTCCTTGCCATTGCAAACATTTGCGGCCGGTGCGCTCCAAGCATAGTCACCTGTTACGATATCCAAAGCATACAGTCCGGGCCGCGCAGGTTTATCATGGCTATGGCCATCTGGCGGGTCTGAGATTGGCACATAGACAATACCATCGTGCGCCGCCAAGCCAAAATGGATGCCTGCACGCACGCCGCCGCGGCCAACTTTGGCTTTCCATCTCAGTGTGCCCGTGTCCGGGTCAAGCGCGTAGGCAAACCCAGACTTCTGTCCGGCCAGCACATAATCTCTGCCATCCGCGCCCTGCGCGAGAATTGCCCCGGCGCCGCCAAAGTCTGAATCCGGTCCAGACACTGCTGGACAATTGGATTTATCAGCACTTTCGCAAGAGACATTCCAGGTATCATTCAGCGTGGCCTGAAAGACCCACTTTACCGACCCGGTATCCAAATCGAGTGCAATAACAGAATCGCTCGTTTTCGTCGCAGGGTCGGTATAGTTTTCACCGGTACCAAAATAGAGCTGGCGGCGCACAGCATCAACAGTTGGTGTGTTCCAAACCGGCGCGCCGGAAGGCCCGTAGTTATCGACACCGTTGGCATTGACGCGCTGGACCTTCGGCTCTTCGCTTACCGTGTAGCTGCGCCAGATTTCATCCCCTGTCACTGCCTCTAACGCAACAATTGAGCCACGAAACGTACAGCATTCGTAGGTCGGAATAGCAGCCGCCGCGACTTCTAAAGACGAAATCGGCACATAGATGATCCCATCGTGCAGCGCTGGGGCGGCCGTAATCGTCGCATTGGGATGCGGGTCCATTTTCTTGCGCCAAACTTGCTGCCCGGTAAAGGCATCAACCGCATAGAAATTGCCGATTAAGTCGCCGAAGAAGAGCATCGGCGACGCGGTTGCATCCCCCGCCTCCCAGCTTGAAAGGACGATGCCGGTGCGGACTTCTGCCGACGCTTGAAAGGTCCAACGCGCGCAGCCTGTCGCCTGGTCTAATGCGTAGACGATACCGCTATGGCTGCCGACAAAGATGGCGCCGCCGCCAAAGGCTGGCTGAGAGCGCGCACGCACTGCATTTGGAAACGCAAGCGACCATTTAAGCTCTAACGTGGTGACATTGGCTGCATCAATACCAGCAACGTCGCTAGACAGATAATGCCGGTTGCCTTCTGTCAGCCCATAACCGGTAAGCAGTGGCGGCGCTGCCACATCAAACACCGCAGCGTCACCCCTGCATATCGGCAGTGCATCGACTAAACCCGCCGTCCCCATCTTTCGGCTCGATAGATATTCCGCAACCAGCATCTTATCGGCATCGGAAATATGGTCGGACTGGATTGCCATCACACCTTCTGTCAACGCGTGATAGATGGATTCTGGCGCCATAATGCTCAGCATCACCCAATGCGGTGCCTTATCGACACCTTCTAGATGGCAACCGGCACAGTTTTCATCGAAAACCATTTTGCCAGCGATACGGGTTGTCTCGTCAATATTGTCATTTTTGTCTGCATAGGTCGCCATTTTGTCAGCCGGTTCACCATCAGAGATGCAGCCGGCCAAGGTGAAGCAGGCAAATGCCAGCACGACAGGGGTTTGAAAAAACGTAATCATGGAACTCTGTTTCAGGTGCTTATGACGCATCCGCAAGCAGCGGTTTAACGCGAACGGGAATGGCCGACTGGCGCGGCATATAGTTGATTGCAGTAATGTCTTCAGTGATGGACACGAGCCGCCCTGTAAAAAGGTCAGACTGCTGATCTTCTGGCTTGTCCGGCCTGCCCCATCCATGGCTGGCCGCCAAAACGCCGGGCTTTAAGCCCTTTTCAGGCTTTACGGTTGCGTGTGAGCGACCATGCGCTGATTCAAGCAATACTGTGTCTTTAGCGCAAAGCCCCAACGCATCCATGTCGTCCGGGTTCATAAACACCGGATTTTCTGGATAGCGCCGCCGTGCTTTGGACGACTGCGTGTAAGCGCTATTGACCGTTTCTAACAGCCGGCGAGAGACTAAGCGATAAGGATAAGCGCCCGCATCATAGGCGCCGCGTGGCAACGCTTTTATCTCTGCAAAGACATCTTCGGGGCAAAGGTCCAAACGTGCCGTCGCATCCGGCGCTGCAGGTGCGATTTCAGTCTCTGCGTCTGGCAGCGCAATGCCATGTGGATTGGCAAGCAGGTCATCATAGCTAAAGCGGCCTTGGCTTACCATGAAGCGTATTAAATCCTCTGCCGACACGCTATCACCTGGACCAACGTCATAGGTTGGACCGGGCGTATCAGCTTGCGAAACAGAAAATAGGGTGCGCTTGAACTTCATTGTGTGGCCCATGCGCCCGGCAAGGCCAGTGAAAAACTCCCAATCCTCCATCACACCGTCTGGGCGCGGCATGAACGGCCTGGCAATCTGCCCGTAAGACATGTGCCGCGTGTATTCGAGTATCGCGTTAAAATCGAGCCGCTCATAAGGCAGCGAAATGCCGATTTGATAGTCGCTCAGCGCGCCCGTTGCTGTCTCGCGCTGATCAAGCGTGACCAGCAGATCAAGGCGAGACAGCGCGGGAAGCACGATATTTGGGTCAGACAGAGCGGTCGCGAGATTGCCGCCAACGACAATCAATGCACGAATGCGTTTGTCGCCATCGTGGGTGATTTCCTTCGGCAAAAGCGCCGTGGGATATTCGCCAAAGATCGGCCCGATATCGGTGGCATGACACTTTGGGCCGCCCAGCCAACTTCGGTTGGGCGGCACAACCATTTCCTGCGCCAGGCCGCTATCAAAAAGCGCGCCCATATTGCGCATCACATCGCCGCGCTTGCGGTAGCCCCCGCAAATGGCGTTCAAGGCTTCGCTTAAATGCTCGGACGTATTTGAGTGAGGGCCCATGTTAAGGCCGGTGCCTGTATGCGCTGATTTGCGCCGTGCTGTCGCAAACAAGCGTGCGACCTCCCGCAAAGTGTTGGGCGCAACGCCGCAGCGCCCTTCCACCACGCTGGGCGTAAACTCTGCGACCGCCTCCTGTAGCTTTTCAAATCCTGTGAGAAACTGGCTACAAAAGGCCGCGTCATGCCAGCCTTCATCAATCACGATCTTTATAAGACCTGCAAAGAATGCCGCGTCTTCGCCCGGCGTGATTTTGATATGGATATCCGCCTGCCGCGCCGTTTGCGTGGTTGCCGGGTCGACAACAATCAGTTTGAGACCGCGCTTGCGCGCATCTTTTGCCCAATACATCGGATTGCACATTGGGCCGCTCATGGAAGCATGCGAAACGGCGGGGTTGCCACCAGTGAGCAAGATCACATCGGCATCTAAGGTGCTATATTTGCCAGTGGCAAAAATGCCCATCCGGCAGGCCGTAACCCATTTCGCCGGCTGATCCAGCGTCATACTCGTATAGAGATAAGGCGTGCCAACCGCTTCGAGCCAGGCCTTTACCGCAGAATTTGAAAGGGAATTGCTGTTGACGCCAGTGCCAGCATAAACCGCAACAGCTTCCGGCCCGTGTGCATCAATGATGCGGCCCAGCTTGTTCGCAATTTCATCTAACGCAGCGGGCTTATCAATTGCGGCGAACGCACCGTCAACCTTCTTAAGGCACCGGTCCAACCGATCTTCGCCATTGTGCATGTCGATGCTTGATAAGCCTTTGATGCAGAAATAACCGCGCGAAAATGGATTGTTCTTATCGCCGGTCATGCGCGTCAGCACGCCATTTTCCTTAACGACTTCGATACCGCATTGGGCGCAGCAGTTACGGCAGTAACTGATATGTCGCTCCGCTGTATGCACTGTAACCCCCTCCCCAAACACAAGGTTAGCAACCGGACTTTAAAGGCAACGGATTGTGACCGTCAACGTAAACGAATTTAAGTCAGCCTGTATAATAAAAATATATATTTGACTAAAACCGTCAAGTATGTATGGATGATAATAACGAGCACCGCATAAGGTGCCACAAAAAGTCATTTGGGGAGAGTTCATGCCACACTCGAAATTTATCCTTTACTCAACCACGCTTATCGCCGGCACGCTCGCTGCGCCGTTACCCACCGCAGCACAAGACGATGCGGCTTTCTTGGATGATCTTGAAACGATTTTGGTTAAGGCCCGGCGGCGCGAGGAAAGCATTCAAACCGTACCGATTTCTGTCTCCAGTTTCGATACCGATACACTGCAGCAAAGATCGATCATAACGACGCAGGACCTTACCTTCGTAACGCCCGGCCTGGTGGTCGCCCCAGCGTTGTCACGCGATGTTCCAGCCTTTGTTATTCGCGGCCAACAGCGCCAGGCTGATGGCACCGGGTCACCTGCGGTCGTGACGTACTTTGCGGACGTACCACTGAGCGTGCAGGGCAGCATCCTGCCAACCTTCGATGTTCAATCCATGCAAGTGCTTAAGGGCCCTCAAGGCACATTGTTTGGCCGCAATACCACGGGCGGCGCAGTTCTCCTGTACCCAAATTCGCCGACCTATGATCTGGGCGGGTATGGCCGTATCAGTTATGGCCGGTTTGACGAAGTGATTGCCGAGACTGCGCTGAATGTTCCGGTGATTGATGACAAGCTCGCCATTCGAGTGGCTGGGCAGCGGGCTCGCCGGGATGGCTACACTGAAAACTTAGCGACCGGTGGCGAGGTTGATGACCGCGACACCTGGTCGTTCAGGGGCTCTGTCCTTTGGGAGCCCAATGAAACGATTACCAATACCTTCATCGGCGATTATTATGAAGCGAATGAGGCGGGCACATCAACTGTTCTAACCTCGCTCTATCCAAATGGGGTGATCACTGACGGCGGGGTTGCGCGTGGTCCCCTCGCCTTTCTGCTTGATAGCGGCATTCCTGGCCTTGACGTTGACCTCAACCTCGCAGCGCAGCAGGAAAACGGAATTCGGACCGTAAATCCAGACTTTGAGCTGCGCTCTAATCGTGTGTTATGGGGCATCACCAACACGACTGAAGTAGAACTCGAACAAGTTACGTTTAAAAACATCTTTGGTTACCGAAGCACATTCGTTGATTCATCGCGCGATTTTGACGGTACGCCGGCGCCTATCAACAACCAGTCCGGTGTGTTTGCCAGTGACCAGATCACCAACGAGTTTCAGGTTTTTGGCGACCTGTTCGCAGACCGCGTGACATACATTGCTGGCGTGTTTTATCTTGAAGAGACCCCGGACGAGCCAAATAACGGCAGCAGCGTGATTTTCTTCGGTCCGAATGAAGCAGAGCTCTATTTTGAAAACAAAAGCACAGCACTGTTTGCCGAAACATCGATCAAGCTTGATGAGGTTGCTGAGGGACTGAAGCTTAACATTGGGTTTCGATACACTTGGGACGACATCACCCGCTGTAATGGCCCCATATCCGGCAGCTATGACAACTGCTTGGTCGCAAATGCCGCGGGCGTCACATCAACGGAGTCCAGTGCGCCAACTTGGAACATTGGCTTAGACTACCAAGTCAATGATGATGTGTTCGTGTATTTTGCCACGCGGCGCGGCTACCGCGGCGCTGGCCCGAACGGAACAGACTTCTCAGCCTTTCCCGAGCTTGAAAACTTCGATGAGGAAACCGTCACTGATTTCGAACTGGGCCTAAAGACAAATTTTGCTGTCGGCGACGCGCAGGTGACGTTCAATATCGCCGGCTATATCAGTAACTTTGAAGATATTCAGCGCACATTGGTGACACCCGCAACCATTGATGTGGACGGCGATGGCGCAACCGCAGATAACCCCTTTACACTGGTCGTGAATGCTGCCCAAGCGTCTATCAATGGTATTGAGGCCGAAACGTCTGTGCGGTTCAACGACTATGTGACCGTTGGTGGTTTCCTTAATTACACAGATGCGGGCTTTGATGAGTTCTCCGTCATTCCCGAGCTGGCCTCGGCCCTCAGCCTCGGAACTGGCCTAACGGCGGACGACACAATCTTCTCTTACGTACCGGAATTTACCGCTGGCGCGTATCTCAATGCCCGCTACCCGCTCGAAGGCATAGGCAGTTTGGCGTTGGATGTTAACCTTTATCATTCAGGCGAAGTGAACTTTAACAACCGTCCGGGTGACCCGGCAGCGACAGAGGATGGCTACACCCTCGTCAATCTGCGCACAGGGATCGTTGATATCGCTGATAAGATCAGCATCACCGGGTTTGTTCGCAACCTGTTTGACGAAGAATATCAAGCCGCTGCAGGCTTTGCGGTGCCAACTTTTACAACGGCGACGAGTGTTTTCGGCGAGCCTAGAATTTACGGTTTTGAAGCTCAGATCGAATTCTAGACGAGAGCTTCGCTCTAAAAAATGTGCAGTGATACACTAAGAGACGGGATAGCTGAAAAAGCGCGCTAGGCGCTGCGCACGCCTAAACCAGGCTACATTCTCCCCAAGGGGCCCTCAGCATTCTTTATGAATGCTGAGGCGCTTTTTTATCCGTTCTGAGGTGATCGCCACCGCTGAATTTATTGGCGAGCAAGACCATGAAGAAACCGGTCAGGTACATGCTGGGCAGATAGAAGATCGCAGGCAAGAGCAAGCGGAGGTCTTCAAGATACGTCACGATGATAATCAAGACGAGGCCGTAGTTTTGGATGCCCACTTCAATAGACAAAGTGCGCGCCTGCATCGGGGGCAATCTGCAAATCCGCCCAAGCGCGAGACCGGCAAGCATGGCGCACACGTTGAGCAGTATCGCAGTCGAGGCAGCAAGCGTATCGCGGCCCGTCAGCAGCGCGCCAAATTGATCAAAGAATGTAAATGTCGGCAAAATAAGGACGCCAAGGCCGCCATAAAGAAGCGGTTTCACCAACTTCACGCTGAATACCGGAAGCAATCGCCGCAGCCCCATGCCAAGGGCCAGTGGAACAACGGTATTTGAGAATACTTTGAGTGCGGTTTGCGCGAAATTGAGTGTTACACCACTGTCGGGCCCACCAAACAGCGCCGTGCCAATGCCGATAATGCTTGGTACGGTTAAAAATGCAAATATGCTTGAAACGGCGGTAAGGCTAATCGACAAAGCGGCGTCGCCGCGTGCCATAACACTGAAGGCATTCGATGTTGCGCCGCCAGGGCATGCGGCAATGACCATCATCCCAAGCGCGATCGCTTCGGGCAGGCGAAAAAGTGTGGCAAGCAAGAAGACCACGCACCCAGGCACAAAAGTTTGCCCGCAAAAGCCGACAAAAATTGGCTTGGGTCGTTTCAACACAGTGGCAAAATCACTGAACGTGAGCGTAATGCCCATGGAAACCATGACCGCGCTCACCCCGATAACAGGGGTATTTGCCCAAAGAAAAGCGAGCATGTTGTCCAAGCTACTGCAGCGCTACGCGTGACCGGCGACAAAGGCCTCTTTGTATAGGTCGCTGTCAGCGGAATAGTAATTGCAGTGGAAGCCGCTGGACACTTGAAAGGGCACAACTGCTTCAGCAACCGGGCCAGCTTTGATATTGTTCGCATCGAAGATCGCCAGGCTGGATTCTTTTGCGTTGGGCCTATGCACCAAGGTGACCGCGTAGCCATCCCCTTCTTCCATGGCGCCCACGCGTGGTGCAAAAATCAACTCTCCGCAATGCGTGCCCGGTCCGAAATGGTAGACATCTTCCTCTCCTGAGGCCGTGTCATAGCGCATAACGGCGTCCATGCCGTCCGCACGTCCATCAACTGAGCTGAGATTGATATTGGCAAACGTCTGGCGCGTGGCGCGCGTCATCATCCGGTCATCCGGGCGCGGAAAGTGAATGTCGCGATCATTAAGGACTTCCTCTTTGACTGTATTGGTATTGCCGGTGAGATCAATGGTCCAGCGCCGCAAACTCTGTGTTGTGTCGCGATGCGCTTTGATCGTGCCGTCCGAATTTGGATAAAGCGGCGTATTATCGCCGGCAGCCACGTCAGCAATGATTTTGCCGTCTTCTTCCCACGCATTGAACTCGTGATACATGTGCCGCGGTTCCATTTCTAGCCAGCGAATATCACTGCAGTTTCCATCTCGGGCCATGATGCCAATCAGTGTTGGCAAGTCTTCGCGCCATGACACCAGCGGACCGCCTTCTTTAGCGCGCTGCAGAGAGCACTCGATGGGCAAGACTGGAAAAATAACGTGATTTTCAGTGAGCAGCAGGGTGTGCATTGGGCTGAGCCACGGCGTCTCGAAATAGTCCGTCTTGGTGATCTCGCCATGCTTGTTGATAATGTTGAAGCGAACAGTATTGCCGCCGTCTTGGCCATTCAGCATGGCGCCGAAATTAAACATCTCTCCAGTGAACCAATCCACAGTCGGATGCGCGCTGAACGTTGTGCTAATCGAACCATCATAGTGGTATTCGCCAAGCGTCTCGAGCGTGCGCGGATCCATGCGCGTCGGCGGGGCACCTTCCATGCAGGCAAACAAGCTTCCGCCATGTAAAATGGCATTCGTATTTGCCGTGTTATAGCGCACGCCTTGGGCCTCGGGTTCGGTTGTTAGTGGATTGCCAAACACGCCAAACAGGCGTCTTCCTGCGTCCTTTTCAAGCTCAAATTTAGGCGTACGCACCCAGCGGTTGCGCATCGATACTTTGCCATCTTCGATGTAGAAGCCGCAGACCATGCCGTCACCATCAAACCAGTGATAGTTTTTTTCATTGGGGGGATACAGCGGCTCAGAACCATTGCGATAAAACACACCCGCAAGATCGTCGGGAACTTCGCCACGAATGATTAAATCCGGCACATCAGCCTCAAACCGCGTTGCGGCATGGTGCCCTTTTAAAAATGGGTGATCCCAAAATGGCTCAGCCATAACTCATCCTTCCCAAAAAGTTCCGAAGTGGCTTCGGTATTTTAAAGAAGTCTAAATCAGGATAAACTAAACATCAATATCTAAAACTGACGCCAGTGATTGTTTACAAGCCTAAGCCCGTTTTTAGGCCGTTTAGAATGTCATGCTCAAACCGTTGGGCAACTTTGCTTTCGCCAGCCAAGTCAAAGGCATGGAAAGCGCCGGGATAGACGATCAAACTGCACGCAACCTGATCGCGCAACAATCGCCTGGCATAGGCGATATCTTCATCAAGAAAAAGATCGAGCGCCCCGATAGTAATCAACGCAGGCGGCAAACCCTTTAAAGACGCTGCACGTGCCGGCGCGACGTCTGCTGGATCATTCGGTCCAATCAGAGCCGCCCACATATAACGGTTACTTTCCGGCGTCCACATGATCTCACCCAGCATTGGATCAACCGCGCTACCCAGTGCGCCAGTGCGATCATCCAGAACGGGATAGATCAAATTCTGAAATACGATCCTTGGGCCACCGTTGTCGCGCGCGTAAAGGCACAGCTGCGCGGCCATGCCGCCCCCGGCAGAGTCTCCTCCAACAGCGATCCTATCTGGCGATACGCCAACATCGCTGGCATTTTCGGCCAGCCAAACGAGCGCACGATAGCAATCCATAAGGCCTGCTGGATACGGGTTTTCAGGCGCCAGGCGGTAGCTCACCGACAGCACGGTAATGCCGAGCTCGGACGCTAATTTTACATTGCGCGCCTCACCATCTTCGACGCTGCCCATTATAAAGCCGCCGCCGTGTATCTGCAAATAGGCGGCGTCGTTACGCGGCCCACCGAAAGGCTGATACAGCAGGCATCTAACGCTGGGAGCATCACCCTCTTGCGGAACGATAAGTTCGCGTTTCTCAACGCCAAAACTGGCGCAATCGACTTCGGCAATCAGTTGTTGAACCATCAACCGCGCGCGTGGCAGACTTTCGTCGCACATCGTGGTCGTTGGAAACGCTTCGGCAAGACCCAACAACTCCGGATCGACAAGATGACGTGTTCGCAAACTTAAGGCTCCCGCAGGGCGGCGTCCATACCACCGACCATGTGATAGCGACGCACCATCAACACATAAATCACTAATTTAGACAGTTATATACACATTACCGCGGCTGACCAAACGTTCACGAGCGTCAGCTTGAGAGAAGACCCTTCCAGAGCAGCGCCATGCTTGAAACGTCGGCAGCACGCCTCAAGCTTTGAAAAGCTGGTATGTGCATGGTCGTCAAACGTTAAAAACTGTGTTGAGCAAGGGTGCGGGATATAAGCGGCCACGCGTTTTATGTTTTAGAGCTTTTTGGCGTCCATAGCCTCCATCACTTGAATAACAAGCTGGTGGAGTGCATTTCGGCGGTCCTTGTTCGTAAGGATGCGCTCATTAATGCGCATCCCCTCCATAACGGCCCGCGCAAAATCCCAAGCCAATACATTATCCGTTTTCTGGCCCGTTAAATCGCCAAGCAAATCGGACATCTTCTCTTGCCACAGCATGTCAAAGGCAATCGCCTTTGAATCAAAATGTTGGCGCAGAGACTCGTCCGTTCTCGCTGCTATATTGAGCTCAATATAGGCGACATATTCTCGTGATTTGACAACATCGCGGTGCAGGTAATGCGCGTTTTCCTCCGTCAAAGTGCCAGTGGCTTTGATGGTTTCAACGCCCTGATGGACCATCTCCATCATCCGCAAAAAGATAAAATCAATGGCAGCGCTAATCAGGTCAATGCGGGACGGATAGTGGTAAATCATGGCGCTACGAGACAGGCCTGTCATATCAGAGACCGACTGCGTCGTTGTATTCGCATAGCCGAATTCAAACAGACAATTGACCGTCGCCTCCATAACCGCGCGCTTGGTCTCTTCGCTACGTTTCTCTCGCCATTGCCCTGTTTTAAGGCCATTTGTTGGCTTAAGAGAGTTGTTGAGCGCAAGGAGAAGCTCTTGCTTGCTTTTATTGATTTTCGCAGTCTGCATAGTGAGAGACGCGCCTTGTCTTTTTAGGGTTGATCAATAACGTAACTAACACACATTGCTATAAAATTTGAAGGATATGGATGTCATAGCCCCCTCACCTTGTCACGCTGTGACGATAAGTCATCCTGCCCACGAAATCCCCGCAACGCTTCAGGCGTGGATTTTAACCAAAAGTCTGAAGCCGGCAGCTCTTGAGAGAAATCATTCAGCTCCGTTCGGTGCGCAATTTTCCACACTCCACCGCGCCGCTCATAGCGGTCCACATAGCGCCCAAGTACCACAAAATCCTTTTCTTCACCGTCTTCTTCAACGCGGTGGAAGGCCTGAAAATAAACTTCGCCAAAAGCAACATCACCTTCAACATCAATATTGGCCTGGCCGAGCATATGGTGATTAAACGCATGCGGACTAAGTGCGCCCATGGCAAAATCTACGAAACCTTTGGCATCGCCTTTGAAAAACCCACGATCATCGGTCGCGTCTTCATGGTAGACCGACAAAAGCAGGTCACGGTCAAGGCGGTCTAGCCCGCGCATATAGGTCGCGGAAAGCTCAAAAATTTCGCGTTTGTCAGCTGCCAGAGCGAAACGCTCAAAATCCTGGCGTGACACTGTAACCACGTCATCCGTGCCATGCATACCACAGTCCCCCTCAACACTCGATCATAGCCAGTACCCTAGCAGCCACTCATAACTAAAACAAATCTTTTAGATAGTTATAGACAACTATATTCTAAAACCGACTAAAGTATATATTATAGGCAGAAGATCAGTAACCAGGCGATGTAGAGTGCAAGAGACACAAAGGCAAAAGCCAAGGATTGTGATTTACGGAACCGGCCTGTTTGGCACCATGGCGGCGCAACTGGTGCGCGCGCATGGATGGCCGATCGTTGCCGCCTATAATCGCGCAGGCGATAAAGTTGGCAAAGATCTTGGTGTGCTTGCCGGGCAAGACCCTTGGGGCATCGTGGTTGAAGACAGCGACCTGGCCGACTTCTCAAAAGTCGAAGCCGATGTGGCGATTATGGCGACGACAGACCGTTTGGCGCAAAACATGACGGGTTATGAGCGTATGATTGGCGCCGGTTTTAACGTGATCTGTCACGGCTCTGAAGCCTATTTCGCGCGCGGCATTGACATGGCTTTACATGATAAGGTCGATGCTTTGGCGAAAGCGCATGGTGTCAGCTTTCTGGGAACAGGCGTTTGGGATTATAGCCGCATCTGGGCGGGTATCTTGGTCGCGGGACCATGCCAAAGTATCGAACGGCTGTTTCACAAGAGCATTACCAACATTGGCGAAAGCAAATATACCGACGTGGTTGGCATTGGCTTTACCCGGGACAAGTTCGAACAGACCATCAGCAAAGTTCCTGGACCAATCGGCGGCATTTACAAAACCATTCCGCAGCACGTGCTTTACGGACTGGGCTATACCATAAAAGACGTCTCCGAAAAGCGCGAGCCGGTACTGTTTGATCATCCCGTCTGGTGCCCTGCACTTGAGAAAAATATTGAGCCCGGCATCTCCGCCGGCACCCGCATCGTTGTTGATGTGACGACTGAGCAAGGCGTTACTGCTGCTGCGCATATTGAGCTTCGCGTATTTGAACCTGGGGAGGAAGACAACATGCTCTGGCAGGTCGTCGGCAACCCGAGCAGCGACATCAGAACCGTGCGGCGCGACAGCGGCACGGCGTCAGCGGCATGTATGGTCAACCGCGTGCGCGATATTATTGCGGCGCCGCCCGGCATCAATTTGGTGTGCGAGCTTGGCCCCATCAAATCAACCGCGTTGGAGCCAGGATTATGAGAACTGTCAAACGCACCGTCTGCGACCCAAACTGCCACGCAAATCCTAAATGCGGCATCTCCGCCACTATTGAAGATGGGCGCATCACATCTATTGGCGCTGCCAAGTACCCAAAACCAGGCCTTGAGAAACGCATCTGCATGATGGGCTCATCGCGCCTGGATTATCAGTATCATCCAGACCGCTTGAAAACCCCGCTCAAACGCAGCGGCCCGCGCGGCAGCGGCCAGTGGGAAGCGATCAGCTGGGACGAAGCGGTGCAGCTGTTCGTTAAAAATCAGCGGGCCGTTACTGAAAAATACGGCAGCCGTGCGGTTATGTTCTCAAGCTACACCGGCGCCTTTGCCCTGCTGACGCGCGGCGCGGCATCGCGCTATGCCGCGCTGACCGGCGGCACCGTCGGCCTGCCCAGCGGGATCGACTACGGCGTGCCGACGGGGCTGCAATATATGTTCGGCGTGCCGGCCTATACCTATTTTGCGCCAGGCAGCCACCAGTTTGCCGACATGGCAAACTCTGAGGTGTCCATCCTGTGGGGGATCAACCCCGTGGTCACGCGCAGTGTCGATCATCTACCTATCAAAGCGGCCCGCAAAAGCGGCACAAAGCTGATCTGCATAGATCCGGTATATAGCGAAAGCGCAAAGCTGTGCGACGAACATATTTCGCTGCGGCCCGGCACGGACGGTGCCTTGGCGCTCGCCCTTGCCCATCATCTGATCGACAACGCCCTGATTGATGAGGAGTTTCTTATCAACCACACGGACATGCCGTTTTTGCTAAAGGATTATGAGAGCAAGCAAGTCTGGTGCCGCACCCAAGACAAAGCCGTTTCGCTAGCCAAAGCCAAAACGCCTGCGCTCACCGGTTCAGGGGGACATCTCACGGTATTCGACGCCTTTAAGGACATGGCGAGCGCTTACACCCTGCCCGTCGCAGCAGAGATTACGGGAATTCCCGAAGCCGTCATTGAAGCGTTGGCAGACGCCTATGCCAAGGCGAAGCCGGCCTCAATCCGGCTGGGATACGGCATTGATCGGTGGTTTTATTCCGATTGTACAGCGCGCGCCATCGCTGCGCTTGCGTGTCTATCGGGAAACATCGGCATTCCCGGCGGCGGCGTCAGCCTGTCTAACAGTCCGCCATCTGTTCCCGTGCGCGGCAGTGCGTTTTATGCGCCGGAAGGGCACACACCCGGCGGCGCGCTGACCATGATGGATGCCGACAAAGCCGTCCGCACGGGCAAGCCCTATCCCATCAAAATGGAATGCATCAGCCTGGGCAATCCGTTCAATCAGCTCAAACCTGGCCGCACGGATATCTTGTCTGAGTATATTCCCAATCTCGATTTTTTGGTCGTGATCGACCACTTTATGACGGATACGGCAAAGCAGGCCGACCTTGTTTTGCCAGCGTGTACAATCTTCGAGCGCACGGACATTGTCGTCGATTCCATCCTTCAGTTGCAGCAGCGCATGGTTGAACCGGCTGGTGAAGCCAAGTCAGATTTTGAGATTTTCGCGCTGCTGGCCGAGGCAATGGGCAAAGGCGAATGGTTTAGCGGGTCGCCGGAAGACTACATAGCCAAAATGCTCAATGTCGATGACCCGAAGATGGCAGATGTGACGGTTGAGCGGCTGCTTAAAGAAGAAGTCATAGATGTCCATAAGCGAACTGAGCCGTGGTACGGCTTTGCAGACCGAAAGTTCCCGACAGCCAGCGGGCGGGTGGAATTTTACAAACCTGATCAAGCGCCGTACGGCTCAGAGCTACCAGTCTATCGCGAGCCGATAGAGGCCTCGCCCAAAAATCCGCTGTTTAAGAAGTACCCTTTGGTTTTGCTATCGGCGCACAGCCGCTACCGCATTCATTCAACGTTTGCCAATATGCCTTCTATCTTAGCGCGCGAGCCTGAGCCAATCATGCGCATGAGCCCACAAGATGCCATAAAACGCGACCTGGAAGACGGCGCGATTGCAAAAGTCCAAAACGACCGCGGGACCTTGAAAATCAAATGCAAAGTTGATGACGCTATCCGTCCCGGCGCAATCCTAATTTCCGAGGGACACTGGACGGAGCAATTCATCGAAGGCGACCCTTATGTCCTGACACATGATCGCTATAGCGAGACTGCGCAAAACTATGCGCACTATGATGTGCTTGTCGAAGTCAGCGCAGCCTAGGCGGAAATAAACCCGTTTTCATCGAGCCAATTTAAGATGGCATCGGCTGGTGCTGTCAGTCGAACGCGAAATCGTCTCAGTTGCCTTAAAAGGCGGGATTTTCATGCAGCCGTTTGCGCAAGCTGGCGCCACTGCGAAAGCGCTTCGGATCGGAAGGCTTTGAAAGTTGGTCGGCTGTTGAGGTGTCTGTCTCCGTTAAAATGATTGTACAGCAAGGCCTGCATTGAGGCGAACTTTTATAGGTTGTGCTTTCGCCGAAATCCATGCATCGATCGCGCTCGCCGCCGAAACGGGAGAGATGAATTCTCAGCTCGATTATTCAAGTGGCGCCCTGTTTCCTAACGCCATTTGTTGCCAATTTCACGCATGGCGGCACCGTATGATTTGAGCTTATCTGTGACAACAATTTGCG
>JBCCLR010000040.1:0-21790 GCA_039026755.1 Pseudomonadota bacterium | reverse complement strand
TGCCGATCGGCTATGGTGCGTGGCGCGAGCGCCATTCTGTGCGAGCATCAACCCTGCTGCGCGCACCGGAAAATGCTGCAGCAGAGCAGCTGGCCCTGGTGCCGATCAACATGGCAACGGCATATCTGATGCTGCATGCTTATGACACTGTGTCTGCCGGTGATTGGGTCCTGCAAAATGCGGCCAATTCCAATGTCGGGCATTACTTCGAGATCTTTGCAAAGCGCGCTGGCATCAACGTGATCAATGTGGTTCGGCGAAGCGCGCTTATCGACACGCTCAAAAACCAAGGCCGTAGCCACGTTCTCGTTGATAGCGACAGTTTGGCTGGCGACGTTGCGGCAATCACCAGCGACCCACCAAAAATCGCCCTTGATGCCATCGGCGGCCCGGCCACGACCCGGCTTGGCGCATGTGTCGCGATGCATGGCTTGGTCCTATCCTACGGCTTTCTTTCAAAACAGCCGCATGCGCTGGCCTATCCAGATTTGGTGTTTCGCAATGTTCGGCTGCGCGGCGTGCTCACAAACTACGCCATGGAGCGGCTTGATGCAGACGGCTTAGCGCGCATGCGCAGTGAGATGGACGCTGTCATGAACTCCGGCCAGCTCAGTGCGGAAATTGCCGGTATTTATACATTTAGTGAAGCCGCAGAGGCCCTGCGCCATGCGGCAAAAACGGGCGCCGACCGGCACGGCAAAGTGATCTTAAAGCCTGATTAAATGTTGGTGTTCATGGCGGGCCGGACTACCATCTCACCAATGTTGATGTTGATTGGCTGGCTGACCGCAAATTCTACGGCGCGGGCGATATCGTCGGGCAAGCCAACAAGCGGTGTACGTCCGTCCGCATCCGGCGCAGCAGGGACACGCGACAGCAGATCCATCAAACCCTGCCGCTGCTCTTCGGTCATGTTGCGCCCCAGATTGGTGGCAAAGGCCCCAGGCAAGATGTTTACAACCCGAATGTCATCGCCTTCCAGTTCATCGCGCAGCTGCTCAGACACTTTATCCACGGCGGCTTTGGACGCGCCATAGACGCCGCCGGGATCCAAGCGGCTGGAGAGCGATGAGATATTGACGATGTGGCCAGGTGTTTTTTGCCGGCGCATGGCTGCTATTGCGCCTTGGCTCGCCTCAATCAGCGCAAGCACATTGACTTGGAACATCTCCCGCCACATCTGCGGCGCTTGCTCGGCAATCGGGCCAGTATGAAAAACCGCTGCATTGTTGACTAGAATATCGATCTTGCCAGCATCTTGGACGACCTGCTCAACAGCAACGCCAGCAGCGCCGGCTTGGCCCAAATCTGACACCAAAATATCCGCCGCGCCGCCCGCCGCGCGGATGCCATGTGCGCTGGCAGCAAGGCCTTCTTCATTGCGGCCAAGCAAATACACACGCGCACCAGCAGCGGCCAACCTATTGGCGATTGCCGCGCCAAGTCCGCTGGATGCACCGGTCACCAGGGCGATGCGGCCCGCTAGCGCTTGCTCTGACATGATGGTCCTTCTCCCTTTGTTATGGCGTCGAGTATTAGCCTGCGCGCAGCACACCATAAAGGCCAGTCTCGCAATTGACAGGGCAAGCGACTGGCTACCAGATTCCAGACAATGCCATAGCAAGAGGGTCAACCCCGAAAAGGATGGGATGCAGCGCTAAAAAACCGAGCCACAATACCAAACCAACCAATAGGCCATAAATGCTGCATCGATCGATATGTCCGCGTGCGCGGGTCATGCGCTGCCATGTACCTGCGCCAAATTCATCTCTTTTGCGGCGCTCAAGCCGGGCAACTCCGATTGCCCCAAACGCGGCAGAACCGCCAAACAGCACCACGCTCGGCCAATCGCCATTCACTGGCAGATGCGCTGCACCCCACAGCGATAAACCCCAAATAATGGGATGGCGCATCCAGCCAATAAAGCCTGGCTTTTTTGGGTTAAACGCAGTGTTGCGGACCGCGACCGAAAAGGGGTTGGGGGTCATCGCGCCAATGCCAATCAATACAAAACTAACGCAGGTGAGGAGGACCGCTACGCCATAGCCCCATTGCGGCGCGGCCCATAGCAGCAGCCGGTCGGCAGATCGCAATGCCCAAATCACCCAGCCCATAAGCACAACAGAAAGGATGGAATACCCCAGCACATAAGCCGTGCGACCAAAGTGATTAACCAGCATGGCTTTGAGGCGAAACCGCGCCAAAGCAATATGGCTGATAACAAACACAGCCATGGCCAATATGACGCTCAAACGCGGACCCTCCGGCAAAGCGCAAGGATAGCGTGGTTCAATGCATTGGTAAAACTAGGCTGTCGATTGCCGCTGTTTGCGCGCTGGCAGCGCTTCTGCGGCAACCCCCTCTAAAGCATTGCCAATGCCGATGAGCACCGGGCGCTGGTCCTTTTGCCACGCACCACGCGCGAGAGCGCCAACGCTTGCGCGCTGCGTTGTCTGCCCAGGCCTGCTGACATCTTCAAACACGGCTGCTGGCGTCGCCGGGTCATAGCCATATTCCATGAGCCGTTCACAAAAGCTGCGGATTGTGTTGCCGCCCATATAAATCATCAGCGTGGTATTGGCGTCTGCAAGGCCCGGCCAGTCAAAATTTTGCGGCAATTCACCCTTACGGCTATGGCCAGTGATGAAACGCACCGACTGGGCATGGTCACGGTGTGTGAGCGAGACTTTAGCGCTCGCCGCAGCAGCAAGCGCGGAGGTCACACCGGGCACCACATCAACGCAAATACCCGCAGCATCTAAAGCGGCAATTTCTTCACCCGCCCGGCCAAAAATCATCGCATCGCCCGATTTCAGCCGCACCACATGCTTGCCTTGCCGCGCCAGCTTGAGCATCAAATCGTTGATGTCAGATTGCCGGCACGAGACGCGCCCTGCGCGTTTACCGACCAGCATGCGCTTGGCCTCGCGCCGCGCCAGTTCAAGCACGTCATCAGAAATCAAATCATCAAACAAGATGACATCCGCACTTTGCAAGGCGCGCACGGCTTTTATGGTAAGCAGCTCCGCATCCCCAGGGCCCGCCCCAACCAGCGTCACCTTTCCGCCACTCGTACGGCAACGCTCAGTGGGCGCCGTGTTGACAAGCGCTTTAAATGCCGCATCTGGCGAGGCAGGAGCAGCCTGTTTAAACGCCGCGCCAGAAAAGCGTTGCCAAATCTCCCGACGCTGTTTGGCATCGGGAACACGCTCGGCGAGCCACGCCCGGCTGCGTTTTGCTGCGGCGGCCCAGTCGCCCATGCTGCGTGGCAACATGGCTTCAATTTTTTGGCGGATTGCCTGGCCTAAAATGGGCGCTGCGCCGGTTGTGGATATGCCAACAACAACAGGAGAACGGTTGACAATTGAACCGAACTGAAAGCTGCAAAAGTCAGGTCGGTCAATAACATTGACCGGCACGCCGACCGCCATCGCCGCGGCATAAAACGCTGCCGCATCTTCAACGTCGCCAACTGCTAAAGCAGCCGCCTCGATGTCATCAGGGCACCAATTGCGCGGGATCTGCATAAGACAATGCGATGTAATCAAATCCTGCATTGCATCGCTTAGCGCGGCAGCAGCAACACGAACCCGCGCCCCAGCGGCGTGCAGCAACTCCGCCTTCCACGCCGCCGCTTCACTGCCGCCCGCAACGAGCACCTGCTTGTCAGTCAGATCAAAAAAGACCGGCAAGACCGATAGCGGCGCGATGCGGCCTGGTTTAACCTCCGACGGCGGTTTGAATGGCATTTTTATCGGCCCGAAGGTCTTCTAAAATTTGTTTTATTTCGCCGCGGCATGAGCCGCAGTTGGTCCCTGCACCCGTGCACGCACCGATGCTATCGACGTCGCTGGCCCGCCCGGCGGCTGCCCGGATGGTGTTGATGCCCACATTCATGCACGCGCAGACAATTGCGCCTTGATCGGTTTGATCGCTTGCGGCACGGCCCGCTAAGATATGCAAACTGCTGGGCATCTCATCCCGGTCAGGGTCAAGCAAACTCGACGCCCATTGCCGCGATACACCAACCAAGGTTTTGGAAAAGAACAGGGCCGCAGCAAGCGTATCACCCGCAAAGATTGCCGCGCGGTGCTGGCCGCCTTGCGCGTCATCATATCGGATCGGCTGCTGGCCTTGCCGGATCGCTTCTAAAAAGGCCTCATAGCTCTGCCCCAAGGCCCCCTGCCCCGCGCATTCAAGCCGCCAGCCGCCATGCACCGGCGCAATGGCCCAGTACCTGCCTGGCAGAGACTGAGGCCGGTGGCGCAGAACTGCAAAGCCATGCCACTGCGCCGCATAGGGCTGCACGTATACTGCAGTGCTTTTGAGTGCGGGCTGGCCGGAAAATGGATCGGTCTGCGGCGCCACAAGTGCATCGACACGGCCGTTGCTGGCGAATTGATCCGTCCAATGCATCGGCACAAAAACACTGCCACGGCGCTGCCGCGGCGTCACCAAGGCACGCACAATCACACTGCCCGTGCGCGATGAAATTTCCGCTAGAGAGGCGTCCTTAATGCCCGCCTGACGCGCATCTTCAGGGTGAATTTCCACAAATGGTTCTGCCAGGTGCTGGCTGAGCGTGGCCGATAAGCCGGTGCGGGTCATGCTGTGCCATTGATCGCGAATGCGCCCGGTATTCAGCGTGAAAGGCAGGTCAAGCGTGCGCGGCTGCGCGGCGGCCTGCGCGGGAACAATGAAGTTTGCGCGTCGGGACGGGGTATAAAAGCCGCCATTTTCAAACAAACGTCCGCCCGGAGCCTTTCCTTTAACGACAGGCCATTGCACCGGCTCGAGCGCGTCATATGCCTCAGCGGTGACATCCGCAAGCGCACTGAGATCAAGGCCGCGGCTGCCGTCATTGTCAAACGCGGTCATGGCCGCATATTCGCGGAAGATCTCCACCTCGCTTGAAAAATCAAACGCCTCGCTCCACCCCATGCGGCGCGCAACATCGCACATGATATCCCAGTCCGCGCGCGCCTCTCCGGTAGCGTTTTTGAGCCTGCGCTGGCGCGAAATGCGTCTTTCTGAATTGGTAACAGTGCCGTTCTTTTCGCCCCATGCCATGGCCGGGAGCAAAATATCGGCCAGCTTGGCGGTATCGGTATCGGTGGTGACATCAGACACCACCACGGTTTCACAGGTTTCTAAAGCACGCCGCACTTTATCGGCATTGGGCAGGCTATCGACTGGATTTGTGGCCATGATCCAAATGGCTTTCACCTTGCCGCTTGCCACTGCATCAAACAAATCGACAGCCTTTAAACCTGCTTTGCCCGGCATGTGCGGTGCGCCCCAAAACGCGCGCGCCGTCGCCCGATGCTGAGGGTTTTCTAAATCCATGTGGCAGGCCAACTGGTTGGCAAGGCCGCCCACTTCGCGCCCTCCCATAGCGTTTGGCTGGCCCGTAATGGAAAACGGCCCCATACCTGGTCGGCCAATCCGGCCCGTAAACAAATGGCAGTTGATAATAGCGCCAACCCGGTCCGTGCCATCGGCTGCTTGGTTGACCCCTTGTGAATAGACGGTGACGGTTTTTTCGGTTTTGGCGAACAGCGCATAGAACTGTGCAAGCGTGTGCGCCGGCAATTGCGTTCGCCGGGCAACCTGCGCAATGGAAAAGTCATCACACGCCGCCAGCGCTTTGGACAGGCCTTGCGTATGACCCGCAATAAACCCGCTATCGTCATGGCCATTGTCTGAAAGCCAGCGCAGTAAGCCCTGGAACAGCGCCACATCTGAGCCAGGCGCCAAATCTAAATGCATATCCGCTTGCTGGGTGGTTGCCGTCTTGCGTGGATCAATTGCGACAATCATCAACTCCGGACGTGCGGCCTTCGCCGCCATCAAGCGTTGATGCAAAACCGGATGACACCACGCAAAATTCGACCCGGTGAGCACTACCAGATCCGCGTGGTCAAAATCCTCATACGTACCCGGCACGATATCTTCGCCAAAGGCACGTTTGTGACCGGCGACCGAGGAGGCCATACACAGCCGTGAATTGGTATCGATATTGGCGCTGCCAATATACCCCTTCATCAGCTTATTGGCGATGTAATAGTCCTCCGTCAGCAGCTGGCCGGACACGTAAAACGCGGTTGCGTCAGGCCCATGCTCGGCGATAACCGCTTTAAATCGGCTTGCCACTGCATGTAGGGCCGCATCCCAAGAAACATCTTGCCCGCCGATTTGCGGCATTCTCAGGCGGCCTTCTGGCACGAGAACATCGGCCAGCGCGGAACCCTTTGAGCACAGCCTGCCAAAGTTGGACGGATGGTCCTCATCACCGGCAATGCGCACGGCCCCCGATGCGCTAACGGTCGCTTTCACGCCGCAGCCAACACCGCAATAAGGGCATGTCGTTTTTATTGTGCGGATGGACTGTGTGGAGGACATATCAGGCACTACGCTGCCTGTTTCAGGCCGCTGCAGCCAAATTTATCCGGCGATGCTGCAACGGCCGCCATAGGGTCGAGCGGTCCACCTCCATCATATGCTTGGCCGAATATCAGCGTCTCGCGGATGTCAGAAATATCACTGCCGCGCTGCAATTTTTCAAAGAACCAGGCACCATCTGATGTGTCGCCATAGAGAACGGCACCAACAATGCGATTGTCTTCGAGCACCAAGCGGCGGTAGATGCCGCGCGGGGCATCTTGGAACACCATATCTTCTCGTGCATCTCCGGCGGCAAAATCACCAGCGGAAAACAGGTCTATTCCGGTCACTTTAAGCTTGGTTGACGTCACCGACCCGGTGTAGCGCGCTGCACGATTGCCGCTGAGGCGGCGCGCCAGGATGCCTGCCATATCATACAGCGGCGCCACCAGACCATAGCATTGGCCACGGTGCTGAACACATTCGCCGACCGCAAAAATACTGGCATCGGATGTTGTCATGTGGTCATCAATGACAATGCCGCGATCTACGTCCAGCCCGGCCTGTTTGGCCAGGGCTATATTAGGTCGAATACCCACGGCCATCACCACAAGATCTGCCGGTAACAAAGTGCCGTCCGCAAGCTGCACAGATTGTACGGCATCGACGCCGAGAATAGCTTTGGTATTGGCCTGGGTGATCACTTTAATGCCGCGTGCTTGGATGGCGTGCTCAAGCATGCGTCCGGCGGTTTCATCAAGTTGGCGCTCCATCAGCGTCGGCATCAAATGCAGCACTGTGACGTCCATCCCCTGGGTTTTCAGACCATATGCAGCTTCAAGACCCAACAGGCCGCCACCGATGACCACTGCCCGGCGACCCGGCGCGCGCGCACGCTCCAGCATCGCCTCAACATCATCCACATCCCGGTAGCTCAAAACACCAGGTAAATCATGGCCAGGAATGGGAATAATGAACGGTGCAGACCCCGTAGCTATCAGCAGTTTGTCATAGCCGAACACCCTGCCATCTTGTGCCTTGACCTGTTTTGCCGCGCGGTCGATATGGCTGACCGTGCAGCCTTTATGGAGTTTGATGCCGCTGGACGCATACCAAGCTTCGTCATGGATTATTATGTCTTGGTAGGTCTTTTCGCCAGCCAATACGGGCGACAGCATGATGCGGTCATAATTCACCCGTGGCTCAGCGCCTAGCACGGTCACCTGATAGCGCTGCGGGTCTTTGCGCATCAAGTGTTCCAGCGTGCGCCCAGCGGCCATGCCATTGCCAATAACCAGCAAATGTTGCTTAGTCATCCGCCCTCCCCTTTCACGCCGCCTGTGCCGGGCTTGGCTTTTTTGCCTTTTTTCCCTTGCCTTCTTTTTTTGATGTGGCGCCGTGCTCATATTCCTCAAGGAAATCAAGCACGTCTTGGCGGTATGTATAATAGTCGGGATGTTCCAGCAGCGCAGCACGGCTGCGCGGCCTTTCAATGTTGACATCAACGATTTTACCGATGCGCGCACGCGGTCCGTTGGTCATCATCACCACGCGGTCGGCCAGCAAAATTGCCTCATCGACATCGTGCGTGACGCAAATCGCCGTCACTTTCGTGCGGCTCCACACCTCCATGAGCACATCCTGCAGCTCCCACCGGGTCAAGCTATCGAGCATGCCAAATGGCTCATCGAGCAGCAGCAGCTTGGGCGACAGCGCAAAGGCGCGCGCAATGCCAACGCGCTGCTTCATGCCATTGGACAATTCCGAAGCCAGCTTGTGCATGGCATTGCCCAAGCCAACGCGGTTTAGATAATAGCCAATGATATCGCTGCGCTCTGCCTTACTGGCGTGCGGATAGACCCGCGAAACACCGAGTTCAACATTTTCATAGGCCGTCAGCCAGGGCATGAGCGAAGGCGCTTGGAAAACCACGGCACGCTCCGGCCCGGCGCCTGTGACCTGCTTGTTATCAAGGAAGATGCCGCCGCCGCTAATTTCGTTGAGGCCCGCCGCCATGGACAGCACCGTAGACTTACCGCAACCTGAATGCCCAATCAGTGATATGAACTGTCCCTTCGGCATTTTCAGATTGAAGTCATCGACAACGCACAGCGGCCCTTTGGGCGTGGGATAAATCTTCGTTGTTTGCGAAAAATCGAGATAACGCTTCAGCTGCGGGCCGGAGGCGGCCTCTTGATAGGCGGCTGGCAACGCGTCTTGTGCGGTAATCGGCTGCACATTTGGCAGCTTAATGGTGCTCTCAAGCGCCTCGGCCTGGGCCCCGCCGACATCCATCAAATAGGTGGTGATGTCCTTACGCAGCGTTTTAAACATCTCATTATGGTTCATCGCGCTGCGCTCGCGCGGGCGCGGAATATCCACGTCAAATTCCGGCCCCAGCGTCGCATTCGGCCCTGGCGTCAATGGGATCACGCGGTCAGCGAGAAGCAGCGCTTCATCCACATCATTGGTGATCAGAACAACCGTCTTCTTCTCTGTCGCCCAAATCCGTTCAATTTCATCTTGCAGTTTGGCCCGGGTTAGCGCGTCAAGCGCCGATAAAGGCTCATCCAGAAGCAGAATTTCCGGACTAATCGCCAAAGCGCGGGCCACGGCGACGCGCTGGCGCATACCCCCGGATAGCTCCGCTGGACGTCGGTCTGCGGCATGGCTGAGGCCAACCATGTCAATATAGCGCGTCGTGCGCGCATCTTTTTCAGCCTTGGTCGCCTTTTTAAAGACAGCATCGACGGCCAGGCGAATGTTGCCATAAACCGTCAGCCACGGCATCAAAGAATAGCTTTGAAACACCACGCCACGGTCTGGCCCGGATCCTTTAACGGGCTTGCCTTCAAGCAGGATTTCGCCGCTATCCGCATCAATGAGGCCAGCAATAAGCGAGATAAGCGTGGTCTTGCCGGCGCCGGAAAAGCCGACGATCGCCACAAACTCCCCGTCTTTGATCGACAAATTTATGTCGTTCAAAACCGGCGTCTTTTGCTCACCTTGGCCATAGCTTTTGGAGAGTTTTTTAAGATCGAGCTTATGCATAACCCTGCCCTCCTTAGCGCTGGCTGGAGAAGGTGAAGGCGGCTTGCAACGCCAGCATCACGCGGTCTAGCAGAAAGCCGATGATGCCAATGGTAAAGACGGCAACCATGATCCGCGCGAGCGATTCTGAACTGCCGTTCTGAAACTCATCCCACACAAATTTGCCCAGACCCGGGTTTTGCGCCAGCATCTCAGCGGCAATCAGCACCATCCAGCCTACGCCCAGCGAGAGACGCAAACCGGTGAAAATGAGCGGCAGCGCCGATGGCAGCACCAACTTTACCAAAGAATTGGCCCAATTGAGCCGCAGCACCCGGCCAACATTCATCAGGTCTTTGTCAATGCTGGAGACGCCAAGCGCGGTGTTAATCAGCGTTGGCCAGAGCGAACATAACGTCACTGTCAGAGCGGAGTTGATAAAGGACTTTTCAAAAAACGGATCATCGCTGACATATACCGCGCTGACCACCATCGTCACAATCGGCAGCCAAGCTAGCGGTGAAACGGGCTTAAAAATCTGGATGAGCGGATTAAACGCACCATTGACGGATGAGGATAAACCGCAGGCGATACCAAGCGGGATCGCAATCAGCGATGCCACCAAAAAGCCCATGAAAACGGTCTTTAAGGACGTTGCGATTTGATCAATATAGGTGGGCTTACCGGTATAGGGCCGGATCTTCACTTTGGCGTTTGGATTGCGCTCCAGCTTCTTCGCGTTGCGCTTTTCCTGCCGCTCTAAAAATGCCGCTTCCTTCGCCCGCTCCGCTTTATGATCTTCCCAAAGAACGCCTGTTTGTTCCCAAACCTCTGCCGGGCCCGGGATGGCCCCAAGGCTGGTTTCAACCGTCGGCGCCAGCCGCGCCCAAAGCGTTAAGAAAATCAGCATTGCCAAAACCGGAATACCGGCCAGCCGCCACAGCTCTTTAAGCTGTGGCTGCGCTGGATCACCGGCACCCATTTTAAGGAGCGGCACAATCCAACTGAGACCTAAGACGTCGAGATAGCCAGACAGTTTGGCAATCGCCGCGTGCCACTTGGCCTGCCGGGCGGCTTTGCGCAACACAGCCGCTTCGCTGTCATTGGCAGGAAGATGTGCTGGGGTAGTATTCATATGCCTCTCCTTTAGGGTGGCGGGCTAAGGTGACAGGAGGCGCTTAGCGCGCACCGCCAGAGGTTGCCGGCGTATCGCTCCCCTTCAAACCGATTGGGAAGCTATCGATATAGGCATTGGGCTTGCGGCCATCGAAGTCGATCTCATCGATGAATTCGGTTTGCGGCGCCCGGAAGCCATCGCTGTCGAAGTCAAAATCGGCAGCCGTTGCTTTGCCTTCGGCGATCAGAAGTTTTGCGGCTTTCTTATAGATTTCAGGCTTATAAACTTTCTTGGCCACTTTCATGTACCAATCATCGCTCTTGGCTTCGGTGATCTGCCCCCAGCGGCGCATCTGCGTCAGATACCAAATGGCATCAGAATAATATGGCTGCGTCGCGAAATAGCGGAAGAACACGTTAAAATCAGGCACGGAACGCTTATCGCCTTTTTCATATTCGAACGTGCCAGTCATGGAGTTGGCAATCACATCCACATCCGCGCCGACATACTCAGAGCGCGCCAGAATTTCCACGGCCTCTTGCCGGTTGGCGTTGTTGTTTTCATCAAGCCACATTGCGGCCCGAATCAGCGCTTTAACCACCGCAAGGTGCGTGTTTGGATTTTTCTTCGCCCACTCATTCGACACACCAAACACTTTTTCCGGATTATTTTTCCAAATTTCATAGTCAGTGATGACTGGCACACCAATGCCTTTGAAAACCGCTTGCTGGTTCCAAGGCTCACCCACACAATATCCATAGATGGTGCCCGCTTCCAGTGTCGCCGGCATTTGCGGCGGCGGCGTTACCGACAGCAATGCATCGGCATTGATCTGGCCGGTAATATCATCGGAAGAATAGTACCCAGGATTGATACCGCCAGCCGCGAGCCAGTAGCGCAGCTCATAATTGTGCGTCGATACCGGGAAGACCATGCCCATTTTAAACGGCTTGCCTTCCGCGCGGTACGCATCAACGACCGGCTTTAAATAATCGGCCTTAATGGGGTGCACGGGCTTACCGTCTTTGCCCATGGGAACATATTGCTTCATCGCCTCCCAAACTTCGTTTGAGACGGTGATGCCGTTGCCATTTAAGTCCATAGAAAAGGCGGTGATAATGTGGGATTCTGTGCCAAAGCCTATGGTCGCGCCAAGCGGCTGACCAGCCAGCATATGCGCGCCATCGAGCTCGCCATCAATCACCCGATCAAGCAGCACCTTCCAGTTGGCCTGCGGCTCAAGCGTGACATAGAGGCCTTCATCTTCGAAATATTGTTTTTCATAAGCAATGGCGAGCGGCGCCATATCGGTCAGCTTGATAAAGCCAAATTTTAACTCATCTTTTTCAACGTCGAGGTAGTCAGTTTCTGCCAAAACAGATGCGGCGCTAAGCGCGCAGGCGCTGGTCACAGCCGCCAAGACCAACCGCCGAGACGCAGCTGCTAGGAGTTTTGGTGTCGTAAATTGCATGAGTAGTCATCCCTGTTAATGCAAAGCGGTGAGCATCTTGTGAGTGCCTCTGCCGCTGAGGTAAAGTGAACGCCAATACTGGCATGTGGTGTATCAGGATTTCCGGGCGCCTGAGCCTCGCAGTGCCCACAAAAAAACCGCAGGCCCCATCACACGAAACTGGTGTGCAATCCGGACTGCGGTGTCTGTGGTGATCCATCCTTGGATCTGGAAACGCGCCAAACGCGTCTTATGCTTAAAATTTAAGCACTCCCCTTCTCTGATTAAATAGTGAACACATTTGGCCGGAAGCGCAATAGCTAATTTTCGGGACCGTGATAGGGGGAGCCGACAAAGGCTACTAAGCAACGGAAAACGAAGACAAATATCCAGAAACGTCATCTGGATCGAACGGCTTGTTATCGAAGAAAGTATCAGGACCTAAAAACAACGGAGCCCCTGAAGCGCCGGCTGGCGTAGCGTGTGCAAGAGCGCCTTCCACTTTCTCACTGGCACCGGGCAAGATTGGCACCGGCGTGATATCAGCCATGGCCTGGCGGTAGATATCCGGCCTAAAGCAGCGGCGGGCAATATCCTCAGCGTCTCCGGAGTGTTTAATCTGCTTCCAACGAACCATTTGCGAATACAGCCATAAGGACTGTGAGCGCCACGGGAAGTTGGCCGCTTGTTTGTGAAACGCGATAAAGTTTTCGATCTGCGTTGGCTGGGCAGCGCCGTTCAGGCGTAGTGTTCCTGCAAGAACATTGGCAATCAGCGGCTCGGCAACGCCAATATAATGCGGCTGCGCGAGGATGGCCGCCAATTCGGCATGATTGGCTGGGTTATCGCACCACTGGGCGGCGTGATAAAGCGCCTTAATGAGTGCGGCAACCGTCTTGGGGTTGGCCTCAGCCCAGTCCTGGCGCATGCCGATGACCTTTTCCGGGCCCCAGCGCCACAACTGCGCTTTGGTCAGCACGATAGACGCAACGCCTTTGTCAACGGCTAGACTGTTCCAGGGCTCGCCCGCCACAAACCCATCGATTTGCCCAGCACTCAAGCTTTCAGCCACCAGAGAAGGCGGAATAACAACAAGACGGACATCTTCATCAGGATTGATCCCAGCAGCGCCAAGCCAATAGCGCAGCTCATAATTATGGCATGAAAACGGATAAACGACAGCAAAGGTGAGGGGTTCGGAGGACGCCTTTATGACCTGTTTAAGCGCCATTCCGGAAATCTTCGGATCCTGCAAATCGCCATCCGCAGCCCCTTGCATCCGCGCAAATAAATCGTTTGAAACAGTGATGGCGTTGCCGTTCATGCTCATGACGAAGGGCGCAATTGTGGGCACTTGCACTTGGCCAATGCCCAAACTTGCCGCAACGGGCATAGCCGCAAGCATATGCGCAGCTTGCAGGTGCCCCAGGTTGAGCTTATCACGCATCGCCGCCCAAGCACGCTCTCGCTCAAGCGTGATTGTTAGGCCTTCATCTGCGGCAAAGCCTTTTTCATAGGCGCTAACGAGGACGGCGCAGTCAACCAATGGAATAAAGCCAATGGTAAGGTTGGTCACGGTCCGTCTCCATTCAGCAACTCTGCCGCCGTTACGATTGACGCAGCAATATCAACCAGCTTCTTCTTATTGTTCATGGCCGAGCGGCGCATCAGCTGGTACGCGTCTGACTCGCTCAGCGACTTTTGCTGCATCAAAATCCCCTTCGCCCGGTCAATGACCTTGCGATCCGCCAATTCACTGCGCACACTGTGCAATTCCTCCTCCAGCCGCGCAAACGCATTGAAACGGCTGATGGTCATATCCATCAGCGGCTTGATGCGTTCCTTACGCAGGCCATCGACGATGTATGCTGACACACTTGCATCAACCGCCGCTTGGATCATGGCGCTGTCAGACTGGTCAACGAACATTGCAACCGGACGTCGCACTGTTTTTGAAACCTGGAACATCTGCTCTAAAGTATCGCGGCTCGGATTTTCAAGATCGATGAGGATGACGTCAGGATCGATTGCAGCAAGCCGCCTAAGCAAACCATGCATGTCATCAATAAGCGTGACGTCGGTATAGCCAGCTTCACGCAGCCCCTCATCCAGCACGGCAGCGCGCGCCGGATTCTCATCGATCACAACAATGCGTTCCGTGCGTTGCGGCACTGCGCTTTTCCCCTGACCTTAAACCAAGATGCTATTGCCTAAGCGCAAGCCAGTTCAAGCCTATTTATTGCACTGCAATGTGATCAATACGCCTGCGCAGGGGCACAACAGGCAGGTTTGCCGCAAAAACGAAAAAGCTCGAGACCTGCACTGCGCACGCCCCGAGCCTTTCAAGCACACCCGATGCCCTAGAACTTGAAGTTCACATCAAAGGTCAAGCGCCGCCGACTGGTGATATTGCCTGGCACACCCACATCGCCGCTTTCATAAAACTCACCGAACTTGACGCCGAACAAAAAGCGCTGCCATTTCGCGGTGATATAAAAGTCTAACTCATCGCCGTAGCTAACGTCGCCAAAGCTGGAGCTAAAGTCGTGATACGCAAAGATGGCTTTCACGACAGAAAACGGCCCAACATTCTTCTTCGAATAGCCAACTTTGGCATAATAGTCTTCAACGCCGCCGTCGGGCGTTGCCAAAAACAAGTCGGCAAAGCCTTGGAATTTGTGCGCAGTGGATAGCGGTGTTGAAAACCCGATTGCACCCTCGTCACTGCCCAAAAGCTCAAAACCAGCCTTGCCGATAAAGCCGTTGTAGCCAGCCCCAAGCTCGGCAGCAAAATACTCCGTGGTAAACTCCACTGGGTTATCGCCATAATCGCTCTGCGTTGCCGCGGATCCGACATAGTCAATTTTTACGCCGCCCACTTTTTGCGAACCAATAAAGCGCACACCAAGTGTTTGTGTGCTCAGGCGAAGTCCGTTTTCAAGATCAAGAAAGTAGCCAAAACCAGTCAATTTGCCGATCGGGGTTTTATAGGCGGCATTCACATAAATATTGGAAGCATCAAAGCGCCCATTGCCAGCGCCGCGCCCAAAAATGCGGTTGACCTGCTCCACATAGGCCAGATTGACCGTCAGATTTTTAATCGACGTGTTGGTCAATGACACCGCATCATAGGTTTGCTGGTTTTGGCGCCAGATCACATCGCCGATAAACCGCGCGTCGTCATAGACAATCCGCTGGCGTCCAAGCGTTACGGTGGTATCTGGCAGCGACGTATTCTTGATGTAGAGCAGATTAACTTCAACGTCTTCAGGATCAGCCACGACAGGAAACTGCGTTTTGCCGTTACGTGTTGAGTTAAAGTCGCTGTTAAGCTCTTGCAGCCATTCAAATTGAATGCCGATCGAGGTGTTGTTGACAGCGCCGGATTCCGCGCCGGCGCGCAGGCGCATCGTCACCGAGTTTGCATCTTCCGGCCGATCGACCTGACTGACGGTTTCGTATCGAAGCCGCGCATTCACCAATGGCTTTGCGCCAAGTAAAAGTTCGTCAAAAATATCTGCCTGCGCCGTGGTCGCCGTGCCGGCGGACGCAGCGAGTATGCCTGCTACACTAGTTCTTAGTATCGTTTTCTTCATCGATCATTACCCTGTATTAGATCGGCGGGTGCGAAAGTTGAGCCTCCACAAAGCTAACTGCGGCTGCACACCGCCATTGTGTTATGAGTGGATAAAAACCGCGCCAAAATGAGCAATGCGCACCGCGGCACGTATGTACCGGGGACGTCAAAGCACCATGACACGCAATAACGGAGAAGGGTCGCTTCGACTTTGAAGCGATGCCAAAAGATAGACCACACTCTTTGCTGCAATGCAAAAAGATTTTGTTTGCCGGAAAAAATCAGCCATTGGGTGTGTTTTTAAGCAACAGTCCGTCGGCGCATGCGCGCCTGGCTCGCCAGGACACACCGTGTTTTCAGCGCAGTGGCGCAAAGCAAGCCACCCCGCCCGCAGCGTCACAAAGCGCAGATTGAACAGATGACAAAACGTGCCTGCTGTGATCTTCTCTGGTCATCTTGATGTCTTATTGACAGTTTAAAGACTCAAAGTTGGTAAGGCTTGGACCCGCGAGATAGAACGCAAAACGATGACTGTGTCGATGGATTTCCAGGCGCGCGACCTCCACAAACAATATGGCGAAGGCGCCGCAGCCGTGCATGCGCTGCGCGGACTGAGTTTTGACATCAATGCTGGCGAAGTGCTGGTGTTTTTAGGCCCATCGGGCAGCGGTAAATCGACACTCCTGAACATCATCGGCGGGCTTGATCGCGCCAGTTCAGGCGCGCTCGATTTTCGCGGCCAGGATTTGATGGCGCTGAGCGATACGGCATTGACGCGGTACCGCCGGCGCAATATTGGCTTCGTCTTTCAATTCTATAATCTTATTCCATCGCTGACTGCGGCTGAAAACGTGCGTCTTGTGACCGATATTGCCGCTGATCCATTGCCAGCACAGGATGTGCTTGCACAGGTTGGCCTTTCAGGCCGCACCAGCCATTATCCAGCGCAACTGTCCGGCGGCGAACAGCAACGCGTTGCTGTTGCCCGGGCGATCGCCAAGCGGCCAGATATTTTACTCTGCGATGAACCGACAGGCGCGCTCGATAGCCAAACCGGCATTACTGTGCTGGAGGTTCTGGCGCAAGCAAACCGTGCCTATGGCACGACATTGATCATTATCACCCATAACAGTGGCATCGGCGCGATGGCCGATCGGGTGTTTCATTTTTTAGATGGGGATATCGCGCGCATTGAGCACAACGATACCCGCATCGCGCCAACGGAAATAAACTGGTGAAGACACTCACCTTAAAACTGCTGCGCGATCTCTGGCGCTTGCGCAGTCAAGCGCTGGCGATTGCGCTCGTCATTGCAGCCGCGTCAGCAACCTTGGTGCTGTCGCTGAGCGTGCACGCATCGCTTAAAAATACCCAGGAGATGTACTATACCCAAAACCGCTTTGCCGATGTCTTTACCGATTTTAAACGGGCACCGCGCGGCATTATTGAGCGGATCGAAAGCCTTGACGGCGTCAGCGTCGCGCAAGGCCGGATCAAACAATATGTGACAATCGATAAGCCGGATACAGTTGAGCCACTTCGCGCGCTAATCTTGTCGGTTGAAGATCAAGGGACATCCGTGCTCAATCGGCTGCTGATCAAAGACGGCCGCGGCCCAGACTTATATGCCGCTGGCGAAGTTGTCGTCGACGATAGCTTCGCCAAGGCCAATGGGTTTGCGATTGGCGATACGCTGTCTGCAACCATCTATGGCACCAAGCAAGACCTTACCATCGTCGGGCGCGGATTGGCGCCGGATTATATTTGGGCAATGGCGCCAGGCGATTTGATTGCCGATGACACGCGCTTTGGCGTGCTGTGGATGGGCCGCAAGGCGCTTGAGGCAGTGACCGATCGAACCGAAGCGATAACCTCTATCAGTCTAAAACTAAACGGCCAAGCACGCGAACAAGAGGTTGTCCGCCAGCTTGATCAAATCCTCGAGCCCTATGGCTCAGCCGGTGCCTATGGCCGGGATGATCACATATCCCACGCGTTTATCATCAATGAACTCGTGCAACTTAAAGCGATGGCGTATTCGATGCCGCCAATTTTCTTAAGCGTTGCCTGCTTTCTGGTATACATTGTGCTGGGCCGCCTTATTCGCACTGAACGCAGCCGCATTGGCCTGCTCAAGGCCTTTGGCTATTCCAGCGCGGCAATCACCTGGCATTATCTAAGCTTTGCGATGGTCATCGCTTTTTGCGGGGTGGTCATGGGGGTTGCCCTCGGCGCGTGGCTCGGCGGTGAGATTATGCAGCTTTATATGGTGCATTACCGGTTTCCGTTTTCATACTATAGCGTGTCGCCGGGCGTGATGGGTATTGCTGCCGTGCTTTCAAATGCCGCCGCGCTGCTTGGTGCCTTTGGCGGTGTGCGCTCCGTCGCACTTTTAACGCCAGCGGTGGCCATGGCACCGGCGGCACCCGCTGTATATAAGACTGGCTGGGTCGAGCGTTTTGGCATCATCATGAACGCCGGCGGTATCGGCAATATGGTGACGCGGCATTTGGCACGCTGGCCAGTTCGCTCGGCCATGACGTCCTTCGGCGTTGCCATGGCCCTTGGACTGCTCTTCAGCGTGCTCCAATTTTCTGACGGCACATCCGAGGTGATTGAGAATTATTATTTCCGGTCGCAGAAGCAAGATATGTCCGTCTCGCTGATTGAGCCGCGTAGCCCCGCAGTCATCCACGATTTTTATAAGCTGCCAGGCGTGATCAAAGTTGAGCCGCGGCGCAGCGTATCGGCCAAGCTGCGCAATGGTCCGCGTGCCAGGCGGACGGGCATTGAAGGCCGGCCGCCAGACGGCACCTTAGCAGCGCTGATTGATCGATCAGGCCGCCACCAACGCATGCCAGAGCGCGGTTTAACCCTCAGCGCTGTGCTTGCCAAAAAACTGCGCGTTGAAATTGGTGATGTGGTGACCGTGGAAGTGCTCGAGGGTCATCACCGGGTCGTAGATTTACCCGTTGCCATGGTCATTAAGGAGTATGTGGGTGAGCGCGCCTATGCCAGCTTAGAGACCGTGGCACAGCTCACCGGCGATGGGAGCGGCGCAACACGCCTGCAGCTCAAAATAGATCCAGCGCGGCGTGACGATTTAATGCGGGCCTTAAAATCGACCCCGGCCGTGCTGGGGGTGAGCGAACGCAGCAGCGAACGCGTCAAGTTTTCGCAAATGATTGATGAAAACATCAATACGTTCATGACATTTTTCACGGTCTTCAGCGCCATTATTGTGATCGGCGTTGTCTACAACAGTGCGCGCATCATCTTTTCAGAACGCGCGCACGAACTGGCGACACTGCGCGTGCTGGGCTATACCCGCACTGAAGTAGGCAGCATCTTGCTTGGCGAAATTGCCATCTTGGTTTTCCTAGCGCTCCCGACGGGCTGCGTATTTGGCTACGCCTTTGGCAGCTTGATTTCTGAACTCGTGTCCTCAGATTTGTTTCGCATGCCATTTTCACCAGCCCGCTCGACCTATGGCAGCGCAATGATTTTAGTCCTTGTTGCCAGCGCGGCTTCCGCCATCGTCGTCGGCAAACGGGTGCTTGAGCTCGACATGGTCCGGGTTTTAAAAGCAAGGGATTAGTCGTCTTTATGTCCATTTGGCAACGTATTCTGGAATGGCGCATCGCCATTGGGCTTTGCGCGATCCTAGCCCTTGGCCTTGGCTATACGCTGTGGCCGCAGCCCTTATTGGTGGACGTGGCAGAGGTTGACCGCGGGCTCGTCGAAATTAGCATCACCGATGATGGAATTGCCCGGCTTGAGGATGTGTACATGATCTCAGCGCCCATAACGGGCCGCATCACGCGCATTGAAATCGAACCAGGCGACCGGGTGATTGCCGGCGAAACAGAGATTGTACGCATCCGCCCGCGCCCTCCAGAACTGCTCGATGCCCGCACAAGAACGCAGCGGGAAAACACGCTCAATGCAGCAATCGCTGCGGAAGCGATGGCAAAAGCGGATTTAGAACGACGCCAAGCCGCTGTAGACCTAGCCCAAAAAACCTTGGCGCGATCACAAGAGCTGATCCGCGAAGGCTACGCAACAAAAGCGCGGCTGGATGAAGCGGAAGCTGCACTTGAAGAACAAGCCGCCGGGGAACGGATGGCCCGGGCAACGCTGCGTCAGCGCGCCTATGACACCGCGCGCGCCGAGGCAGCGCTGCAAGAAGGGGACGCTGGACGCACCGAAAACATCATTACTGTGCGCGCACCGACCGGCGGCAAGGTGTTGCAAGTGCTGCGGGAAAGCGAAGCGATCGTCACCGAAGGCACGCCGCTGGTCGAGTTGGGCGATTCTGACCGACTGGAAATCGTCGTCGACTTGTTATCGCGCGATGCGGTGCGCGTCAGCCCCGGCGATGCAGTGCGCATTAGCCGTTGGGGCGGCGATGTACTTGCTGGCCGGGTGCGTACGGTCGAGCCCTTCGGCTTTCTAAAAGTTTCCGCGCTCGGTATCGAAGAACAGCGCGTGAATGTAATCATCGATTTGGTTGATGATAATCCTGCAAAAGCGCGCCTCGGCCACGGCTATCAACTGGATGCGACAGTTGTCATATGGTCTAAACCGGATGCGGTGCGGGTCCCGTTAGGCGCAGTGTTTCGATTGAACGACGCATGGCATGTCTACCGTATGGCGCAAGGAAAGGCAGCCCTCACGGCAATCAACGTCGGCAAAATAAGCGACGCTTATGCACAGGTCGTGGCAGGTCTGAAAGAGGGCGATCAAGTGGTGCTTGATCCAAGTGACACCGTTACAGACGGCGCACCTGTTAAGCCGCGCACCATTTAGTCGATGACATGCTGGAAGCCTATGTTTACCTAGGCTGCCACGGACCCACTACGCAGCGCTGGCTGCTTGTTTTTTGATGATATCACGCTTGATGCGCTTGGCGCGTAAAGACAATTGGTCCCCCTTGGCTTTCGCCAAATAGCTATCTAGCCCACCGCGGTGCTCAACGCTGCGCAATGTTGATGCTGCAACGCGAAACTTGAAGCTCTGGCCGAGTGTGTCACTAAGCAAGCTGACATTGACAAGGTTCGGCAAAAAGCGGCGCTTTGTCCGGTTGTTGGCATGGCTGACATTGTTCCCCACCATGGGGCGCTTGCCGGAAAGCTCACATACGCGTGCCATAATAAACCTCTGTTCTAAAGATGCGGGGTGCAGCGGACACAACGCGAGGCGCACTTGTCCTTTAAATATCAAGTCGCGGCATATAACGGGTCACGCCGATATGGTCAAGCCTCAGTCTGCGTGAAAGCTGCCAATAAATCGCGGGCCGCCTTGGTTGCTGGCACAGCGCCGTGCCGCACGGCATGCGTCACGTCCGGCAAGGCCTGGGCAATGGTCCTATCCGCGGCAAAGCGATCCATGAGCTGGTCTTTAATCTCGCTCCACATCCATGCTTCAGCCTGCGCTTGGCGCAGAGGCTCTAGCGCTGTGATCCTGTCCAAATGGGCGTAGAAGTCCTCAATGTTTTGCAGCACGCGATCAAGACCCCGTCCTTCCAAGGCAGAGACCAGCAGCACGTCCGGCGACCAACCGGTAAATTTTGGCCGCATCAGATGCAGCGCGCCGCGATATTCGCCCTGCGCGCGCTTCGCGGCAGTTTGCATCTCGCCGTCAGCCTTATTAACAATGACGAGGTCAGCCAGTTCCATGATACCGCGCTTTATACCTTGCAGTTCATCTCCGCCAGCGGGTGACAGCAGCAGGCAAAACATATCCACCATATCTGCGACAGCTGTTTCTGATTGCCCAACGCCCACGGTTTCAACCAGGACCACGTCATAGCCAGCTGCCTCGCACATGAGCAGCGCCTCGCGCGTGCGCCGTGCAACACCGCCCAACGAGCCACCCGAGGGCGACGGCCTGACAAACGCCATGGGATCACGCGACAGCCGTTCCATCCGTGTCTTATCGCCGAGAATAGAGCCGCCTGTGCGGGTCGAAGATGGGTCAACGGCAAGGACTGCAACGCGCTTGCCTTGGTCAATTAAAAAGCCGCCAAAGGTTTCAATAAAGGTGGATTTTCCCACACCGGGAGAGCCAGACAGGCCAATGCGCAAGGCTTTTCCGGTCGCGGGCAAGATTTGTGCGATGAGCGCTTGGGCAGCCGCCTGATCATCGGCCCGCGTCGACTCAGAAAGCGTAATAGACTTGGCCAGCGCGCGGCGCTGACCAAGCCTGAGTTCATGCACCAAAGTGGCAAGGC
>JBCCLR010000039.1:0-22022 GCA_039026755.1 Pseudomonadota bacterium | reverse complement strand
TTCCGGTCGCGGGCAAGATTTGTGCGATGAGCGCTTGGGCAGCCGCCTGATCATCGGCCCGCGTCGACTCAGAAAGCGTAATAGACTTGGCCAGCGCGCGGCGCTGACCAAGCCTGAGTTCATGCACCAAAGTGGCAAGGCGTTCCATGCCCTTTGGCTATTGCCTTAGCGCGCGAACGGCAAGGCTGATTTTTTGCGCCAGCTTAAGACCGCGCAGGAAACAAACACGGCAACCGCCATGACAAACAATGTGCCGCCATCACTTTCTACGCCAAGTTCCGGGTTTTCAATCACCACGCCAAGCGGCGTAAACAGGTGAAACACGATCGCCCCAGCGATAACGCCCAGCCCCAACAATGCACCAAACAGCTGCAGGATCGGCTTTTTTAAGATGAGCCCGGCAAGCAAGAGCAGCGATGCCACCAGTTCTGTGCTGCCAACTACATTTGCCGAGAAAATTCCGCCCGGATTAAACAAGCCTTCGATGCCCGTGAGGCCAGCAGCCCAACGATCAAGCGTGCCAAAGATATGCACCGTCTCCGGCGCGCCAGCAAATTTAAAAAACAGCGACTGAACAAATACGAATGCGACAAAGACCGTTAGAATGATTTCAACAATTTTGCTTTTGGTTGGCATGATAAAGGCCCCTTTTTTTCAAATGCGTGCGCAGCACGTCGCTGCGTCCTGAGAGGGACATATTCACGCCGAGCGGCAAAAGCCAAGAGGTCCTCACAGCCCAGTGATAGGGCTTTACAGCATGTGATGCCAGTGTGATTGGCCCGTGAATACCGTGTGAGCACATTGTGATGGCTCGGTACATTGCTCTTTCTAAACGCTGCGAGGCCATGCCGGACACCAAGCCGTAAACTCATCTCCAAATTAAGTTTAATTCGCGGCGATCCCAGCGCATAAACGTAGCAAGGGCTTTGGACCCCGGCAGCGGTGCATAACTTAGCACGCAAAGCTGGCGCGGCACCTAAAATTGGCTGTGACCTGCTTTAGCGCGGAGACTTCCCGCAAGCGGGCGCTTGTGAGAAGAGTTTATGCGGCACGTCAGCGTGACGTGGAAACCAGATTACATGTGCATGGCGCTAGAGTGATAAATGAAGCCGCTGCTTCAATTTGTCAAAAAAGTCGATTGGCTTTGATCGGGTTTGAGGATTAACCTTAACGCTAGCGTTTCGGAGGCACAGATATGAAACATCGCATTTTTATGGCCGCATATTTGACATGCTTGGCAGTACCGTTGCCAAGCCTTGCAAGTACCTTTTCCCTGATTGGGACTGAATTGAAACTCAATGCCCGCAACCAAGCGACCCCCATTAGTCCAATTATATCCTTTGAAGCCACGGTCAGTGCAATCGTAAGCGCATCGGCTGTGGAATATCCAAATGTAAACGATTTTGGATTCACTAACACGACTATTCCCGGGTTCCCAGTTCCTCAAACGACAGTGCCCGTGGCCATTGATGCAGGCGCAGACTTTTTAACGATTGATTTCAGCAATGCTGGCTCGGGTAGCTTTTCACAAGCATTTCAAAATTCTTACATTTTTACCTTTGCCGACACCGTCTCACCCTTGCTCACCGGAGCGGAAATCGACACGAGTGTGACAACGCTTGGACTGCTGCCAGATGATGTTACGTTTGAAAACAATCAGCTGTTTGTAAATGTGGAAAGCCTGCCTTTCACGTCTTCCACGTTCGCGCGGATCAATCTTACAGCGCAGCCCGGCACAGCCGTTATACCCATTCCGGCGACATTACCACTTATGGCATCGTCGATGATCGCGTTTGGAGTTTTGCGATGGCGCAGATCCGGACAGGGGGGAAAGCCCCCTCACTCCGGTTAATAGCACGCGAATACCTGGAATGCCGAGCGCCAACCTCAGAGCATTAAGATATAGATTAAGCCCTACAGATTACGCCATTAAATCCGCATAATTCTGGCGCGCTTTGGAGACCTTCGGCGCGACCACAACAGCGCAATAAGGCTGGCCCGGATTTCGGTTAAAATAATCCTGGTGATAGTCTTCAGCGGCGAAAAACTCTGTTGCCGGCTCAATTTCTGTGACGACGCGATTACCCCAAATACCCGCAGCACGTACTTTTGCATCATCTGCGGCAGCCTTTTGCGCGTCATCTAGGTAGTAAACGCCGCTGCGATATTGCGTACCGACATCATTGCCCTGTCGATTAAGCTGTGTGGGGTCGTGCGTGTTAAAAAACACATCAAGCAGCGTATCATAGGAAACAAGATTGGCGTCAAAAGAGATGCGCACTGCTTCGGCATGGCCGGATCGGCCGGTGCACACCGCATCATAGTTTGCCATCGCTGGATCACCGCCAATATAGCCCGATACAACTTTTGACACACCTTTAAGCGGTAGAAACACCGCTTCGGTACACCAAAAGCAGCCACCTGCGAAAATTGCTGTTTGCATCTCTGCCATGACCTGCCTCGTTTGCATTTGCACGTGGTAAAGACATAGGCATAGCCGCTAAAAATTAAAGCGACATATTACCGCCGGCGGCGCAGGCGCTGTCTCGCCCTACCCGTCCTGCGCAGCCCTAGCGTGTCGATTTAGGGAACCATCCAGCGCGCCGATGCAAGGGCACCGTGCTCATCCAGATCAAACAGCGCGCGGCGGTGACCACCGCGGGCCAGGTAAAGCCACTCAATACTGCGCACCTTAACAACCACCGGCACAAAGTGCTCTTTACCCATATCCGCATCTGGCGGATCTTGCGGGATCACCCAGTCGTCACTGGCATCAACAAAACTGCCCGGCGATTTATCAACGCGGTAGCACTCGCGGCTCATAGCGCGGGTGTTTTCCCATGCGGCCTCTTTTACGAAACCGGACGTATGCGCTTTTGCCAATCCCGTTGCACGCAGCTGGATTTTTGCTTTCTTATCATAAAAGTGCAAGCTGACGCATGGCTGTTCAGCGATCTCAACGAGCTTGCGCGCACGCAGATCGGTATGAAAACGCAGCTCCGCTGCGGTCTTATCCGCAGCGCGCAGCACTACGGTGCGCACCTGCGGATAGCCATCGGTGTCAACAGTTGCCACGGATGGCGTATGAAACGCTGAACGGCGGTCTGCCTTGCCACGTATCAACAGTGTCCAAGCCTCATCATAAGAAGCATTTAAGTCGTCATAGTAAGTCGGCAGGGTATCGATACTCATATGTGCCACTTAGATTATTTTGTGTTTATCCCTCTGGCGCTCTGGCCGCCGTTTAACGATAAAACGGCCAGTGCACCGGCAAGGACATAGTCTTTTACAGCTACAAGTCCACGTAAAGATGTAAAAATTACACAGGCTTAAAGAGTGGCGTTTCGAGCAGCAGAAGCCCCGGCAAAGCGAAGCGGAGATATAGAATTAACGACCCGAGGCTGTTGCCGGCGTTTCCAGAAAATCTGCAGGAAGCGCCATGGCGCTTGCGATGCCGATTAGGGCACCAACTCCAAAAGCAATGAAAAAGAGGCGCATAAGCATTTCCGCTGGTAAACGGCCCTATCAATTTCACTCGATTAGAATAATAATAAAATAAATTGTGCACTGCAAGGTCATGCAATAACTTGCGCAACTCTACTGGCTCATTGGTAGACGTATTTGCCCGAAACAGCATCTTGCGCAGACAAGCATAAAACCGGCGGCGGAGCGGACATCGTTTATGGTAAAAATAGACTTAAAATCAGCGTGGTAAAAGACCTACAACGGTGCTGCACGAGACCAGAATTCTGCATGGCAAACAGCTGCCAACACTGCCCCAATGTCGCGGCTAAAGGATTTTAATAGTGGCCCGACGCAGCGACCATAGCCGCGATGAAATCGCCACCTTAGCCATTGAAAGCGCGAATCGACAGATTGCTGAGAACGGTCTAGAAGAGGTTTCGATCCGTAAAATCGCCGGTGATATCGGATATTCGCCGGGCACGCTTTATAATGTGTTTGAGGATTTTTACGAAATCATCCTGCATGTGGCTGAACGCGTTTTAAGCGAAATGATTGATGCGGCGGAACAACAGCTCGAAGGCAAACAAGGCCGGGATGGCCTGTTTGAGCTGTCTGAGTTTTACGTTCGCTTCACCCAAGCCAACTATTTCCGCTGGCGCTTGGTGACTGAATATCAATTGCCCAAGGGCAAAAGCCTATCGCCGGGTTACGTATCAAAGATGAACCACGTGCTGAGCTTTATTGAGCGCGCCATAAGCTGCTATTTTGAGCCGGACCAAGCGACAGAGCAGCGCAAAATTGCGGTGACGCTGTGGGCCAGCTTGCACGGCGTTTGCTCTGTATCTTCAAACTCTCTAGCCCGCATTCCCGCCCGCGCCCGGCGCGAACTTGCCCAGCTTTTGGTCGAACGGTTTTGCGATGGGCTGGAAAAACAGGCCGCGGAACGTTAAGCCAAATCTTATGTCCAAAGCCGCCAGCGACATTGTGCTCATCATCGCGTCCATCATCTGGGTGGGCCTGCTCTATAACCTTGCGCAGCCGTTTCCCCCACCTTGGGACAAAATCCTGACTTACTTTGCCTTGGGCGTGTTTATCATCCACGCGCTCGAACTCGCCATGTTCCGCAAATTGTTGGGCGCGAGCGGCAATGCAAAGTTGCTGGATAGCGTGCTTATCCTTATCTCAGGTGCGTTCTTTGCAAGCTATTTGGCCAAGGTAAGAGCAGATAAGACAAACCATACGGGCAGCAATACGGCGTAACATAATGGCGCGTCGGCGCATTGGGCCCCGCCCCTTAAAACCCGTTACCGATTATAACAATACAAGGCTATGAGCGCCTGGCCTTTGGCGAAACCACTTCAACAAGCCGCCAGCCTTGTGGCGTCCATTCAACGATTGCAGTGAGCCGGTAGCGCCTGAGCGATCCAGATTTGGTGAAGTCGACGGCCATCTGTCGAACTTTCCGGTCGCGAGCCTCGCCCGATTTTAACGGGGGCGGGGAAAAAGTTGTTTTGGTGATCCGGCCAACGTCAACGCCGGCAGCGTCCTCAAGCATCGCGATGACACGTTCTTTTGCCGGCGCGACCAGCCAAGGCTCCTTGTTTGGATCGCGGCTTGGTTTGCTGATGCGTTTGATGTCCGCGCTGGACATTCCAGTGGCTTGCTCAAAACTCACATTCGAGGGCGCTGACGACATGGCAGCAGTGCCGCTGGTGCTGCCGCCTCCGCCAAGCAGCTGAAAGCCGCCAAACAGAAGCGCCGCACCGACGATAAAAAGCACAGGTGATCGATTTTGCATGGCGATGACAGAACCTTCTGTGACGAGAACGCGAAACACTAGCAAAGCGAGCTTAAGGCCTGGCTAAGCGATCGATAAAAAAGCTATGGTTTTGAAGTAAAATGGTGCGCTGCCCGCTCGCCGTGGGATAGACGCCGTCGGTCATCCTCCCTTCCGCGCTTGTGGATGCGGCACGAGAGCGAGACATGGAAAGACAAGGCCTGAGTAGACCTGTGGTATCGACAATAACGGCACGAGGTTAGCCCATGCTGCGCTTTTCGCTTCACCCTTTACCCGAACGGACAACTGAGCCACTATTTGCGCTTAAATGCGCTGTTCAGAGGTTTTAAGGTGAGGCAGTCTTACGTTTTTTTTATCTGGCTAATTGTGGCGGTGCCAGCGCTAGCGCAAAGCAATGCGGTGTTTCCAAATGGAGCGAGCTTTGGCCTGCTACCGTTTGAAGGTTCTCGTCCTGCAGAGAATTTTAGCGGGTTCATGAATCCAGAAACGCTGGCGTCGGTGATGATCGCTGAGCTACCCGTTGACGCTGCGGATCAAGTGATGAACGGTTTTCGCAGCGCAGCTTCTCTTGCGCAGCAAGGTATAATAGCGTCTGACTATAAAGAGCTTGTGGTATCAGGCCGTCCAGCGCTGCAATTGAAAGGAACACAGCAGGCGCAAGGGCTCGGCCCATTTCCTAAATGCGTGGTGATTGTAAAAGGACGGAGCGCAACCGGCATCATTACGGCGCAAATGCCGCTCGAGCAGGAAGGCGACGCCTGCAGGCTTATTCAGGGTTTAGCTGAACGTGCTGCGCCAGGCTTAAACAATAAAGTTTCAGCGTTACCATTTCGTATTACAGCGTTGGGCGATATGCGCATCCAAGACACTTTGAGCGGGTCTGTTGCGATACTGACTAGGCGCGACGCGGACCCAAAAACAGGGCCTATCATGGTCATCGCGCATTCCCTCTCACAAGCAGCTATCATGCCAGCTACTGCGGAACAGATGCTCATCTCAAGGCAAATGCTTAGCGGCACTACCAATGTAACCGCGATCTCTATTGAAGCTGAGACCACATTGAAAATTGATGGCAGCCCTGCAACACAAATCATTGCAACCGGTATTATACCGAAACAGAATAGGCAAGTTCGTCTGGTGCAATGGGTCCGCTTTTCGCAAAGCGGTTCAACAATTCGGCTTTACGGCGAAAGCGACCAGTCAACGTTTGACGGCAATTTTGCCATATTTACGACTGTCAAAGACGGATTGAAGGTGCCATGACCTTAGCCAATTGACGTACTTATAGGCGCGGTATCACAATGCGTTTGTTCTACCGATACCGGTGGTTTGGGTCCATACCATCCGCCTCGGCGCCTGTTTTGAAGCAAGTCACAGACAGCCAATCGTGCAGTAGATGCGATATTACCAGTCTAGAACCGCAGCTTACAGGCAAGTCGCCGGGGCAACACCGGTCCAAGTATCTCAGCCAGACCAGCGAAATTGACCCACGCGAACATCGGATGAAAACCGCCGACGAAGTTTAGCCCCCTACTCCGCCGCCTGCGGCCGGCGCTCTAGCAGACCAAGCACTTCGCCTGCCGCTTGCACGATGTTCGTGCCGGGTCCGAAGATACCCGCGACACCGGCCTGGCGCAGGAAGTCGTAATCGGCTGGCGGGATGACGCCGCCGCAGATCACGCGCACATCATTTGCGCCTTCAGCTTGCAGCGCTTTGATAAGCTGCGGAACCAAAGTTTTGTGCCCTGCCGCAAGCGAGGAAACGCCAACAATATGCACATCTGCCTCAATGGCCTGACGTGCCGCTTCTTCTGGCGTTTGGAACAGTGGTCCGACATCCACGTCAAAGCCCAAATCGGCAAACGCTGTGGCGATGACTTTCGCGCCGCGGTCGTGCCCATCCTGGCCCATTTTGACGACCAGCATGCGCGGCCGTCGTCCTTCTGAGGCTTGGAAGGCTTCAATATCTTTCGTCAGCGCGGCAAAGTCATCATCGCCCTCATAGGCGCTGCCATAAACGCCGGACACGGATTTGACTTCCGCTTTGTGGCGGCCAAATTCCTGCTCCATCGCCATCGAAATTTCGCCCAGGCTGGCGCGCGCGCGCGCCGCATCAACGGCTGCGGCAAGCAGGTTGCCTTCGCCGGTCTCCGCCACCTTGCGCAGTGTTTCTAATGCTGCGTCGCAAGCGGCTTGATCGCGGCTGGCCTTCATCGCGTCCAGCCGCGCAATCTGATTGGCGCGGACTTTTTCATTATCAACTTCAAGCAGCTCGATATCAGCTTCGTTGGGGTTGGGGTACTTATTGACGCCCACAACCACTTCTTCGCCGCGGTCAACACGTGCTTGTTTTGCTGCTGCGGCTTCTTCAATTTTAAGCTTGGGCAGGCCCGCTTCCACCGCCTTGGTCATGCCGCCCATCTCTTCAACTTCATCGATGAGCTTTTGCGCTTCTGCCATGAGATCGCGGGTCAGGCTTTCCACATAATAAGACCCGCCGAGCGGATCCACCACGTTGGTAATCGCAGTTTCTTCCTGCAGCACCAGCTGGGTGTTGCGGGCAATGCGCGCGGAGAAATCCGTCGGCAAGGCGATCGCCTCATCGAGTGCGTTGGTGTGCAGCGATTGGGTCCCGCCGAGCACAGCCGCCATGGCTTCGACGGTGGTGCGAATGACGTTATTGTAGGCGTCTTTCTCTGTCAGCGACACACCGGAGGTTTGGCAGTGCGTGCGCAGCATCATCGACTTTTCTTTTTGCGCACCAAAATTTTTCATGATGTGCGCCCACATGGTGCGCGCGGCGCGCAGCTTTGCCACTTCCATGAAGAAGTTCATGCCGATGCAAAAAAAGAAGCTCAGCCGCGGCGCAAAAGCATCCACATCAAGGCCCTTGGATTTGGCCGCGCGCACATATTCCATGCCATCGGCTAGCGTGAACGCCAGCTCCTGCGCAAGCGTCGCGCCGGCTTCTTGCATATGGTAGCCGCTGATCGAAATCGAATTAAACTTCGGCATATTCTGCGCGGTATATTCGATGATGTCGGCAATAATCCGCATCGACGGCTTCGGCGGATAGATATACGTATTTCGAACCATGAACTCTTTTAAAATATCGTTCTGGATCGTGCCTGCGAGCTTATCTGGGCTAACGCCCTGTTCTTCCGCCGCAATAATGTAAAACGCCAAACACGGTATAACCGCACCATTCATGGTCATCGAGACTGACATTTCATCGAGCGGAATGTCAGAAAATAGAATTTTCATGTCCTCGACGCTGTCAATAGCGACACCTGCCTTGCCAACATCACCGGTCACGCGGGGATGATCGGAATCATAGCCGCGGTGGGTTGCCAGATCGAAAGCAACAGACAGGCCTTTTTGGCCAGCCGCCAGGTTGCGCTTGTAAAAGGCGTTGGATTCTTCTGCGGTTGAAAAGCCGGCATATTGGCGGATCGTCCACGGGCGCCCGGCATACATGGTGGCTTTCACGCCCCGCGTAAATGGGAAAAAGCCAGGCAGGCTGTGTTCGACCTCAGCTGTATCCTCAGCGGTGTACAGCGGCTTTATCTCAATGCCTTCGGGCGCGGTCCAGTTGAGCGTGTCCAGCGGCTTGCCGCGCAGCTCTTTGTTGGCCAGCGCCATCCAGTCTTGAACGGTTTTCTCTGTCATTGCCGTGTCCTCTTCGCGCGGCTTTGGCTAAATTTGGCGCGAATATCTCTCTGTGGCGGTTAAGAGTCAATTTATCGCGCCGCCCCTGCGCTGAATAATCCTTAAAACATATAGGCTGCTTGGACGTAATTGCCCGGCGCATGCGCGAGCTGCGCGATGCAAAGATCTTTATGAGCTGCGATCACGCAGCTTTTCGCGGATTGCTTTAAGGTCTTTCTGTGCCGCTGACAGCTTTGGTGCGTGCTCGAGCGCACGCTCAAACGCTATTTTCGCCAATGCATAGCGTTCGCCATGGGCAAAGATCTGGCCCAAACGCCAATGCGCGGGGCCTCGAAAATCGACGCCGTAATATAGGGTATCGCCTTTTAAGAACGTCATGAGCGCGGCTTCGCCGGTCTCTAGGCGCGCGCCCGTTTGAGCGCTGATTTTGCCCAATTGATAATGCCGCATGACAGCAACGGGCGATGCGACGTCAACGCGATCAAGCGCGTTTTCAGCGGCCCCAACATCGCCGACGGACCCGTAAATCATCGCCGCCTGCATCAACCCTTCATCATAAACAGTGTCATAGGCCAGCGCCTGATCAACCAACATAAGCGCCTTTTGCGCATCATTGGGGAATGTGATTTCTGCCTCCACCATCAGGCCACGCGGCAGGTTAAGCTGCATCAGAGCTTTAAGAGCAGCTTTGCCGCGCGTGTCATTACCGCCGGCAATACCGGGCGCCTGGGCATGAAATTTCGCCAAGCATTCGAGCGCCGTTTCATCCTCGGGCGCCTGGGTAAGGCGGTCACGGCAAGTGGTGTCAAGCCGCCGCGCCCATTTTAGCTTACCGAGCATCGACGCATCAGCAAGCCGGGCATTTATCGCGGCCAGCCGCGCTTCAAAATAGGCCTTACCCAATACCGGTTGATGCGCATCAACCAGGGCCCAAGCATCTTTCGCGCGCTGACTGCGCACTAAAGCCTGCACCGCGACATGCAGGTTTTTTCCGCTTGGGTCATGCGCGTATAGCTGGCGCGCATCAGCCGCTTGATCCCGGTTTACCACTGGCTCTTCGAGCGCCAAATAAGCGTCATTGGCATACGCCGCGCCGATGCTGCACAGCAAGATTTTTAAAGCGATAATGTATCGATACTGGGTCATAGAAAACCTGATAAACCACCAAACTATGGTTGCTTTAAGATAAGGCACACAGCACATCATACAAATGTCCGTTATATCTCTTTTACACTGCGGCGCACGGCGACCACGCACATGAGTTTAAGGGCCGTGTGACTTTTCACTTGCAACACCGCGCGTGACGCGCTGTCTTGCGCAGTGTTATGACACCATGGAAACGCCGCACTGGCCTTGCGATACTGCTGCTGAGTTTGTGTGTCTACAGCATAGCGCGAGCGAGCGATGCACAGCTGCAAGCTGTCATTGACGATCACTGGGCCTATACGCTGTCACAAAACCCGGTCTTTGCTACCTCACAAGGCGTGCGCGATTATGATGGTCAGCTTGCCGATCTGAGTGTTCAAGCGATAGACGACCGCAAAGCGGCATATCAGTCCTTTTTAAAGCGCCTAGATGATATTGCGCCTGACCAGTTGAGCGCGAATGCTGAGCTAAACCATCAGCTGCTGCGCCAAGACCTGCGCACCGATATTGCCGCGCTGAGCTACCCGCAGCGCCTGATGATCTTTAACCGCTTAAGTGGTTGGCATATTGCGCTGGCCAGCTTGCCGGACCGCATCCCGCTTACGAGCCTTGCAGACTATGAAAGCTATATTGCCCGGCTCACCGCCTTTGCCGCTCAAAATAGCCAAGCTATTGCGACAACCAAAGAGGCAATCCGCCAAGGCATGACCCAGCCCTGTGCGGCGCTTGAGGGCTATGACCGGACAATCTCAGGCCAAATCACCACACAGCCAGAACAAAGCCGGCTCTGGGCACCCTTCAAGACCCGGCCAGGCGCCATATCTCAGGCGCAATGGAATGACCTGCGCGTGCGGGCGCGCCAAGCCATTGGTGACCGCGTGATGCCAAGTCTGCGCAGCTGGCTGGCGTTTTATCGGTCCGATTATGTGCCCGTATGCCGCAAAGACATCGGGGCGCGTGGTCTGAAACAGGGCGAGGCCTTTTACGCGCACCGCATTAAACGCTACACGACGACGGATACGGCGGCGCGGCAAATCCACCAAATCGGCCTGTCTGAAGTTAGCCGCATCCGGCGCGAAATGCGCAGCATCATGGATCAGGTGAAATTCACCGGGCGCTTTCAGGAGTTTCAAGACTTTTTGCGGACAGATCCACGCTTTTACGCCAAAACAGGCGATGAGTTGCTGGCCAAAACTGCCCTGATTGCCAAACGCGCCGATGGTGAATTGCCGAAGCTTTTTGGCCGCCTGCCGCGCATGACGTATACCGTTAAGCCGATCCCCAGGGAGGTGGCTGACGGCAATGTGGCGGCTTATTACGAGCGCGCCTCAGGCGATGGCACACGGGCCGGGGTCTTCCGCATCAATTTAAGCCAACTTGATCAGCGCCCGCTCTATGAACTCGAAGCGCTAACATTGCATGAGGCCGTCCCCGGCCATCATCTGCAGCTGGCCCTGCAGCAAGAGCTTGAGGACATCCCCAACTTCCGGCGCTTTGGCGGACAGACCGCCTATATCGAAGGCTGGGGCCTGTATTCTGAGCGGCTCGGCCAAGAGATGGGGTTTTATGAGGACCCCTACTCCAACTTTGGCCGGTTGAGCCTTGAAATGTGGCGCGCATGCCGCTTGGTGGTTGATACCGGCATTCACGCGCTTGGCTGGGGCCGCCAGCGGGCGATTGATTTCATGCTCGACAATACCGCGTTGAGTGAAACCAATATCCGTGCCGAGGTTGACCGCTACATCACCTGGCCAGGCCAAGCGCTGGCTTATAAAATTGGCGAGCTAAAATTTCGAGCCTTGCGCAAATTAGCCAGCGAAACCTTGCAAGACAGCTTTGATATTCGCAGCTTTCACGACGCGCTGCTCGCCCAAGGCGCCCTGCCACTCAATATTCTAGAAGAGCGCATGCGCGATTACATTCGCGCCCAGGGCGGCAAACTCCCTGAGCGCCAAGACCCGAGCAGGGGCAACGCCGAACGCCGCGGCGAGCGCCAACCCGTTGGGAATGGTGGCGAACGTCCGCGGCGTTAGATAGACTTTTCATCGGTCACAATTTGTGCATCTTGTTATGCAACCTAAACGGTGAAGAGGCCGTCTGCGCCGGGATTTAGGCGCGCTGGCGAGCTGGGCAAGCAAGGGGGGTTAAGCATGACACTGAGAACCACACTCACGGCAGCTGCATTGATATGCATGTCAGCAACACCGTCCTTTGGGCAAGCGACGGACACGCGCGTGAAAGATCAAGACCTGCGCGAAAATGACTGGACCCAGGGCAAAGGCTCCATGCGCAAAAGCATGGGCCTGCGCAAAAAGCGCAATTTAGAAAACCTGTTCGACAACATTAATGGCACCATCCGCAACAAAGGCGAATGGGATGGGACGTATCAGTCGACCATTCGGCAAACGCCGCTGCTTAATTTCTTTAAAAACAGGCCTTATGAAAAAGAAAATACCTGGCCGCGTGTCGCCATTACCGTGCTCGAATGGGAGACAGGCTTTACCTATGACCGGGCAACGGAAGACAACTTTAAAAGCTACTATTCCAAAGACAGCATAGAGCGCCTGCGCTCGACCGACTACAGTACGGCGTTTGCCGCCGATGGCTGCTGGATGTATTCCGCGGTGATCTGGCGTGATGAAAATACCCGCCAGGACGTCGAACCGTTCAGCGTCTGCAATGCGGAACTGTTTCAATTTGAAGGCGCGTCGGTTGTCGATATTGGCCTGTGGGGCGGCTTTCCACATACCACTTGGGAAAATACAGGCGGGCGCCGCACGGTCGGCCCTTTACCGCCCAAACGCGCCATTGAAGACAGCCCCTCTTCGCCGCAAATTGGCGGGGCATTCGGGGGCGGCATCAACCGCGAGACGGTTGGCATCGCCAACCTGCTGTTGCATCTAGGCTTTAACTGGAAAGAAGCGGTTGATGGCCGGCTATGGCTGGTCGGCTGGGGGCCGGACAGTCCAAAGAACGAATCTGCCAAGCCCAAACCAAACCCGTTTGCCATGCTGCCCAATGGCATGCCTGCCAATATGCCCGCCATGCCAAGCGTGCCAAACCCGGCCTTTGCCAAAGGCAATGCGACCGGGCAAATGCCTGGCAAGATGGACATGGCCGCGCTGCAAAAACAAGCGGAACAAATGGGCCTCGGCCAGGCTGTCGCCGCGCCGCATATGCAGGCGCTAGGCCTTAATCAAAGCGAGGCCTCCGACAGTTTTATTGATCTCGTCATGGACGGACCGTCTTTGATTGGCCAGACGGTGACGGTCAAAGCAGATGCCTATTGCGTGCAAAACTATTGCACCATGGAAGGCGGCGGTCAGTTTATGTCATTCGATGCCTCAAAACTGCCGCGCGCGGACAAAAAGGTTGCGATGTTCAAATGCACCATCACATCAAAATGCAAGAACGCGACGATTACTGGCGTTGTGAAAACCGATGACCATGATGGTGGCACAGTGCTGCAAGCCACCAGCTTTGCGCGGTAAGTGGCAGCGCCTTTTAAAACCAGAGTACTCCGCCGGCTATTGTCACGCCGGCGCTTCTTAGATGAAGAAACCGCGCTTTGGGCGCTGGAGCACCTCGGCTGGGTGCTCGATAATTTTGGCGGCATTGAACAGCTACAAAACACTGCACTAGTTTTACCGACTGATGCATTTTTTCCATTTAAGGACGATAGCGGCCATGATCGGGCAAAACGGCTGTTTACGGCGGTGAAGCAGCACGCAAACATGCAAGACTGGCCCTGCGAACTTGCGCCGCTGCCCGAACGTGCACCAAACCACATCAACGAAATAGACTTGCAGGTCTTTGACGCTGAAAAGCCCGCAGGGCAAATTCATCTCGGCATCGACACGGATACGCCGCCGCTTATTGAATACGATCCAAGGCAGCTTGACGACGCGCAAAGCTTTGTTGCGACCTGCGCACATGAGCTTGCGCATTATCTGATGATATCCGCAAAACAATGGGGCCCTGGCGGCATCGACCTGCATGAACACGCCACCGATGCGCTGGCCATTCATATGGCCTTCGGCCTATTCCTTGCCAATAGCGCCTTTCACGTGCAGCAATATTCCGGCGCACTCGCGTCAGGATACAGCTATCGCCGGCAAGGGTATTTGACGCAGGATCAGCTCATTTACGTTCTCGCATTGTTTTTGGCGATCAAATCCGAGACTGCAAATACAGCCCTTCAGTACCTCAAGCCGCGCCTGCAAAAAGCACTCAAACGTGCCCTTAAAGATATCCATGAGCTTGGCGATGTCGCATCCGCAGCGGTTGATGCATGGCAAAATTCAGCCAAGCATTAGTCCATTTTCATGCTAATACACTTCGGGTAGCTCAGTATCGAAAGCACGCAGCATGGGCATCGACAGTCTTGTGGTTTTCATTGTGGTCGGCATTATTGCCGGCTGGCTTGCCGGCAAAATCATGAAAGGCCGCGGATTTGGCCTCATTGGCAACATGGTTGTCGGCATTCTCGGCGCGTTCATCGCCAGTTTGATCTTCTCCACCCTGGGCGTCAGCCTTGGCGGCGGCTTAATCAGCGCGATTGTTGGCGCAACGATTGGCGCGGTCATTCTGCTGTTTGTCATTGGCGCGCTAAAGAAGGGCTAAAGCACTTTATTTGACACCACAATGAGGCTTTAGCAGGGGCGTCATATCTGCGTGATCAGCTCCGGACGCTAGGCAGCTTTATAAATCCTGCGTGAGACAAACTTGCAGTATTGAATGGCAATGCCCAGGATCACCCTCGACCGCAGCTGAGACAAATGGCGCCCATCAGGGCGGTAAGGTACTGACGCAGCGAGCGCGTCGTTAAGCACTTTGGTTTTAAATTGGGCAACGGTATCGGCATGACGGATGACCGCGCAGTATTCCTGCTCTAAAAAATAGCTCGCAAAGTCAAAGTTTGTGGAGCCAAGCATGAGAATATCATCATCGACCAAAATGGCCTTTAGATGCGACATCGCCCCTTCATACATGAGGATCTCAAATGGGTATTTTGCTCGCTGATGCTGCAAATAATGTTTCAGCAGCGATTTATTGTTGGCTGCAGGGGAGATGATTTTGACGCTTACACCCGCTAGCGCCTGCTGCCCAATGACATCCAGAAATGGCGCGGTGATATAAGGTGAAACAATCTGAATAGATTTCGTGGCTGCCCGGATGACACTGAATATATCCTCATAGAGCGCGTGGCTGGCAGCCCCATTGAGGCAGTAAAGATCCATATCACCAAAGCACATTTTGCGCGATTGATTTTGCCCGGAAACCGTTTGATCGAAATCGCTCTGTAAAAACCCAGCCACATCCGGGCACTCGATGCGCAACATCATATCGTGCCACTCAAAATTATGTTCCGAGAAGTTGATCCCACCAATGTAGGCCACATCATTATCGATGAGCATCAGCTTTTTATGGTTGCGATGCGGGTATTTGTAGAATAAGGGGCCAAGCGGATTGGTAAATGTGAGGTCAATGCCACGCTTAGACGCATCGCGAAAAATTTGTTTCGTCCGCTGCACCTCGCGGCAAAAGCCCCTGTCAAAAAGGCGTCTGGGGCCGTGAATAAAACTATCGCTGATCACAAAATTGGAAAAATGATCCACGCACAGATGTTTCGCAGGTGCTGGTGATTGAGCCAACGCGTCATAGACATCCAGGCCAACACTATCGGCCTCGAATGTCATGGCTTGGATACGCACTGACTGGCGCGCATCTGCGATGTCTTGTTTTAACCGCGCCCAGAAACGCTCTGACCCAACCAAAATATCGGTTTTCATTTTAACGAGATCCAAGCTAATCGATGCGCTTGCTCGAGCAGCGGGACATCAAGCACGGGGAAAAGGCGTTAAATTATGTGCCACGCGTTAGACAGCAGTCATTGCGCCTATGCAAGTCGTTTCTGATACGCAAGACCTGCTCCGCAGTGCCGTTGCGCAAATCTTCGGTTTTGCAGGTCGCTTGGCCGCACGTGCTGGCTTCATCGTTATCGCTGCTGGGCAATATGGCGACATTGCCCTAGGACAGCTTGGCCTGGTTGCAGCTATTTCAGAAATTGCGGTGGCGCTTGGCGTGCTTGGCTTAAAACGCAGCTTGCTCGATCAGCTCAGCGCGCTCGCTGAAGCAGGACAGCCGGTCGGCCCACGCGTCAGTGAGGCACTTTTTATATCTTCACTGTTTGGGCTGGCCATTGCATTGTGCCTTAGCTTTATCTGGCCACTTGTTATACCCGGCGCGGGATTTGTGTGGCTGTGCCTGTCATGCATGATCCCCTGCAATGTGTTCAGCGAAGTTGCACTCACTGCCATCAAGTACAAACGCGTTGTACGGTGGGAGGTTTGGGCCCGAAGCATCGCCGAATCCTGGGTGTTATTTGGCTTAGCAGTCTTGTTTCTGGTGCTGGACTGGAAGGATGTCGGCCTGCCGCTGGCCTATGCCCTATCGCTTTATTGCGTCACGGCGATTGCCACCATTGGCCTGTTTAAAACCTACAGAATGCAAGACTTAAAATTGCACTGGGTTAGCTGGACGAACATATTTGAAATTCCCAAACGCAGCTATCAGGTCGGCATCACCGACCTAGGCACGATGGCGCTGCGGCGTATCGACTTAATCGTCATGAGCGTGTTTGTCAGCCCCGCTGCAGCCGGCCTTTATTTCATGATCCAGCAGATCGCGACGTTATCGCAGCGCATCCCTGCGCTCTTTGAGCCCATGCTATCACCAATATTAGCACAGCTGCACAACCAAGGAAAAACCGCTGGTATCCGAGCAAATCTGAAAGCAATTTGCCGCTGGATTTTCATACTTACCGTATCGTTGACAATCCCAATCAGCATCTTTGGTGAGCCCATCCTAAGCCTGTTTAACCCCGCGTTTTCTACCGGCGTCGTGGTATTGGCCATTGTTTTAATCGCAGAACTGATCGATGGCACATTTATCTCGGCTGAAACCCCACTGATCTTCACACATCCTAAAATTCCGCCGGTCATCATATTATCCACACTTGCCATGGAAATCGGTTTGATTGCGCTGTTAACCCACATCTATGGCATTATAGGCGCAGCCATCGGGTTTTTGCTCTCTATGCTGTTCCTTAGCCTCGCGCGGCTCGTCTTGTTATGGCGCAAGCTGGCGATCAATGCCTTGTCCAAGGCGTATATTCAGCCTGTCTTATACGCCCTTCTCATGAGCGCCAGCCTTTGGGCCGCAAGCGATACTCTTTTACAGCTGCCCAACTGGACCCTGGCCATCACCATCGCAGCAACCACAGCCAGCTACCTGGCGAGCATCAGGTTTTTCGCCCTAAGTCCATCTGACAAACTGCTTTTAAAACTCCTCGCGCGCCGTAAAAATCAAAGACGCTAACGCTTACTTTGAACGCAAAAAGACAGCTTTTCTAATCGAATCCGAGGAGCGTATCGCAACGCAAGCAAGCCAATACTCCAACCTTTTTACTTACGCGTTGATTTGGAACTGGAAAACAGGGTTGAAAAGTTGAAAGACACGGTGCCCCGCTTCGAACACTGTTCGAAGCGGTATTTTAATGGCCGGGCGACATTTTCTTTATGGAAAATGGTGCCCGGGGGCGGAATCGAACCACCGACACGCGGATTTTCAGTCCGCTGCTCTACCCCTGAGCTACCCGGGCGACACCAACGCAGCTTGGGCGAGCAATTGCCTTTCCGCGCAGTGCCGGGGTTATAGGCGAGCAAATTGGGCTTGTCGAGCGCTTTTGGCCATGCCTTGCGCGTCTGACCATGGGTTTAATCCATGTCATCATCGACGCCGCCAATCCCTTCAAGTGGGGCATCTCCTGGCAGCACATAGCCGCCGCGAGCCCATGATAGTAAATCACGTGATTGGCAGCGCGTTGAACAAAACGGGCGCACTTCGTAGACCGCAGGCTTTCCGCATAAGGGGCAGGCTTTTTGTATCTTTGGCATCTTAAAGACCTTAAGCTGGGCATTAACGCTATACAAGTAAGCGTGCTTCAAGGCCGCTTTCAGTATTCAAATCACGCGCCATTTATGACCGTATGGCATCTTCGAGTGACCAGCTGCTGGCCGGCCAATCTTCTACTGCGGAGAGCGTAAAGGGCATCGCCAGTCGCTCAGACAGCAGTGTCGCAGCATCATAGCGTTGAAACCAACGATAGACCGGTTCTGCCACATGCAGGCGGACGGGGCCCGGTGCCCGCTGCGCAGCGCGGGCGCACGCGCGTAACGCGACGTGCCCGGCATAATAGCCGGCCGCGTTATCCGCACATAACTGCGCAGACAAATCCTGGCTCCCTTTTGGCGCCTGTAACTCAACCATACCAAATTTAGACCAGCCAGTTCGCTTGATGGACAATCCAAGGCCCTTTTGCGCTGCGTCAAAGGCCTCAAGCACGGTTTTTTGATCGCTATGGCGGTGAAGATCTATAAAATCGACCACCATCAGTCCACCAAAACCGCCCACGCTGATCAGCCTTGCGAGCGCCTGGGCGGCTGTTTTGTTGGTTGTTAACGCGCCTTTTTGCCCAGTGGGCGCGCCGCTGTTGACATCAAAGACAGTCACGCCATTGACACTGCCAAAGCGAATATCTCCGCTGAACCCATGGCGCCCCTGCAGCGGCCAACGCCGCGCTAACAAAGCATGCAGCACCTGCTCAGCACCCGACTGCTCAAACGCTGTGTATGGGTCTTGAAAGTCTTGTTTGAAGCAACGCACGGTATCGCCAAAGCGGGCGCGCCACTGCGGCACGCGCCGCGCCCAAAGCTGCGGTGAGGTGATACGAATGTCACCGTGAAAGCCGGTTGGCAAAGTGGCAAAAAACTGATCAATTTCATCCCAATCTGGCGTTTGAGGGATGCTGTCATCCACGCGGCGGACTTCCGGACGTTTGTCAACATCGCCAGCGCGCACAACCTGTGCGATAAAAGTCATGCCTTCAGTCAGTGTTTGATCAGAGCCACCCCGCCTACCGCTCAGATGTGCTGCATGGCCATCATCAAGGGTGACTAGGCAGTCGTCACTCCCGCGGATTCGTTTTGACACCTTGGCGGGTACAACGGCTCCTGTCGCCGGCCCATCGCTGAGGCCGGACAAGGCAATGCGCAGTGGTCCTGCGGTATCGAGTAGAACAGCGCGTGTCTGGACAATGGCATCGTCAATGATCACACGGAGCGCCATTGCCTTAGCCTTGAGGCACCAGCCCAGCTGCGCGCAGTATGTTCCGCGTTTCCGCCAGCGGCAAGCCAACAATTGCCGAGTAAGATCCCTGCATCCAGGGAATAAAGGCCGCGGCACGGCCCTGCAGGGCATAGGCGCCGGCTTTTCCCTGCCATTCGCCGGAGACGATGTACTCAGCAATGTCTTGGTCAGACAGCCGTTTGAACTTTACAGAAGACACAACGCAGCGCTCGCGCAAGCTGCCATCGGGAGAGGCCAGGGCGATCGCTGAGATCACCCGGTGGCGGCGCCCGGACAACAGCGTCAACATGCGCTTGGCATCACTTGCTGTGTCGGCCTTGCCTAAAATCCGGCGCCCAGCCGCAACCACCGTATCGCCGGCCAAGATGTGCGCACGCGGTTGCCCGCTTTGAACCTTAAGTGCTTTTTCACGGGCCATGCGGATCGTGTATGGACGCGGCAACTCCTTAAGCCATGGCGTCTCATCGATATCAGCAGGCAGAACATCGTCCGGCACAAAGCCAATTTGGCTCAATAATGTGCGCCGGCGCGGAGATTGGGACGCCAGAATAAACCGGCTCATCGGTCAATTGCCGCTGGTATCATGAGCGCACCGGCCAGGACTATTTATAGCGGAAAACAATACGGCCTTTGGTCAAGTCATACGGTGTGAGTTCGACCAGGACTTCATCCCCTACAAGCACGCGAATCCGATTCTTGCGCATCTTCCCTGCTGTGTGACCGAGAATCTCGTGGTCGTTTTCAAGCTTTACGCGGAACATTGCGTTGGGCAAAAGCTCAGTAACAACGCCCTTCATTTCAAGTAATTCTTCTTTTGCCATACCGGTTTAGGTCGGCTCCTTTCAGTTCAAAACATGCGCGCTTTATGTTTTCGCGCCGGGTAATTGTGCGCGGTTTAGCGGAAATCGAAGCGTTTTTCTATGCGTGTTTTTAAAAGGTCGCGTAACGACCGATAGGCATTGAGGCGCTGTTCACGGCTGCCTTCAATAATAGATGGGTCCGGCATCGGCCAAAATTCGATCTGCATATCGCCAAATCTTGTCAATTCTACCGCCCAATGCTGCGCTTCTGGCGTTAATGAAATTACCAAGGAAAACTTAAGCACATCGTTATCACTGATGATATGTGGCTGATGATCAGCCAGTGAAAGGTTCCATTCCGCTAGCGCTGCTTCGGCAAAGCCATCGATCTTGCCGGCGCGCAGTCCCGCGGATGCCACATAAAGCCGCCCGCGTGCCAGCTTGCGCAAAATCGCTTCGGCAATTGGCGAACGGATCGAGTTTTCGTTACATACGAATAAGACGCTGCGCGGCGCTGCACCGCGCTTGGCGGCCGCTTCGGCGCTGCTTAAAGGTGCCTGGGGCGTGGTTCTCGCGGCGACCGGAGCAATCATCGGCTAACGAATGTGGAGGACGCAAACGAGGGTGAAGAGGCGCCGCGCGGTTTTAAAGTCTATGGCGATCTTATCGGCAAGCCGCTCGCGCAGAATTTCAGAAGCTTCATTGTGAATACCGCGCCGGCCCATATCAACCGCTTCAATCTGGCTCGGCGTTGCGGTTTTGATGGCTTTGAAATAACTGTCGCATATGGCAAAATATTCGCGAATAAGTTTACGCAGCGATGACAGCGCTAAAACGATTGTCTCCAGTGGTGTGCCAGCCTCATCAGCGATGTCAAAGGCAAGCCGCCCTTCGGTAACGCGCAGGGTCACTTTAAATGGCCCGCCATAGCCATTTTCATATTCGGTAAGCGGCTCGAAACTGTTTTCTTCCAGCAGATCGTAAATTGCGATTTTGCGTTCTTGCTCGATGTCCGCATTGCGCCAAATAATGGTGCGGTCGTCGAGATTGATCTCGGTTAATCTGGGGTCAGACTTGGGCATGCGCGGTCAAGCTTGGTTAAGAGGTCTAGGCTCTCATACATCAGCGGCGGTCAGCACAAAAGCAATGTGGCGCTTTTATTTTCAAGACTGGTTATTTACCAAAATGCTTAGTTACCAGACTGGCCTAACCGGATTGCCACCGAGCGCGCATGCGCGCTGAGCCCTTCTGCATCCGCTAACGTCACAACCGCATCGCCCAGGCGCTCCATGCTGCGCGCTGACAGCTCTAGAAATGTGGTGCGCTTGAGAAAATCCAAAACCGACAATCCAGATGAAAACCGCGCCCGGCGGCTGGTTGGGAGCACATGATTTGGACCGGCCACATAATCGCCCATGGCTTCAGGCGTATGATGGCCAAGAAAGACGGAGCCGGCATGGCGCACCTGGTCAAACAGCGCATTTGGCGCGGCGCAGGCAAGCATCAAGTGCTCTGGCGCCAATTGGTTGATCAACGCTGGCGCCTCAGCTAGGAGATCATCGACGCAAATGGCTGCGCCATAGGCTTCCCAGCTGGCCCGCGCGACTGTTTCCGTGGGGAGCTGGCGCAGCTGGTCTTCAACCGCGGCGCAAATCGCATCGATATGCGCGGCGTCATCACAGATTAAAATGGCCTGCGCCGACGGGTCGTGCTCGGCTTGGCTGAGAAGGTCAATTGCGGTCCAATCAGGCCGCGCGCTGCGGTCAGCAACAACCAAGATTTCTGAGGGACCGGCAATCATATCAATGCCAACCTGGCCAAAGACCTGGCGTTTGGCTTCCGCCACATACGCATTGCCTGGGCCGAAGATTTTATCGACAGGGGCGATTGTTTGCGTGCCATAGGCCAGGCTGGCAATCGCTTGTGCGCCGCCG
>JBCCLR010000038.1:0-22444 GCA_039026755.1 Pseudomonadota bacterium | reverse complement strand
ATGGCCGTGTGCTCGTGGAACGGGTGGAAGGTTATTGTGATGCCACCGCCTGGCAGCGTGCCTATGATGAAATCAATGGCTTTGAAAAAACGCTCATCGATAACGGCACGCGGATCATAAAGTTCTTTTTGCATGTGAACGTGGATGAACAGGCGCAGCGCTTTAAAGACCGGCTTCTGGTGCCGCATAAACGCTGGAAAATAACGCCAGATGATTTTCGAAACAGGGAAAAACGCGGGCAATATGTAGCAGCAATTGAAGAGATGCTTGCCAAGACACATAAGCGCGGCGCGCCTTGGGTGATCATCCCAGCGCAGCAAAAGCGTTTTGCACGAATTTCGATATTACGCGCGGTTCTGCGCTGGATGGACCGCTTCGGCTTGCAGCTTGAACAGCCATTAGATCCGCAGATGCAAGCCTATCTCGATCGTTTGTGACGGATTTAAGATATCTAAGCTTTACTTTTTTTTGCGAAGGGCATGGCGCGGCTGCTGCGTATATGGCGCGTGGGCGTTCTGAAAACTCTAAAATCATGAGGACCAAATCCGTGATCTCAAATTTTGCCATTTCCCTGGCCGGCGCGACGGCAGTTTTATTTTTTGCCACATCGGCCGTTGCTGCGCCAAATGAACGTGCAGCCCGTCTCGACCGGATGCTGGAACGGATGGATACCGATCAATCCGGCGCGCTGAGTTACGATGAATTTATCGCGCGCCCCAATCAGCGCTTTGAGAAGACCGATGCAAATGGTGATGGCATCTTAAGCGCCGAGGAGCGCGAAAATGCCAAAGCCGAGCGGTCTGCCCGCGGCGGCAAACCTGGGCAAAAGCGCGCCGGGCTTGGCGCCGGACTGCTGCGTAAAATGGATAGCAACAATGATGGCGACATCTCCCGCAGCGAGCATGATGCGCATCACCAAGCGCGGTTTTCTCGCATTGATCTCAATGCCGATGGTGCGCTGACCAAAGACGAATTCATCGCCGATATGCAAGCGCGCCGGACCGCCTTTAAAGACAAACGCGGCTAGCGCTGTCGGTGTGCGGCAGGTGTTTCGCATAGCGCGTATTTAAATTTAAGGTAACCTGCATAAAAGCCACCTCAAGCGTTGAGCGCTCGAGGTGGCTTTTATGCAGGCAACGCCGCGCTAAAGAGGCCTTCTGCTGCGTGCCGCAATAAAAAACGTAGGAAAATGTCCATTCATAGAAATTTATTATTGATACTCATTATCATTATTGCTTAGTATTGCGCTTAAGGGTCAACGGGAGAAAAGCAAGATGGCTGTCGAGTTGCTGCCGCTTCTAGAGCAGCCTTTCCATGCGTTAACGCAGCGAGAGCGACTGTTTTTGTATCTTGTTCGTAATTGGGGAAAGCGTGCCGCGCGCGGTGATAGACGCCCTAGCTCCTATACAAATCTCGGCACCAATCGTGAGGCATCTCTAGACCAGTTTTTGCGCAGCTTCGCAAAAGCGTTGCCAGAGCCGCTAATGCTTAAGCCGCCACGGTGCCGCTGCAGCATACAGTTCCATGAAGCCACGTTGCTTGCGTTTTTTCGCTGTGTTCGCGCAGGCGACCGCGCTGGATGGCAGCGTACTTTGGGTGATCTTATGCCAGTGGCCGCTATAGAGCGGCTTGCCTGTTATTTGCAGCCCACACTCGGTGAGATTGATCTGGCCCTTGAAGAACTCAATCAGCCGCCGGCCGGCCCTTCGCCGGCCAACAATGCGCTTAAGGAGCGTTCATCATCTGGGCTGAAGCGCGGCTGATAGATGATCAAAGCTTCTAGCACCCGCTGGGTGTAATTGCGCGTCTCAGAATAGGGAATAAGCTCAACCCAATCGACCGCATCAACAGTTGGATCATGCGGATTGCCATAGGTCTTGATCCACCGCGAAACTGCATTTTCTCCGGCGTTATAGGCTGCGATCATCAATGGGTTTATGGCGTTAAACTCTGCGCTAAGAAAATCCAAATAGTGGCTAGATAACGTCATGTTATAGACCGGATCTTGCGTCAGCTCGGCATAGCGATAGGGCATGCGTTTCTCTCGCGCCACACGCTTTGCCGTCGCCGGCATCAGCTGCATGAGCCCGCGCGCGCCGGCGCGCGAAACAACCGTCGGGTTAAACGCGCTTTCCTGCCGTGCGATCGCATGAATAAGCGCGGCCTTACCGCGCAAACTTTTCGGAAGTTGAATGCTTGGATAGCCAGCATCAGCGTAGATAATGCCGCGTGTTTCAAGTCGTTTTGCCACCTTCAAAGGAAGGTCTGGTCGCCCAAGTTCGGCGCCAAAGCGTGACATGAGATAAACCTGTTCTGGTGTTTGCTGCGTGAGGGCAATCTGGCTTAAGAAATCGCCCACCAAGTCATTGCGCTGCGCATCTTTCAGCAGTCGTGCGGCTTGTACGAGTTCGGTATTTAGGAATATACGGTAGGCCTGCTTGGCATTCATTGGTGCCACGGCGTTTATGGTGAGCTGCGCGGGTTCAGGGCGCTCACCAAGTGCATTGGCGGCGAGCATACCATAATAGCGGTGCGGATAGGCTGCTGCGCGCTGATACCAATTTTTTGCCTCAACAGCCTCGCCCAGTGCTGCCAGTGCCCGACCAGCCCAATATGCGCCTCTGGTCCGGCTCACTGGCGTTGAAACCGCGCCATGCATGGCTTTGAAATGCACCAGCGCCTGCGCCGGTTGATTTAAAAAGCGCAGGGCGATCCAGCCGGCTGTCCATTCGGCCTCTGCATAGGCAACGCGGACCTTTTGCGATGCATTGCCAGTGACCTTCAAGTTATGCCGCGCGGCTAATGTATAGGCGGTTTGATAGTCCCCTTTGCGCAGGCGCCGCCGAGCCCAGAAATGCCGTTCGCGCCATAGCCGCTCGGGCCGCTGAAGTGCCATTGCGTTGAGATCAGTCTGCAACAGAGCAATGGCGCTGTCCTCTTTGCCTTTCTGGCGGCGCCAATAGGCCCGATCAAGGATAAGTGCCGGATCTGCTTTATAATGCTGTGGGACGGCGGCAATTGCCGCATCAACGCCGGCCTCAAAGGCCCGCAACGCAAGCCGGGCGCGCAGCAGCTTTCGGTCGTCCGCTGGCAGACGGCGCAACATGCGGCGGGCGGAACTATAGCCCTCATAGGCAACCATGAACTTTGCCCGCGCGATATGATCAGCGGCGCTAAAGCGATCTTGGTAGCGACCCATGACGATGTCTTCATCAGTATAGTCGAGCCAAGCGGTCCCCCATGCAGCGCGCAGGCTGGCGCTTTGCTCTGGTGCATCAAGGCCGCTGCGGATGAGCGCATCAGCGCGCAGCAGCTTGCCGCGCCCAGTCACAGGGCCAGTGACGGCAAACCAGGCGAGAATATCGTCAGGTGCATCGGTAAAGGAAAATGCGGCTTCAACGCGCCGCCGGGTGGTCAGCCAGTTTGGGAAAGCCTGCATCTGCGCTGCACTGCGTGTCAGCTGACCAAGTGGAACATCAGACACCCGTTGCTGTTGAATGGCCGCCCAGTCGCGCACTTTAGCAATCAGGGCGCTGTCTTTTCGGCGCGCTAAAATTCCAGGCAAAGGTGCGCTAAATTCAGGCTGTTTAAAGACCTTTTGCGCCCGGCGCGCGGCGGGTTCGGACAGGTACGGTGCAAGCGTATCAACCGCTGCGAAGCTGCGCGGCACAAGAGCGGCGACACTAAGCAAACACATCAAAAGCACGCGCTGCAATACCATCATTGTCGTCTGTAACGCTCCTTTAGCGTGGCACGCTGCAATGACGCAGGCGACCCGCTGGTCAGGTAAGGCTTGCAGCCACTCTTTCAGCACACTACGTGTTAGCCTCAAATCGGCTCAATTTTAAGGCACATTCCATGACCCGCCACAGCAAAATTTCCGGCAGCATTACGGCAATGGTCACGCCGTTTAAAGCTGGCGCGCTTGATGAAGCGGGTTTGCGGCGCCTGGTATCATGGCAAATCGAGGCGGGCACGCATGGCCTCGTGCCAGTAGGCACCACGGGAGAATCGCCCACCCTCAGTCATCATGAGCATCGCCAGGTGACGGAAATTGTGATTGATGCCGCGGCGGGCCGTGTGCCGGTTATTGCTGGCTGCGGCTCTAACAGCACAGCGGAAGCGATAGAGCTGATGCAGCATGCCGCAGCTGCCGGCGCCGATGCGGCGCTTGTGGTTTGCCCGTATTACAACAAGCCAAGCCAAGCTGGTCTTTTCGCGCACTATAAGGCGCTTACACAAAGCAGTGACCTGCCCATCGTCATCTACAATATTCCAGGCCGCTCGATTGTTGATATGTCGCCAGAGACGATGGCGCGATTGGCTGAAATTGAGACCATTGTTGGCGTTAAAGACGCAACGGGCGATGCGGCGCGCATTTCTGCCACCCGGGCGCTGTGTGGGCCCGACTTTATTCAGCTCTCAGGCAATGATGATATGACACTCGGTATGATGGCCGCCGGTGCGCATGGTGCCATTTCAGTGACCTCTAACGTTGCGCCCGCCCTGTGCGCGCAATTCCAAACGGCTTGCCTAAAAGGCGATTTTCGAGCCGCGCTCGCGATTCAAGATAAGCTCTATCCCTTGCACCGGGATCTGTTTTGCGCGCCCAGCCCCGGCCCTGCGAAATATGCGCTGGCAAAACTTGGGATATGCGAGGCAGATGTGCGGCTGCCAATTACCCCGCTTGATGACGCGGCAAAGGCACGTATTGATGTTGCGCTGGCCCATGCTGGCCTGTAACTGAAAACCGCATAGGTCAAGACCCGGTAAGTGAAGCGCGATGTCTGCCAAAGCCCATAAAAGCCCACCGCCACTGCGCACTGTCGCAGAGAACCGCAAGGCCCGGCATGAATATAGCTTTGATGATACTTTTGAAGCCGGTATTCAGTTAACCGGAACCGAAGTGAAATCTTTGCGCTTTGGTAAAGGCAACATTGCCGAAGCCTATGCGGAAATTCGAGCTGGTGAAGCCTGGCTGGTGAACTGCCATATTCCAGAATTTAGCCACGGCAATCGCCATAATCATGAACCGCGCAGGCCGCGCAAATTGCTGCTGCATCAACGCGAGATCAACCGCTTGGCCGGCGCAATCCAGCGCAAGGGCATGACGCTGGTGCCGACCAAGCTGTATTTCAACATGCGCGGCCGCGTGAAAGTGGAGCTGGCGCTCGCAAAGGGCAAGCAGCTGCACGATAAACGTCAAGACATCAAACAGCGCGATTGGGATCGGCAGAAGGCTAGGCTCATGAAGGATTACGGCTGAGGCCGCTCAACAGCCTGTTTAAGCGCATTGGCTGCGCCCTGGGTGCACAACATTGTGATCCGAGCGCGACTTGTTTTGGACACGATCTCAATATACGACTAAAGTCGTAGTTGAGGATATTGCAGCGCTTTGACCGGCGCTGAAGAGCGAGCCCCCGCACCTATGTTTGACCGGCATAAGAGCGTTAGTGTTAAATTGGGCGCCGTTGTTATGGCGGCGCTGCTCGGCGTGTCTTGTCCTGCGCACAGCGCTGAACAGGCCCAGCAACGCCTTGAGGACGCCGCTGTAATGCTCAAGCGTGGCCAGGCAAAACGTGCTTATGCGGCGAGTTTACAGCAGCTTGAAGCCGGCGGCGCCCTTGCGGGACCGCACCTGGTTGCGGGACGTTCCGCCTTTCAGCTGGCGCAAACAGCGCCGCTGCTATCGCGATTAAAATGGGCAAAGCGCGGCAAGGCGCAATTTCTATCCGCTTATGCATTGGCGCCGGAGGATCCGGATGTTTTGCTCGGCTTAGCGACGCTCGCGCTGCGCGCGCCAAAGGGCCTCGGTGGTGGGCAAGATGCTTATGTGGCCTACAAATCTCAGTTGGCGGCAAGCAATCAAAGTTATTCAGATTGGCTGGAGGCGCGCGCTTTGGCGCGCAAGAAGCAGCATATTGAGGCGCTTGACATGTTTGCCCGTGCCGCGCCAGCCATTTCAGATGAACGCTTTTTTGATGAGTATGCGGCGCATGCCCGTTCGGCGCAGGCAGCGGCGAGCGCTTATCACGTTATCGCCGCATCTGCTGCGGCGCAGACACCGTGCGTCATGCGCACGCTCGCGGTTTTGTCTGATCGCAGCGGCGCTGACCAAACGCAGACGTTTCATCATTTGCGCGCTTTTTTAGACACAGACACGCTTTACTGCGAGCGCCGTTTTGTAGCGCTTAAAGCTGCAAAGAAAGCTGCAAAATTGGCTTCGGATTTAGGCTTAGCAGAAGAGGCCGAGCGCTTGACTGCGGACCTTAGCCGGTTGCGCGAAGCTGCAGATCGCGTCTCTTAGGCGCTTTGGTGCTTTGGTGCTTTAGACAAGCCCTTAGAGTTCTTCAGATATTTCGGCAGTGGCACCGTCATTCTTACTAGGTGGCAAAAAAATGCCAGCGCTTATTCTTGCTCCAAACGCACACGCATCTTAAAAGCATTTAATTGTTTAAAGGGCCATTTTATGTCATCTGTCGCTGCTATGTCCGACGCGTCAATTCTTGAACCGATTGATGAAACCAATTTGCCAAAGTCGGTGACGTGCGAGACCGTGTTATCGGTGCACCATTGGACCGATACGCTGTTTCATTTTCGCATTACTAGGCCTGCGGCGTTTCGCTTTCGCTCTGGCGAGTTTATAATGATCGGTCTGATGAAAGCTGGAAAGCCGCTGCTGCGTGCGTATTCCATCGCTAGTCCGTCTTGGGATGAAGAGTTGGAGTTCTTTTCAATCAAGGTGGAAAATGGGCCACTGACCTCAATTTTGCAGACCATTAAGCCAGGCGATAAGATCCTGCTTGGCCGTAAACCGACGGGGACATTGGTGCTTGATGCGCTGACGCCAGGCAAGCGGATGTATATGTATTCCACGGGAACGGGCATCGCGCCGTTCGTCAGCCTGATCCGCGACCCTGAAACCTATGAGAAGTTTGACGATGTTATCTTGACCCACACATGCCGCCGGGCAGCAGAGCTGGACTATGGCAAAAAGATCGTCGCCGACACACTTCAAGACCCATTGGTGGGCGAGCTAGCGCAAGGCAAGCTCCGCCATTTCACGAGTTTAACGCGTGAGGATCATCCCGTGATGGGCCGTATTACCACGCTGATTGAAAACCGTGACTTGTTCAAACATCTCGGTGTGCCGGAGCTGAGTAAAGAGACCGATCGGGTGATGATTTGCGGGTCGATGGACATGCTCAACGACACCAAGGCCCTGTGCGAAAGCTTTGGCCTGACGGAAGGCTCAAATGCCTCGCCGAGCGAGTTCGTCGTCGAACGCGCTTTTGTTGGTTAAAACCCGCTAAGTTTTCCCATGCCCGCCGCCGCCCGGCGTCTCGATGATCAGTCGGTCGCCAGGTTTCATGCGCAATGTGCCGCGTGCGCTCATAGACTTTGCTGTCCCGCCCATAACCGCGCTATTGCGACCTGGCGCGCCCGCGCCGCCACCCTTAAGGCCGCGTGGGCCTTCGTCACGGTGGGAGGACAGAACGGAGAGGTCCATGTCCTCCAAAAATTCAATCTCGCGGACCATGCCATCACCGCCCTGAAATGTGCCAGCGCCGCCGGAGCCTAAGCGCACTTTCATTTGCTGCACACGCACCGGCAAACGCGTTTCAAACACTTCCGGGTCGGTCAGGCGTGAATTGGTCATATCGCTATGAATGGCCCGTTCCCCATGACATCCGGGTCCCGCGCCGGTGCCGCCAGCCAGCGTTTCATAGTATTGGTGCGTGTCGTTGCCAAAAATCACATTGTTCATAGTACCCTGGCTGCCCGCTTTGATGTTGAGCGCTTCAAACAGCAGGTTGGTGACGGCTGAACTGGTTTCTACATTGCCGGCCACGACCGCGGCTGGCGGCTTTGGATTGAGCAGCGAGCCTTCCGGCACGATGAGTTCAATGGGGCGCAGGCAGCCGGCGTTGAGCGGGATATCCGCAGCAATCAAGCAGCGGATCACGTAAAGCACAGCGGCTTTGGTAATGGCCAGCGGCGCATTAAAGTTATGCGCGCCTTGATCGCATGTGCCGGTGAAATCAATCCGCAAATGCCGTTGCTTAGGGCGCGTGACGTTGACACTCAGGGTGCCGATACCCTCCAAAGCGCAGGCCGCGCTGCCAGTTTGTAGGCCATCGACAATGCGCTCTGTAACAGCTGCTGCATTGTCTTGAATATAGGCCATATAGTGGCGCACATACTCTGCGCCATGCGTGCGGATCAGGTCTTCGATTGCGGCGGCGCCGGTTTGACAGGCTGCAACTTGCGCCTTCAGGTCAGCCAGGTTGGTCTCAATAGAGCGTGCTGGATGGGGGCAATTTTGCAGCGTGCGCGTAATCCCGGCGATATCCAATGTGCCATGCTCAAGAATTTTAAGGGCGGAGAACACCACGCCTTCATCGGCAATGGTGGTTGACTGCGCGGGCATTGAGCCAGGCGTAATGCCGCCGATGTCTGCATGATGCCCGCGGCTGGCCACGTAGGCGATAGGCGCATCGCCGCTGAAGACTGGCATAACCACGGTCACGTCGGGCAAATGTGTGCCGCCGTCATAGGGGTCATTGTGGGCAAAGGCGCAGCCCGGTGTGAAGTGTGCGCCGCGCGCAATCAGCGCCGTAACCGTTTCGCCCATGGAGCCTAAATGCACGGGCACATGCGGTGCGTTGGCCACAAGCGCGCCGTGCGCATCAAACAAGGCGCAGGAGAAATCCAGCCGCTCCTTGATGTTGATGGAATGAGCGGTGCGTTCAAGTACGGTGCCCATCTGTTCGGCAATCGCCATGCAGCGATGGTGGAAAATTTCAAGCTTAATCGGGTCTAGCACGTTTTCTGTAGGTGCTGGCGCAGTGTCTTGAACGTGCGTTAACACCAGGCTGCCATCGGGTTTTTTTGCCGCGCTCCAGCCTGGCTCGACAATGGTCGTGGCGCCATCCGATGCTAAAATCGCTGGGCCGACCAGTGTTTTGATGTCTTGCGCGCCAGTAAGTGTGACGGTCCTTTCCGCGCCGAAGTACGCCCGCACCTCGGCTTTTTTTTCGGACGCACTTGGCGGGCTGTCGATCCGGTAATCGCTGAGGCTTTGGGCAGCCTCGCTTGCCTTGCAATGAACAGCATCGATATGAATGTCACCATCCGGCGCAAAGCCAAAATGCTGGCGATGCAGCGTCTCAAAGGCTCGCGCCATATCAGCGGTGGGCGCTAGGTCGAGCTGCAGTGTCATGTCCGCGCCGCGTTGCCGCACATCAGCAGAGAATTCTAGCGTTGCTTGAGGGAGCGCTGAGCACGCTTTTTCTGTCAGGTGTTCCTTGCAGCCGTCTAAGTCAGCTTCTGCTAAAGCGGTGTCGATGGCCATGCTGAAGCGTTCCGTACGCGCAGATAACCCAATACCAAGGGCTGATAAAAGCCCCGCTAGGGGATGCAACAGAACAGATTTAACGCCAATTATCTCTGCCACACGGCAGGCGCATTGCCCGCCCGCTCCGCCAAAGGCAACCAGCGCATAGCCGGTGAGGTCAATGCCGCGCTCATGTGTGATTGTCTTGATTGCTCTGGCCATCTGCTCGCACGCGACATCTAAAAAACCCTCGGCGATTGCCTCCAAAGACAGTGCCGAATCAATTTCATCACGCAGCTTTTCAAACAGGGTAATAACACGCGCGCGGTCAAGCGGCTGTTTGCCATCGGTGCCAAAAATTGCTGGAAACATGGATGGTTGCAGCCGGCCCAGCAAAACGTGGCAATCGGTTATGGTCAGCGGTCCGCCGCGGCCGTAGGCAGCTGGGCCAGGCTGCGCGCCGGCAGACTGCGGGCCCACTTGAAAGCGGCCATCGCTATAGCGCAGGATTGAGCCCCCGCCGGCGGCAATGGTGTGAATGCCCAGCATCGGCACATCGAGCTTGACCCCAGCGATATCCGGCGCTTCGGCCATATCGTATTGACCATTATAATGCGCCACGTCGGTGCTGGTGCCGCCCATGTCAAACGCGATGACGTTTGCAAAGCCGTGCGCTTTAGCAGTCTCGACGGCACCGACGATGCCGCCAGCAGGGCCGGATAGGATTGCATCCTTGCCTTGAAAGATGTGCGCTGGGGTAACCCCGCCGTCGGATTTCATGAAGGAGGTTGATACTGCGCCCAGATGCGCTTCAACCTGCTCAACATAGGTGCGCAGAACCGGGCTGAGATAGGCATCAGCGACGGCAGTTTGACCGCGCGGCACCAGCTTATGGCGTGCACTGGCTTGATGGCTGGTTTTCACTGATTTGAAATGAAAACCCGCGGCGATGCGCGCTGCGGCAATTTCATGGGCCGGGTAACGTAGGGCATGGATAAAACAAATGGCCACAGCGGTGCAGCCTGCGGCTTGGGCTTGCTGCAGCGCTGTCTCAACGGCGGCCTCATGAAGCGGTGTTAAGACTGCGCCGTCCGCACTCACCCTTTCGGGAATTTCATAGACTGCGCTATATAGCGGCGCGGGCCGCTGCACGTTGAGCGCAAACAGATCTGGTCTGTTTTGGCTGCCGATTTCCAGCACATCGCGCAACCCTTTAGTGATCAGCAAAGCAGTTTTTTCCCCGGCGCGTTCTAAAAGGGCGTTCGTGGCCACCGTGGTGCCAATGCGCGCCTCGGCGATAGTGCCGCCGCCGTGCTCGGATAAAATAGCGTGCACTGCCTCGGTCGCGGCATCGCCATAAAAGGCTGGGTTTTCCGATAGAAGTTTGCGTAGCTTTAAGCTGCCATCTGGCGCGGCGGCGATGACATCTGTAAAAGTGCCTCCGCGATCAATCCAAAAGCGCCACGCACGGTTATGCGCCGCGGCAGTCATGGTCTGTTTATCGCACGGCAGCGTATCATGCGCTCTGAGATATCGCGCGGAAAGGCAGCTGTCGAGCACATGTCGATTTGGGGTAAAATCTTAGGCGCCGGCGTTGGCTTTGCCATTGGTGGACCCATTGGCGCACTGATCGGCGGCGCCATCGGCCATGTGGTTGACCAGGCCGCTGGCAGCGCGGTCATCCCTTATAGCGGCGAAGGCCCAGAACCGCAGGATCAGGCGCAAGTCGCCTTTACGATCGGTGTTATTGCGTTGTCGGCGAAAATGGCGAAAGCGGACGGCGTTGTCAGTGATGAAGAAGTGCTGGCGTTTCGGCGATTGTTTAAGGTCGAACCAAAAGAACAAGCGAATGTTGACCGGGTCTTTAATCTCGCGCGGCAATCAACGCTTGGCTTTGATGCCTATGCCCGCCAGCTGGGCGGATTGTTTGCCGAGCGCAAAACCATTTTAGAAGATTTGCTTGATGCGCTGTTTCAAATTGCCGGTGCAGACGGGACCTTTCACCCCGCTGAACTAAAATATCTAGAAGCAGTGGCGCAGGAGTTTCAGCTCAGCCAAACGCAATATCGCCGGATCCACGCCCGCTATTTAGAGCCCGATGCAAATGATCCCTATGCAATATTGGAGCTGGATACAGATGCCGATGCTGCGGCAGTCAAGCGCGCGTATCGGCGCCTTATCCGCGACAATCACCCTGATCGGCTAATTGCGCAAGGGTTGCCGCAGGAATTTATCAAGCTTGCCAATGCACGTATGGCAGAAATAAACACCGCCTATCAAACGGTGATGAACGCACTAAAGGAGCCGCAGTGAACGCCACTCTCGCGCAGTCTACGACGGGCGGAATGAGTGCGCGTGATCTGGGCTTTGTTTTGTTGATGAACATCGCCTGGGGTAGCAATTTTGTGACCAGCAAATATGCGGTCACCGAGTTACCGCCTATTTTTACCGCTGGGACCCGCTTTTTAATTGTAGCACTTGTGTGTTTGCCATGGCTCAAACCACTTTACGGGCGCATGCGCCCAGTGCTGACGCTTGGTTTCTTGATGGGGTGTCTGCATTTCGCACTGATGTTCCTCGCGCTTTCAATGTCAAAAAAAGTGTCGGGCCTCGCCATCATCGCGCAACTTGGTGTGCCGATGGCGGTCTTAATGGCGGTGGTTCTCTTAAAAGAGCGTATCGGCATGTGGCGGATTGGTGGCATCACAATGGCCTTCTGCGGGGCAGTTGTTTTAGGTTTTGATCCGGATATTTTTCAAGACCTGGCCGCTGTTTCAGTAATGCTCGGTGCCGTTGCGGTGATGTCCTACTGCGCCATATTAATGCGCAATTTAAAAGGGGTTGCGCCGCTTGAGCTGCAAGCCTGGACCGGCACAATAAGTGTGCTTCCCTTGCTTGGGCTCAGCGCTCTTGTTGAGCGTGATGTCTATGCGATGATCCCACAGGCAAGCCTCGTGGCCTGGGGCGCGGTTGTCTATAGCGCGCTGGTGTCCTCCGTCATTGCGCATGCCATCAACTTTTATCTGTTGCAGCGTTATCCAGTTTCCACGGTGGCGCCCTATAGCCTCATCGCACCGGTGATCGGCGTGAGTTTGGCGATCATGGTTTTTGGCGATGCGATGACGCCGCAACTCATCATCGGCGGTCTAGTGACGCTGGGCGGCGTGATGATCGTGACCCTGCGCGGTGTTGGTAAAGCGGCCGGTGGCTGAGGCCTGGCGTTCGCCCAATCATGGGCCCCGGCTGCTGCCGCTGGATATGATTGTGCTGCATTATACCGGCATGCAATCGGCTGCGGCTGCGCTGGAGCGGTTGTGTGACCCCGAGGCGCAGGTGAGCGCGCACTTCTTAATTGATGAAGATGGGACCTGCCATCACCTGGTGCAGCCACAGCGGCGTGCTTGGCATGCCGGCGTTTCTTGCTGGGAAGATGAGCGCGACATCAATAGTCGCTCGATTGGCATTGAACTCGTTAATCCCGGCCATGCATGGGGCTATCGGGATTTCCCAGATGCTCAGATGCTGGCGTTGTTACAGCTCTTGGGGCAGCTCACGCGCCGCTATGGCATCGCTGGAACATCAATTTGGGGTCATAGTGATGTTGCGCCGCTGCGTAAAGAAGACCCAGGTGAGCGGTTTCCTTGGGCGCGTTTGGCACGGCATGGCTTCGGGCTTTGGCCGCGCCCTAGCCGCTTGCGTTTGGCCAGCCGCAATGCCCAGGTTCTTCTGCATATGATCGGCTATGACGTCCTCACTGCGGCGGGATTTGCTGCAAGCCAAACGGCGTTTAAGCGGCACTTCCGGCCAGACACGCTTGGCCAGAGGTGGACAATGGCTGACACCAAGATGGCTCAGCACTTAGCGGCTTTAAAGCGCCCCGTCCTCATCCGTCGGCGGCGGGCGTAACTCGTCAAAGCCATAAAGCTTATTGTCTGTATCGCCCACCAAGTTTCTGGGCAAAGGCTTAAGCACCTCTTTTATAGAAGGCCCAACATTTTGAATCTGTAGCGGACTTGGCTCATCCTTGCCAAACCAGCCGCAGCCCCCCAGTAGTGCGGTGCCTAAGGCGAACGCTATTAAATTCTGGTACGACATGATGCGACATCGTTCTCCTCGTTCGGCGGCACAGTGGCTATGTCCCTGCATAAAAGCAAGCCTCTTGATTTTTGCGGCATTCCAGCCCACATCAGCGCAGCGCCAGGCGGCGGGACGGTCGCTGCATGCCTATAACGGGCAAGCAGAGGAAAGTCCGGGCTCCACGCACAAACGGTGCCGGGTAATGCCCGGCGAGGGCAACCTCAGGGAAAGTGCCACAGAAAGCAAACCGCCTCGAAACCAGCTTAAGCTGGCTTCGAGGTTAGGGTGAAAGGGTGCGGTAAGAGCGCACCGCGCCGCTGGCAACAGTGGCGGCACGGTAAACCCCACCGGGAGCAAGATCGAATAGGGGCGGTATGGACCAGCTTTGCAGGTCCAAGGCTGTGCGGCCGACCGTCCGGGTTGATTGCAAGACACAGGCAGCAATGCCTGTGCATGAGATGAATGGCCGTCTAATCACGCGCTCGCGCGAGAGGGACAGAACCCGGCTTACACGCTGCCTGGCGTGCCGCTTGATGGTCACTGCGTTGTTTTCTGATGCATGGGTCCTAGTTAGCTGGTTAGGCCAGGCAATATAGGGATATCTTTTTTTTGACAAAAACCAACACCTTAAGCGCATTTGCAGATTTGCTGGCGCTGCCGATTAAGCCGCTGCGCGGCAATGGCCTCACAGCTGAGCAAGCACGTATTGATATCTTATCAGGCCTCACTGTTGCATTGGCACTGGTGCCAGAGGCGGTGGCTTTTGCATTTGTTGCTGGTGTCCATCCGCTGGTGGGTCTGTATGCTGCATTTATCGTTGGATTGGTGACGGCCTGTATCGGCGGCCGGCCAGGCATGATCTCTGGCGCAACCGGCGCGTTGGCAGTCGTCATGGTCTCCTTAGTGGCTGAACATGGCGCAGAATATCTGTTTTTGACGGTCATTTTGATGGGGGTTTTGCAGGTGCTTGCCGGCATCTTTAAGCTCGGAAAGTTCATTCGTCTGGTGCCGCATCCGGTGATGCTTGGTTTTGTGAATGGCCTGGCTATCGTTATCTTTTTAGCACAGTTGACGCAGTTCGAAGCGCCGGGCGAACCCGTGGCCTTGCAAAATCTTGCAACCAGCCATGAAAGCGCGATCGTCCATGTGTTCACCGCCGATTATTTAACCGGCATGCCGCTCTATCTGATGCTGTTTTTTACCGCGCTCACCATGGCGATTATATGGCTCACGCCCAAGCTCACCAAAGCGATCCCCGCGCCGCTGGCGGGTATTGGGATCGTCGCTGCGATTGTTATTGCGTTTGGCATTGATGTGCCGCGCGTTGCCGACCTTGCGACCATCAAGGGCGGCTTGCCGGTGTTTTCGATCCCAAATGTTCCGCTCACCTTAGAGACGCTGCAAATCATTTTGCCCTACGCGGTTATTCTGGCGGCCATCGGACTGATTGAAAGCCTGCTTACGCTCAACCTGGTCGGTGAAATCGTCGGTGAGCGCGGCGGCGCATCTCAAGAATGCGTGGCGCAAGGGGTCGCTAATTTTGCGACCGGATTTTTTGGCGGCATGGGCGGCTGCGCAATGATTGGCCAGAGTATGATCAATGTGAAATCAGGTGGCCGCACGCGGCTGTCCGGAATTGCCGCTGCGCTGTTCTTGCTTGCCTTCATTTTGGTTGGCTCCAGCGCGATTGAGCAGATCCCGCTCGCCGCACTCGTCGGCGTAATGTTCATGGTGGTGATCGGCACATTCGCTTGGCACTCCATTAAAATGATGCGCCGGATCCCGCTTACGGACGCCATGGTGATTGTGCTTGTGACCGTGGTGACGGTATTCTTTGACCTGGCCATTGCAGTGGTCGTCGGGGTTATCGTCTCCGCGCTTGCCTATGCCTGGACCAATGCGTCCGATATTCACGCGCAGACCCACCGAGCCGCTGATGACACAAAAGTGTATCGCATCAATGGCCCCCTGTTTTTTGGATCCACGGACAGCTTTCAAGAGCTGTTTGACGTGGCTGGCGACCCGGCTAACGTGATCATCGATTTTGCTGGGAGCCGGGTCTACGATCAATCGGCGCTGCAAGCCATTGAAGATATTGCCAACAAATATGCGCAGCAGGGCAAAACCGTGCAGCTGCGCCACCTAACCCGTGATTGCCATTATTTGCTGAATAAGGCCGGGCAACTTATCGTAGATGCCGATGATGACCCAGACTACGCCATCGCGGCGGATTACTCCATCCGCACCGGGCGGTTTGGATAGCTGCGTGCGCCGGCCTGATCTTAACTCTATACACTGATTTGCTGCGATTCGCAGCGCCTATTATCGTCCAAAGACCTTCCACGCGCTGATCATATCCCAACCTGGTGGGATAAAAGTGCACGCCGTGGGACGACAGGACAATGTCGCCGCATGCACCGTCGCAACGCCGGCTAATATGCTAAAATCTTCGATCTGCCACGCCGTTTCTGCGAACAAATAATAAACAAAACTTAAATTAAAGCTGAATATTACGCTGTTCTAGGCATTGATAAAAATGGGAAAATAAAGAAGCGTGTTTATCAAATTATCAATATAAAGGCATGAAATTATAATGAAGTTGCATAAAAAATAGCGACTTTTCATTGATTGTTTACCATAGCTCCCGTACACAAGACGGGCCGGACTGCGTGCGTTTGCAGCCATCGGCGCAATGGATTTTCAGCTGGTATTTTTAGCGCGCCGGTCGCCGCTGCAGCCAAGCTCTTAAAAAGCCAGCTGAACATCATGGATCGGGGCCTAGCAATGCTAGACTATTTTGGTGGAACGTTTCGGCACAAGGTGGACGCCAAAGGGCGTGTCTCATTGCCGTCTAAGTTTCGCAAAACGCTCGAGAATAGCGGCGTTCCCGGCGATGAAATCCATATGATTATGGCGCAAGATAAGTCGCATATCGTGGCATATCTGGCGAGCGAGGTGAAGGCAAAGCTCAACACATTAAAGGCAGGCGAAGAGGTTGATATCCCTGATGTATCAGCCGATGACTTGCGCCGGTTTTTCTTTAGTGGGGCGGCGACGTCGCCCTGCGATGGGGCCGGGCGTATTGGGCTATCAAAAAGCCATATCCGCCGGTCTGAGATTGCCAAAGAATGCATTTTTGACGGCATGGGTGATTATTTCGTCATTTATACCGAAGCCCGCTTTGTCTCTATGAAGCGTGAAAAAGACCCCGATTACGATATCAATGAGGAGCTGACCTAATGGCTCCACCGGCGCGTAATGAGGCCTCCGGGCCGCCGCATATTCCGGTGCTGCTTGACGAGGTGCTCGATGGCCTGCACCTAAGCCGCGGCGGAGTGATCGTCGACGGTACGTTCGGTGCTGGGGGATATAGCCGCGCGATTTTAGAGCGTAGCGCCTGCAGCGTTGTGGCCATCGACCGCGATCCTAGCGTTAAAGTTTTTGCGCAACCTTTGGTCGATGAGTTCGGCAAACGCTTCACGCTCGTTGAGGGGCAGTTTTCTGATATGCAGGCGTTGCTCAAAAGCGCCGCGCTGACCAGCGTTGATGGCATCGTTCTTGATATCGGTGTTTCATCCATGCACGTGGATCGGCCTGAGCGGGGCTTTTCCTATATGCAGGATGGCCCGCTCGACATGCGCATGTCAGGCCGCGGCGACAGTGCGTTCGACCTGGTGAACAGCTGGGCGCCCGAAGATTTGGCGCATATTTTTAGGCTCTATAGCGATGAGCGTCAGGCCAAGCGCATTGCTGCGAAAATTGTTACGGCCCGCGCGAAAGCGCCCATAGCGCGCACATTTGAGCTGCGCCAGCTGATTGCGGCCACGGTCGGCCAGCGTAATGAAATTGCCTCAAGCGCACGAGTATTCCAGGCGCTGCGCATCGCCGTCAACGACGAACTGGGCGAACTGCGCCGAGTGCTGGTCGCTGCTGAAATTGTGCTGGCGCCGGAGGCTCGGCTATGTGTCGTGACCTTTCATTCCGCTGAGGACCGCATCGTTAAACGCTTCATCGCAGAACGCAGCGGCAAGGTCGCGCGTGTGCGTCCATCGCGCCATCAGCCCGATCTTGCGCTGCGCGGGCCAGCACCTTCTTTCACGGCCATATCGCGCAAAGCGATTACCGCCCGTGCAGCGGAGATTGCCGGCAATGGCCGGGCGCGGTCGGCGAAGTTGCGCGTTGCGGTACGCACCCAAGCGCCTGGCTGGGGTGCGGAGGGGGCGTTTTAATGGCTTTTCGTGTGATCTGCTTAAGCATGCTCGCGCTGTTTGCCAGCACCGCGCAACTCTCGGGCTATTATGTGCGCCAAGAAGCGGTCGAAATGCGGGCGCTGGTACGCCAAGTGCAGGCTGATACGCTCCGGCTAGAGACGCTGCGCACGCAGGAGCTGGTGCTCAGCCGCATGAGCGAGATTGAGCGCTGGGCGGGCGCGCTGAACACGCTGGGCCCAGCCCGGCCAGATCAGCTGCAATCCTCCTCTCGCCATGTGCTGGCGCCGCGCCCGCGGCCACGGCCACGGCCAAAATCCCCGCGTGCGGCGCCGCCAGCTTCACGTGCTACGCCCATTGAGACGCTTGACGATCTCATTGCGGAGCTATCGCTATGAACCGTCCCCTCAGCCTTGTGCGTCCGACGCGCGTCATCACGGTGCCAGGTGGTCGGCGCAGCGCTTTACAGCGTGCCCGCGAGCGCCTGTTCCGCACCATGATTGTGGTCATGGCGCTGTTTATGGCGGTCACTTTTCGGTTGTTTCAGCTTACGGTGCTGGAAGCGGACAATTCAGCAAGCCCGATCCAGAGCTTAGCCCAGATCCCGGTTCCGCCGCGCGCGCACATCACCGATCGCCATGGCGCCATCCTGGCCAAATCGATCCCTTCACGAACGCTAATCGTGCGGCCACATGAGATTATGGACCGCGAAGCGGCCACGGCGCAGGTTCTCAAAGTCATTCCAGAGTTAAAATACGCTTATGTAAATGCGCGCCTTGAACCGACGGCGCCAATGCGCAAGATAAAGCGCCATATTTCGGCGCGCCAAGCCGGTTATTTAAGTGCGTATGGCGATCCTGGCCTGCAGTTTGAGGATGAGTACCGGCGCGCTTATCCCGCAGGCCGTTTGGCGGCTCAAGTCATCGGCTTTGCTGACGCTGATGGCGTTGGCCGGCTTGGCGTTGAAAGCTATTTCAACGCCCGGCTCAGCGACACGCAGCAGCGTAAAGTGCCGCTGCGTCTGAGCCTTGACATGCGCGTGCAGCACGCGCTTGAGGATGAATTATTAAAAGGCATTGCGCGCTATCAGGCGCGCGCTGGGCTTGGCGCAGTTTTGCACATCGCCACCGGCGAGGTTTTCGCCATGGCGTCGTTGCCAGATTTTGACCCCAATGATGTCACCGCGAGCCCGGCAGCTTATCAAGCCAACCGCGTCACAGATCGTACCTATGAGCTCGGCTCCACGTTCAAAACCTTTACCATGGCGCAAGGCTTAGAACTCGGGCTGATCAAGCCAGCAACCATATGCGATGCGTCAGAGCCGCTGCAGCTTGGCGATAAAATAATCTATGATCGCTGGGCCATTCGCCGGCCGATGACCATGGCGCAGGCGCTTATTCGGTCATCCAATACCTGCGCTGGCCGGCTGGGTGTTGCCATTGGCGCAGAACGCCAGCGTGCGTTTCTATCAGCCCTTGGCCTATTAAAGCCGCTGCGGGTCGAACTGAATGAAACGAGCACCTACCGCATGGCGTCGCGCTGGGGCAAAATCGCTTCGGCCACCGTTGCCTATGGTCACGGCATCGCTGTTACGCCGCTGCATTTAGCGCAGGCTGCTGCCACGGTATTGAACGATGGTCGCCGCGTTGAGGCCACCTTGTTACCGCACGGTAGCGCCATGGTTATGCCGCAGCCCATTTCAAATCCTCCCGTATTGTCCGCACCGCATGCGCGCGCCGTGCGCCAAATGCTGCGGCTTGCTGTGGCCCAAGGCACCGGCCGCGCTGCTGATGTACCAGGTCTGCGGGTGGGCGGTAAAACCGGGACGGCAGAGCGCGCCCGCAGTGATGCACTGGGCTATGATAAAGAGCACAATATCAACACCTTTCTTGGTGCGTTTCCGATGCATGCGCCGCAATATGTGATTGTCATGCTGCTAGATTCTCCGCAGGCCGTTTCGAAGAATGGCGCGCGCGGGGCAGGGGCCAATGTAGCCCATATTGCCGGCCAGTTTATTCAGCGATCAGCCACATTTTTGGGCGTTACGCCGCAGTTTCATAGCGAAGACTGGCTCAGCGATACCATGGTGCAAACTGCAGCTTATGCGCCGCCGCAAGGCTGGGAGGGGCGGTGATGGCGCAGCATTATGGCCCGAAAGCGCTCACCGAGCTGCTCCCCGGCCAAGACCTACCGGACCGCCTGATCCGCGGGATCGCTTTGAATTCGCAAGATGTTGGTGAGGATTTTTTATTCGCCGCCCTGCAAGGCGCCAAAGTGGATGGTGCAACCTTTATTCCGCAAGCGTTGGAACAGGGCGCTGCGGCTATTTTGCTCGACCAAGGCCGCAGCATCGATTTGCCTAGCGATGTTGCGCAGGTTTCCGCGCCGCAAGCCCGGCGCGCGCTGGCCCATATCGCGGCCAACTGGTTTGCACGTCAGCCGCGCCACTGCGTTGCCGTGACAGGTACTAATGGCAAAAGTTCTACGGTGGATCTTTATGCGCAGCTTGGCCGCGCGCTGGGTCTGACAGCGGCAAGCATTGGTACCTTGGGTGTACAAACTCAAGCTGCGCACGCTGGTTTTGGCCTAACCACACCCGACACTGTGAAGTTTCAAGAAATCCTTGCTGGCCTCGACGAACAAGGCATCACGCATGTGGCGCTCGAAGCCTCCAGCCACGGTCTTGATCAATTCCGGATTGATGGCGCGCAGCTTGAGGCCGCAGCCTTTGCCAACATCACGCGCGATCATCTTGATTATCATGGCAGCTTTGAAAACTACCTCTATGCAAAGCTCCGGCTGGTTGGCGAAGTGCTGCCGCCGCGTGGTCGGGCCGTCATCAATGCTGATGCTGATCATGCGGACCGGTTTATCGACATCGCATGGGCACGTGGCCTGCCCCTTTGTCTGGTCGGCTTTAAGGGCGAGCATGCCAAGCTTCTGCTGCGCCAACCAACCGGCGCGGGCCAGCGCATCGTGATTGAAGCGGAGGGCCGCAGCTTTACGATCGATTTTCCCCTGATGGGCGGTTTTCAGGTTGATAATGCGCTGTTGGCAGCGGGTTTGCTGCAAGCGTCGGGGCCAAGCTGGGGTGATATCCTGCCGCATTTTGCCGCCTTAAAGCCTGTTGCAGGGCGGCTTGAGCGGGTTTCTGACGCGCAGGCTAAAACATCGGTTATTGTCGATTATGCACATACGCCAGATGGCCTGCGCGCCGCCCTTGGCGCACTGCGCAGCCACACCAGTGGTGCGCTCAGTGTGGTGTTCGGCTGCGGTGGTGACCGGGATGCAGGCAAGCGCCCTCAGATGGGCAAAATCGCAGCGCAGATGGCGGACAGCGCAATTGTCACCGACGATAACCCACGTTCTGAGGACCCCGCGCAGATTCGCAGCGAAATTTTAGTGGCCTGCCCAGGCGCCCAGGATATTGGCGACCGTGCGCTAGCAATCGAGACTGCAATTGCCACCGCGCAGCCAGGCGACACCGTTTTGATTGCTGGCAAAGGGCACGAACGTGGCCAACATGTTGCCGGCAAAGTCACACCCTTTGATGACCGCGATGTGGCGCGCGCGATCCTCGAAGGCCGCGGCGAATTGCGGCGGGGCCTGGCATGATGGCGGCATATTCAAAAGCCGAAGCGCTGCAGCCGCTATGGACCGTCAAGTCGATTTGCGATGCCGCTGACGCGGTCTCATCTGGCCCAGACAGCGCAATCTTTGGCCTGGCGATCGATAGCCGCGATGTGCGCGAAGGTGATGCCTTTTTCGCCATGCCGGGCACGCAAATGGATGGCCATGATTTTGTACCCATGGCCTTTGAAAAAGGCGCTGCCATAGCGCTCGTACGCCGCGATTGGACGCCGCCTGAGACGATTGATGACGCCCGGCTGATCCGCTGTGACTGCCCCAAGCAAGCGCTCATCGCCATGGGCGTGGCGCGCCGCGCTGCGGTTGATGCAAAGATCATCGGCGTTACAGGCTCGGTTGGAAAAACCAGCTTAAAGGACGCGCTGTTTCGCTGTTTGGGCCGCGAGCGACTGGCCCATACCAATGTACGCAGCTTCAACAATGATGTGGGCGTGCCGCTGACGTTGGCGCGCATGCCGCTCGAAACCCAGTATGGCATATTCGAAATGGGGATGAACCATGCCGGCGAGCTGACGGAGCTGAGCGCCTGGGTGCGCCCGCATGTGGCCCTGATCACTACCATCGCGCTGGCCCATTACGAACATTTTGAAAATGAAGAAGGCATCGCAGACGCCAAAGCAGAGATTTTTACAAGTCTTGAGCCTGGCGGCACGGCCATCTTGCCCGCAGACAACAAACACTTTGCCCGCTTGAAAGCTGCCGCTGAAGCGTGTGGCGCGGCGCACATTCTTACCTTTGGCATGGCATCAAGCGCTGATGTGCGCCCGGTCACAGTCTCGCGCCACGCCGATTGTACGGCCTTGTCTGCAACGATCGGTGATGAGACCTTGATGTTCAAAGTTGGTATCCCAGGCGCGCATTGGGTGATGAACGCGATCGCGTGTCTTGCCGGCGTCAAAGCCATTGGCGGTGATCTTGGCCTCGCCGGATTGTCGCTTGCCGAAATGCGCGCGCTGCCGGGTCGCGGCGCGGTGACGAACGTGCCGGTTGGCGGCGGGTCGGCCCAGCTGATGGATGACAGCTATAATGCAAATCCAGCGTCGGTAACGGCAGCTCTAGAGACTTTTGCAAGCGTAAATGTAGGCGCGCGTGGGCGGCGCATTGCGGTTCTTGGCGACATGCTGGAGCTGGGCGAGGGTGCACCAGCGCTCCATGCGGGCCTTATTGAAAAGGT
>JBCCLR010000037.1:0-22547 GCA_039026755.1 Pseudomonadota bacterium | reverse complement strand
GAGCAGCATAGGTGTCCAAGCCACATCAAAGCGGTAGCCTACTTCCGCATGTGCGGTAAAGCCGAAATGTTCCAGCCGCTGGGTATCGGTGGCCGCTGCGGTCCGGTTTGATTTGCCAAAGTTGAGCGACATTTCAAGGTCAACAAACCACTCATCAGGCGCGGCAGACTTAAAGATCGCGAAGCCTGGTGTATAAAGTTGACGATTGCGGGTTTGGCGATCCGGCTCATCGCGCTCATGAATGCCGAAGACGTAAAGCTGTGTGGTCAGGCCCCAAGCTTGATTGCGCTGCTCCCAATGGATTGCCCAGAGCTGCTGGGCGAAGCTTTCCCGGTCAAACGCCGTCTCGTTTTCGAGCAGTGCCGCGCGGGTATTCGGCCGGCGGTCGACCGGTAACACCCAAAATGCATCAAGTGTCGTGTCGGGGCGCGTCCAGGTATAGTGAATGCCTGTGAATGCATTGATGGTATTGCGAAAGCCATTGCGCCCGATCAACCGGCCGCGGCCAAGCTCTAAGGTCATCCGGCCCACTGTGAACCGATGGCTGCCTGCCGTGTCGAACACATCATCAAGCTCAAGGCTGGCATAGGCCCGCAACAGTTCAAACGTATTCACCACGCCGGTATTGAGCGGCGTTGCGTCACTGGCGCCAATGATGCGCCCGTCCTGCATTTCAAAGCCCAGAGTCAGCGATTGGCTCGGCTTGATTTTGACATCGAGCAAGGAACGTAGCGCCAAAATGTGGTCCGGCTCATCGGGAAATCCTGGCCGAAACTGGTTTTCCAGAAACTGATGGCGCGCGCGCACGATGCCAGAGACGCTCAGCCAATCGGGTGTATTAAGAGTGTCGGCGGCACAGGCGCTTTCATGATGGCGCGCGATGAGGCCCAAAAAAATCGCACAAATGGTTATGCCAGCGCGCATAGTGTTCGCCCTTTATTCGCCGCCGCTTGAAACACGTTTGTTATTGTTAAAGGCCCGCTCGCACCTTCAAACCGCGCTATGCACTAAACGCAAGTTATTAATTAACCATAAGTATGGGCCGTGTGGGCCCAGATTTCCCTCTGAATGGCGCGGTCTGGCCTATTTCAAAACCCGCCTCTTTCAAAAATTGACTCACATCATTTGCCCGCGCGCCATTATTCGGCAGCGTGTGCCCACTGCGAAGCTTGGAGGGCATGCGCGATGGAAAACGAACTGGAGATCCTACGCTGGCTGCACATTCTGGCCATGGTGTATTGGCTTGGCGGCGAGTGGGGCGTGTTTCAAACATCCTATAAGGTGCTCGACACCAAATTGACCTATGACGAACGCATGCGTCACATGGATACCGCATTTCGCATTGATATCATGGCGCGGACCGGCATCATCTCTTTACTGCCGCTCGGGCTGCATATGGGCTACATCTGGGGCTTGCAGCCCCTCGGCGGCGGCTGGCTCGTCGGCATGTGGGCGGCTTACGCGGCGTGGTTTGCGCTGACATGGATAGCCTTTTCGGTGCGCTATAAGCCAGTCTCTAAAACGCTGTACCGCATTGAAGATTGGACCCGTTATTTGCTTATTCCAACGCTTATTGGGACGGGGCTCAGCTCGCTGCTTGGATATGGCCCATTTGAGGCATTTGAGGGTAGCTATTGGTATTCGGCCAAGGTGATGACCTACGGCCTCATGCTGATTATCGGCGTTATCCTGCGCCTCATCATGCATGAATGGCAGGCGAAGTTTGCGATTCTATCCGCCGGGCCAAATGCGCAAATTGAGCAGCAGCTCAAACGCTCTATGTTTGTTGGTCGTTCCGCTGCTTATCTGTACTGGGTCGGGATTTCAGCCACCGCATTCTTTGCTGCCGTAAAGCCCTTTTAAATGCGGTAAAATCAAGGTTGCAGTCTGCGCAGTGTTTAGGTATCGGCAACACTTATCCTGCATAACGCAGGCGATTGATCGTGCACTGCAACAGCTCTGAAAAACGCCCTGATGAAACGACGTGGAATTATTCTCTCTGGTGGTTCAGGGACGCGGTTATACCCGCTGACAAAAGCCGGCTCAAAGCAGATCATGCCGGTATATGATAAGCCGATGATTTACTATCCGCTGTCTGTGTTGATGATGGCGGGCATTACTGAAATTTTGATTATAACCACGCCTCAGGATAAATCCATATTCGAGGGATTGCTTGGTGATGGCGGCGAATGGGGCCTATCTTTGAGCTACGCGGTACAGCCGAACCCAGGTGGTCTTGCACAGGCCTTTCATATCGGTGCCGATTTCGTAGACGGGCAGCCAAGCGCATTAATTTTGGGTGATAACATCTTTTACGGGCACGGCTTGCAGGAAATTTTGGGCCGCGCCAATGCGCAGGATAAGGGCGCGACAGTCTTCGGATACTACGTAAACGACCCCAAGGCTTATGGTGTCGTGTCTTTCGATGCCGGCGGCAGGGCGCAAACCATTGAGGAAAAACCGCAGAACCCAAAATCCAATTATGCCGTAACCGGCCTTTATTTCTATGATGAGAAGGTTGTGGACTATGCGCACGCAATCACGCCTTCGCCGCGTGGTGAGTTAGAGATAACTGACGTTAACCGCCTGTATTTGGAAGCCGGCAATTTATCGGTCGAGCTGATGGGCCGCGGCTTTGCCTGGCTCGACACTGGCACCCACGGCTCGCTTCTCGACGCTGCGCAATATGTACGTGTCGTGGAAGATCGCCAAGGCTTGAAAATCTGCTGCCCAGAAGAGATTGCCTGGCGCCAAGGCTTTATCGATGACACGCAATTGGAAAGCATTGCCAAACCGCTCGTGAAAAGTGGGTATGGCGACTATCTGTTAAGCCTCCTCAGTAACAAGGCGCCGCTTTAAATGCAGGTGATTGACACGGATTTGCCGGATGTAAAAATCCTTGAGCCACGCGTTTTTGGCGATGAGCGCGGTTTCTTTCTAGAAAGCTGGAATGCTGAAGTTTTTGCTGATCTGGGCATAACAGAGCGCTTTGTGCAGGATAATCATAGCCGGTCTAGCAAAGGTGTCCTGCGCGGGCTGCATTATCAAACGCAGCACACGCAAGGAAAGCTTATTCGTGTCACGGCAGGCCGGGTGTTTGATGTTGCTGTCGATATTCGCAAATCATCACCCACATTCGGCAAAAGTATCGGAGTAGAATTATCCTCAGCAAACAAGCGTATGCTGTGGGTGCCGCCGCAATTTGCGCACGGCTTCCTCTGCTTAGAGGATGGTACGGACTTTATGTATAAGTGTACGGACTATTACGACCCTGCACATGAACACACGGTATTGTGGAACGACCCGGCGCTGGCGATCGATTGGCCTCTTGATGGTATCGAGCCCCAACTGTCCGCAAAAGATGTTGCGGGAAAGCCATTGTCTGAAGCGGTGACATTTTAAATATGAAGGCCGTTGTAACAGGTGCGAACGGCCAGTTGGGCAAAGCGCTGCTTGCGACGTGCCCGCCGCACGTTGAAGCAGTTGGCCTTACGCGGATGGAACTCGACCTCGTCAATACGCCTTTAATAGCCGATGTGATTGCATCGCAAGCGCCAGATTTGATTATCAACGCAGCTGCATATACCGCGGTGGATAAAGCCGAAAGCGAAGCCGAGCTTGCGCATCAGATAAACGGCGTTGCGGTAAAGGCGCTGCAAAAAGCTGCAGCCGAACACACGGCAAAACTGGTGCATGTTTCGACAGATTTTGTTTTTGATGGACGAAAGTCTTCGCCCTATTTGCCGGGCGATGCGACGAACCCGCAAAGCGTTTATGGCGCAAGCAAACTGGCGGGCGAACATGCCGTGGATGGAGACACGCTTCTCGTGCGCACATCTTGGGTGTATGGCGCCGCAGGCAGTAATTTCGTAAATACGATGTTGCGTCTCATGGCATCTAAACCGGCACTGTCCGTCGTGACTGATCAAATTGGGACCCCGACATATGCACGTGGCCTTGCAAGCGCGCTTTGGCAAATGGCGGAAAAGGGAGCGTCTGGCATTTATCATTATAGCGACAGCGGCGCGGCCAGTTGGTACGACTTTGCTGTTGCCATTCAAGAGGAAGCTGTTGCACTAGGGGTGCTTTCGGGCGATATCCCAATAAGCCCGATAGCGACATCTGAGTATCCGACTCCAGCCGCTCGGCCAGCATACTCCGTGTTAGACAAAGCAAAAACCTGGCAACTGCTTGGTGCGCCGGCGCCGCATTGGCGTTCCCAATTAAGAGAAACACTGCGGACACTTAAATCTCATGGCTAACTTACTCATTACTGGGGGCGCAGGTTTTATTGGCGTTAACTTCGTGCGATATTGGCGTCATAAGCATCCTGCGGACACTGTTGTTGTTTTGGATGCACTCACCTACGCCGGAAACAAGGCTAGTCTGGACGGGGTGAGCGATATCACGTTCTTACATGCTGACATTCGTGATTACGATGCCGTTGAAACAGCACTGCGCGCCCATGAGATCGATACGTTGGTTCACTTCGCAGCCGAAAGCCATGTTGATCGCTCTATCCATGGCCCTGACGCGTTTATTGATACCAATGTGAATGGAACGCACAGCTTGCTCAAGGCTGCCAAAGCCGTTTGGCTCGACACTGGGTCGGGCAAGCCGCATCGCTTTCATCATGTTTCGACTGATGAGGTCTATGGCAGTCTCGGGCCCGATGACCCAGCTTTTACAGAGACCACACCCTATGCGCCCAATTCGCCTTATTCGGCGAGTAAAGCGGCCTCAGACCATTTGGTGAGGGCCTATCATCACACTTATAGTTTGCAGACGACCATCTCAAATTGCTCCAACAATTATGGTCCATACCAATTTCCCGAAAAGCTCATTCCGCTGTTTTTGCTAAACTGTCTGCACGGTCGCAGCCTGCCAATCTATGGCGATGGTATGAATGTGCGGGATTGGCTTTACGTTGAAGATCATTGCCGCGGCATTGAGCTTATCCTGCAAAACGGGCAGGTCGATGAGGTCTATAATATCGGCGGCGGCGAGGAGTTACCCAATCTGAGTGTTATTGATCACCTGTGTGCTGCGGTGGATGCAGCTTTTGAGGCGAACCCATCCTTAGCGCGTCGCTTTCCCAATGCACCAGCTGCTCAAGGAAAGCCGAGTTCTTCACTGAAGACTTTTGTGACTGACCGCGCTGGTCATGACCGGCGCTATGCCATCGACTGCTCAAAAATTGAGAGAACTCTGGGCTATGTACCGGCACATGACTTTAGCGATGGATTTAAAGCCATGACCAACTGGTATCTCCAAAACGAGACGTGGTGGACACCTCTGCTGCGCGCGGCATAGGGGGGCTTGGTGCCATAAACAAAAAGCAATATCAGCCGTTCCGATGTGCTGAGTGCTCGTTTTTTGCTGTACCGCCGCTAGGAGATCATCGTGACCGTTTTAGACCAACAAAGCGGCGCGTGTTGTCGGTGAATTGCGTCGCATGGTAACGGGATCATCTGCCAACGAGGATCAAACACTTTTGAATGTTTAACGATGACAGATAGACAGCGACCCAAACAGCGCGTTTGCACAGCTTTGGCAGTCTTGCTCGCGGCAATTTATGCGCCTTGCCATGGTTCGGTTGCTGCTGCTGAGGATGGACATCCGAAAACTCAGTTCGGCGTTTCCAGTCTGATTAGCTATGGCACATCAGATCCCCTGATCAATGTTCTCAAACATGTTGGTACGGCCAAACTGCAATGGCAGCGCAGCTTAAAAAAGAAACCCGAACTAAATTTCTCGCAACTTGTAGAGCAGGGGCTCTATGACACGCAGCTGCGGGCCTTTTGTGGGCCGTTGCCTGACGGCTCTCGCATTAATCTGGGTCTTATTCGGGGCGCAGCCAGACGTGCTCCTGAATACTACGCAGGACGATGGGTGATCACATGGAAGGGTGACGCAGATCTCGCGATCAGGCTGGGTGGTCGAGATGTTAGTGTGTCGCCAAACCGAATAGAATTTATCGCAAAACCAAGAGACAACTGGACATCGGTCAACATTATTGAGATTCGGTCGGGCTGCGTTTCTGATATTCGCGTCTTTAGGGCAGAAGATGAAAAGCTTATTGCCAACGGCCAGACGTTCAGGCCGCATTTCTTAGATTTCGTCGGCGCTTACGACGTTGTGAGAACAATGGGCTGGTTTGCCACCAACAACTCCCATATTCGCAGTGTGGATCAACTCGCGCACTGGAATGCGCCGTATTGGGGCGCAAAAGCGCGCTTGCCGATGCTCAATGATGGGCCGTTTACCTATGAACCGTCCAAACGGCCGATCAATCACTTGCCGTTTGCGGGTGCCCCGTTGAAGCTGCCGTTTCGTCTCGCGCGCGATGCTGGGGTTGCTGTCTGGATAAACGTGCCGCCGATGATTGGGCGCCCAAGCTTTCCGGGGGATGTCGATTGGGGTGATCGTAAGGCCTACAACTATATTCAATCAACAAAGGTACCTGAAATTGCACAAGCGACGCTATCAAGTTTGGAGTGGCGACGTTACGCGGACGCTGTTGTGGCAGAACTCATTGCCGAAGACTATCCAACAAACAAGATGCTATATCTGGAAATCGGCAATGAAATATGGAATTGGGCTGGCCCTTTTCAGCGGCATACGGGGCATTTCCAAGGCCTTGGCTTGTACTTGCGCAAACATAAGACAGCGCCCCCTCGTGGCAAACCGCACCGAATAGCCTATGGCTACGTTTCCGCGATGTTTGCAGAGCACTTTGCGCAGGCTTTGGAAGATGCAGGCAGGCAGCAAGAGTGGACAATGGTGATTGCAACCCATACGCCTTGGCCGCAATACTCTCTTAAGCCGGCACTTGAGGGCATGGCTTGGTATAACAGGGCGACCGCGAAAAACCCCGAGCCGAGCTCGCGCTTTGGTTATTCTACTACTACCTATTGGAGCGGCGGTTTTCATTATAAGAAAGATAATCGACTGTTTGGAGACGTCTATAAGACAAGTAAAGCGTGGACTGAACGGTGGATGGCTGAATTCAAATCTGACCCTAAGGCGCTGGCTAGGCGGATTACGGAATATCTTTCTGACACATCCCCAGAGGGCTACCTGGGGAAAAAAATCAGCACGCAGCGAAGAAATCAGGCGATAGCGCAGCAATACGGCGTTAAATTCGTTGGCGCGTATGAGGGGTCGAGCCACGATGATTTAAGAGATAAACAAATGCGACGCAGCGATGACGTGCTCGCCTTTTACAAGGCCTGGATGCGTTCAGATGAAGCCGCTCGCGTGCAAAAGGCGATGAATGATGCAATGCTAGAGTTCGCGCCTGACGCCCTTACTACGAATTTTGTCCGATGTCTTAGCCAACAAGGCCCATATGGACCTTGGGCGGAATTGAACGACCCCTCCGACAGCACCCCGTTGAGCCGATATTGGGACGAATTTGTCCGCCAATGAGCGGAAAATCCTGTCATCTGCAGGATAGGTTTTTGTTGCCCTGATGCCCGCAAAATATATCCGCTGTAGTTTGTGGTTGTTGGCGTATCAAAATATGCCGTTTTGGCGAGTGTGCAAAAAAATTGGAGACGCCGCACAGCTATGCGGGCCGGAAATACCGCGGAACTCTCAATGTGATAAGGTGCTCAAATCAAAGATCTGAACGGCTTAGCTGATAGAAGTCCGTAATGGCCTCAGCATGATAAAAAGCAATGAGTGCGATGCAGATGAACGCAAAAACTGCAACGGAGGCATCATGAAGAATGTCCCATCCTTTGTACTTATTGGCGATAAATGCGGCCATAGGATAAACCAGGATAGCGCTTAGGCCTGGCGATATAATGGCGCCGAAAAGCCCGGCATAGTGAAGGGCGATGATGAAACACAAAAGCTGAACAACGGTCTTTACAAAAACCCAGTTGAAAAAGGTTCTCGTATCGCCAGCGGCTATTGGAATGCGGTCATGTGACATCGTGACGACGTTCGGCATATTGGCCATGCATGCCATGATGACGATCTGCGATGCCATTTGATAGCGATCATCATACAGGACAGATACCAATTGCGGTGCGAGGAAAGACAAAACCACCAGGCCCGAAGTAAGCCCAAAAGAAAAAACAAAACGAAGTTTTCGTAGCGACAAAAAATTCGCCGTGCTTTTCCACGGAGGACGTTCCCTAAGAACAGGGCTGATTGTCCTGGCCATCATTTTTTTACCAAGTTGCGTTGGTAACTTGGCCAACATGAGGCCAATGTAATACACGCCGAGAGCGCTCGCGCTCAGAGCATTGGCGAGAATAATTTTGTCACTATGGTTGTGCAGATATCCGCAAATCGTACTCACAAAAATCCACTTACCGAAATGAAACTGCTGAATGGCGTGAGTTTTATTAAAGGCGAAGCGATTGAGGCGTCCTTCAATAAGAAGATACTTTAGCATCACGCCAAAAAACGAGCCAATTATAGTTCCAATGGCAAAAGACCACACAAAAGCACCTGCAAGTGCAGCAACGATGGTCGCGCAAGAGCTCAAAACTTGAGATGCTAGGGCAATGCCTGTCAGTCGACCGAATTGCATGTGCCGCTGGGCTGAAATTGCTTTTGTTGGCGCAAATCCGCGCATGACGGAGACAAGAGCAAGCAGCGCTATAAGTCCTGGGAGCTGCGATGCGCGATATGCGCTTCCTTCGGCGAACAGCGTCGTCACAGATGTAAATACAAAAACGCTGGCAACGAGACACAGCGCAGTCGCAACGACAAGTCCCCGTGCAATCTGCAGCGTCCACAGTGTATCTAAAAAGACTGGATCGTCACCATGTTGGCTTTGAATGGCATTTTGATTGAGCCCGACATCGGTCAGCAGGTCTAAAAAGGTCTTGATTGAGAAGGTAATTGCTATGATGCCGAAGGCTTCCGGCATCAGCAAACGCGCAAGAACAAGATTGCTGGCAAGTCGAAAAATACTTGAAAAACCCTGCCCGCTGAGGGTCCACAACACCGTTTCAGCGGCCCGGCGTTTAATTGTTTTACCGGCGCCAGGCGCTCTTAATGCAGCTGATGAAGGGGCTGCATCGGTCACTTTTTAACTGTCCGTCCTAGCAATTGACGCGCTAACTTATGATCATGGATCACCAGCGCTGGCCCTTTGCCAGGCGCATTGACTTCAAATTGCGGCAAATCAACGTTTTCATCTGGCGCCAGCTTGTCGGCATCGACATCAAACACGCCAAATTCAGACTTATCTTTCAAAACGGATTCAACGAGTTCGCCGGTAATCTGCTCGGCAGATTCAACCGAACCATAGAGAAGGCACATGTCACACAGCGAATTGATCAAACGTGGCACGCCGCGGCTGTACTCATACACATGATCGAGAGCTTCCGGCAAAAAGAGCGGATCTTCGCGACCAGCATGTTTCAAACGCGCCGCGACATACCCGCCAACCTCCTCGCGGCTGAATGGCTTAATGTGAAAATCCGATGTGACCCGCTGTGCAAACTGCACCAAGCTTGGCTTTTGAAGCAGCGTTTTCAGCTGCGGCTGCCCAACCAGAACAAGTTGCAGTAGAACGTCTGACCCTTGGTTAATGTTGGTAAATAGGCGCAGCTCTTCAAGTACGGCGAGACCAAGGTTTTGCGCTTCATCAATCACTAGAACAACGCGCCGACCGGCCGCATATTCGTCGATGAGGAATTGTTGGAACACTTCGAATTTTGCAACTTTGGATAAGCCATCATATTGCAAGCCGAAGGAGTACAATACCCATCCCAGGAGATCGCTTGCGGCCTCATGCGTGTTTGACAACAACCCTATTGTTGTCTCATCAGCGTGCTGTTCTAGCAGATGACGCAGTAGAGTTGTCTTCCCGCACCCGATCTCACCTGTGATGACCGTTACGCCGGCTTGATTGAACAGGCCATATTCAAGCATGCTATAGGCCAGCGTATGCACCCGTCCCCAATATAAAAACCCCGGGTCAGGCAGGATCGTAAACGGCTTCTTCTGAAGGCCGTAAAAGGCTTCATACATCGCGTGCTATCTTTCAAAAGCAGTGCGCTGCGGCACTGCACAACCTGAAACAAAGGGTTTAAATACCCTCTAAAGCGCTTCGGATACGCTGTTCATTTATACCACTTTGGCCGTTGACCAACTTCAGGGCCTCTTCAAGCTCTGTTTTCGCAGCTTCCGTGCTGCCTTGCTCAAGGTAACCACGCCCTAAGTGATAGCGGAAAATGGCTAAATTGGGCAGCTGATCGACCACGCCCTTCATAATCGTGACGGCTTCATCAGCCTCACCCAGCCTAAAATGTGCCCACGCTAATGTGTCCCTAAAATGTGGGATCTCGCTATTGCGGAACTGTTCAGCCAACTCGCGCGCACGTTGCAGGCTCTCCTGGTCGTCGCGATGCTCTGCCAACAGGCTGGCAAGGTTGTTGGTGACGACGACAGCTTCGGGCTGCTTTTCGTAAATTGCCTCATACTGTGCTATCGCGCCTTCGAAATTTTCGATTTGTTCATAGTAGCCCGCACGCAACAGCTTCACCTGAAGATTGTCAGGCAAGACCCCTTCAGCGAAATCGAGTGTTTCATCCGCTTTCACTGTGTCATTGCGCGAAATATAATACTGGTACATGCTCTGGTGTACCGCAACGGTTTGTGGGTTGTTTTCACGTGCGGCAAACAAAGTCGGTTCAATCTTTTCAGCTTGATCAGTTAACCCATAGGTTTGAGCCAACAACAAGCTCGCCAAAGCATTCGCCTTGTTATTCTGCAGCAGCGATTCCAGAAATGATACGGCTTCGGGCGTCCGGTCGGCTGCAACATATGCACGGATAAGAGCAACCAAAGGCCGGGCACTTGCAGGGGCGGCTTCGTGTGCCTTCTTAAAGGCATCCAAGCTTTCATTGAGCTTGTTCATGCCGCCGAGGGCGGCACCGGATATTTGGTTGACAATGACCTCATCATCGCCGAGCCGGCGGATCCGCTCGGCAGCGGCTTGAGCGCCCACCCAATCTGACCTGAGAAGCCTAACTTGCGCAACAGCGCGCCAGGCTTGTAAATTTTGCGGACTACGAGATATCACAGCGCCAAGGACATCTTCAGCAGCATCTAAGCGCTGTTTGCCGACCAAAAACTGCGCGTAGTTCAAGCCGATTTCGGGAGCCGCATTACTCGCACGGAATGCCTGGGCATAGCGGTCATTTGCAAGATCATCTGAGCCGGCCATTTGATGCGCACGGCCTAGCAATGAAAGCGCAGGAACTGAATCAGGCACATCGCGCAATATCGTGCGCAAAAAGCCGATCGCGTCGTCAACCTCTTCGTCTTCGAGTGCAAGCAGCGATTTTACGACCATTGCCTTGGATTGGCGCGGATCCTTTTCTAACACCTCAGCGATGACGGTTTCTGCTTCCTCGCGTCGTCCTGTCGCCGCAAAAAGTTCCGCCTGGCGACCGCGTGCATCCAGCCCCTCGGCTGTATCACCGGCGCTTTTTGCAATTCCATCAAGCACCTCAAGTGCACCATCGATATCGCGTGCACTGGCGCGCAGCTCAGCGACATAGCGCCGAAGCGCATATCGCGTAGGGTCATTCTCGGTGACTTCGCTTAAAAAGCGCTCTGCAGCCTCTGAGCCGTCCGTGGCGGTCAACAGCCGTGCTAAATCAATAACGGACTGGTCATTGCTAGGATCAAGATTTACCAAATCTTCGAAAACGGTTTTCGCATCTTCTAGTCTCTGGTTGCGCGCGAGAAAGAACGCATAGTTACGCTTTAGCGCAACATCATCCGGCGATAGCGCAATAAGCTTTTCGTAAACTTCAACCGCTGCGCCGATGTCATCCATACGTCGCAGCATTTCAATTTTAATGAGGCGCAGTGCGAAGGATTCGCTGCCTGAATCGATACCTCGATCGAGTGCGTCTATGGCGCCGTCATAGTCCTCATTGATCACCCGTTCTGCAGCCAAAACTTGATAGGCATCCGTGGTGCTGGGGTCGATGCGAATGGCTTCTTCCGCGCGTGCAACGGATCCGGCCATGTCTTCAACTCTGAGCAAAACACCTGCCGATAACGCCAAAGCCGCCGGGTTTTCAGGTTCTAAAGCCAATGCTTCTTCGGTTAAATCACGGGCACGATCGATCGCGCCGCCAACCAGCGCGGCTCGAGCGACACGAATACGTGCATCAACATCTGTCGCATCGAGTTCAATAACGCGTTGAAGGATGGCAATAACCTGCTGCTGATCCTTCTTTTTCTCCATTGCCTTGAGTAAGCCACGCAGGGCAGGCAAATGATCTGTATTCAGCTGCAGCGCATTGCGGAACTCTAAGATGGCTTGATTGGTCTGGCCGTCTTCCAGCAAGGCATTCCCGCTATTGGTGAATTCAGCAACACGCTCTTCTTGCGATGCGCAGCTTATAAGCGCTGCACTGACGCAGACGATGGCAATGCGAGACGCCGAGCTAGCGAATTTTGAGATGTCGAATTTAAGCATGGAATATAACCTTAGAGTTCCGTTCCAGGAATGTACTGCGGTAGATATGGCGTAACTGTTCTAATAAATGATTGAAGTCGCTCGTCTGCGCGTTCCAAACCTTCCCCTGCATTGATGGGGGTCGTTACACGCACCAAGGCACCGTCGGTACGATTGATTGTCACGGCATCTTTTAGCAAATGCGCTTTCATGAGATACTCATTTGCAAACTTCTTGCCGCGTTGGTCAAACCAGTAATAGACAAGCAGCTTATCGCTATTGTTGCTGATAATGAGGCGGTTGAACGGTAGGGTAGACTTGGTTTCCGGCAGCTTCATTGCAGCCCTGCTGAAATTTGAAATTTCCCAGCCGCCGCCGGGAATGCAAACCCGAGGTGAGTGCGGTGAAGCCCCTTTGCGTTGACTTTCATAAAACGCGACATAGAAATTCACTGGCTGGTTCTGCCGCTGTCCGTAATCGGCAAGCAGATAATCATCGACCTTCAAAGCTTGCTCGACCTCTGGGTCGAGCGTTTGTTCACGTGCGCGCCAGCCTTCCAGATACAGAGGAAATTGTGCAAGCTGACGGCGATCAGGGATTTCTTCTTCGCGGCCGCCAATTGCTTGCAACCCAAATATAGTGAGAAGCACAACCGCTGTTGCGCCAAGGGCGGGCACCAACGAGACATTCTCAAGGCCGCTCGTCCGCGCAGCACTCACTTGGGGAAAACCAATCCGGTCAAAAACGTCGTCGCCATGGGTCAGCTTGTTGAGTAACCAGATTTCGCCGAATAGCAGTACAGCGCAGGTCATAAAGATAATCCAGCCTTCGAAGAAGTGCAGCGCACCTTCGGCCATCTCAATACCGTACTGATTGACTAAAATGCCAATCATACCAATACGAATACTGTTCATCACGATGGTGATTGGGATGGTGCTAAGAAAGATCACAGCGCGCTGCCAAAATGCTGCTTTGTACAAATACGCACCAAGGATGCCCAGGCTCATCAACGGATAAAGATAGCGCAAACCACTACACGCATCGACCACTTGCAGTTGGTACAGGCCAAGATCGATGACGTTGCCCTCTAAGAACACCGGAACGTTAAATATGCGAAGAAAAAGCACGCCCCACTGCGATGAAAGCAGCTGTAAACGCCAGGATAATGTCGCATCAATGAAGTAGGGTAGGGGAATTGCGAAAAACAAGAACAGGATCGGAAACAAGCAAATCCGCAGCAGCTTCCATCCGCCGATAATCAGCGCAAACGCTGCCAAACTGGTAATGAAGCTAACTTGTACAAGCAAAAACAGCGCACTGAGTTCGCCGATAATCAGGGTGAACACACTTCCTGCAAGAACCACAAAGCCAAACATGCTGCCATGACCAAGCGTCTCACGAACTGCATCACGCCTATTCCAGATAATCCAAGCCGAAAGCAGCGGAATGAAAAACCCGTGGCTATACTCTTCCTGATTTGACCAGCGCCGCGCCAAGCTTGCAAGGCCGCCATAATGTGCCAAAGCAAGAACGATCAAGAATGCTCCTGCAGCAATCCAGAACGGCTTAAGCTGCATCCTTGAAGTGTTGCTCGAAAGAGTGCTCTGCATACTCATAATCAACCTACCGATTTCACTGTAGCGGCATCTGCATGTGCGTCAGACAAGCTCGCAATGGATTTTAAAAAAAAGTTGTCGTCAAGCTGGCGCCTTTGGAGGCGCGTTAAACCGCTGAGCTCAAATTTTAAACCCCGCGAAGTTAAGCGATGCGCAAACAACTGCATCTGTCCTTGCGCACTTATGTCAAAATCTGCGGTACTTTCAAGCTTGAGTACGACAGATTCAACGCCAGAGTAGTCTTCAAATGTTGATAAATTGAAGCTTTGATCACCATCACACGCGGCGCTGCCGCTTTTTGCGCCGTTAGCTGCAGCGTTGCCGACATCAATGCAAAGGGCGCCTGCATTGTCCTGCGGGCGCCCAGAAATGCTGTAGCGCAAATGCTGCCCGTCTGGCCGCTGCCTCGTCCGCCTCACAATCATTGGAACAACGTGCAACACAAGCAATTTCAAAAGCGTAAAGCCATCGAACCAATAGCGTCGCCACAGGGCTGGTTCTTGAAAAATGCGCCAAACCCACTCCAGCCCAAGTCGCGACATAAACCCTGGTGAGCGTTTAACCGTACCGGCGCAAAAATCGACCACCGCTCCAAGATGAGAGATAAGTGGCGCGTCCAAATCGCACTTATTGCGCATGATCCAGCGCTGCCCTTTTTCAGCACCTAATGACACAATAACGAAATCTGGTTTCGCAGCATTGATTGTCTCATGAATTGCAGCGGTGCTCATGTCATCGACGCTGCCGAAACCTGGATTGAGATATCCGACACTTTTTACGCCTCGCGTGCAATCTGCATAGGCCTTGTGAGCTGCCTGAGCAGCGCCGTCGCGGCCCCCGAAAAAGAAAACGCGCAGGGTTTTTCCCATGTCACGATAATGCGTATCGAGCGCTGTAAAAAGGTCTGAGCCGGCCACCCGCTGCGCATTTTTTAAACCCAAAAGCTTTGCAATCCAAACCAGCGGCATGCCATCCATGACAACCAGGTCGGAGGCAAAAATTGAGCGCCTGAATTCGGCATTCTCAAGGCTATTGATGAGAAAATTGACATTTGGGGTGCTGAGAAAAAGCCGTTGGTTTTTTTCCTGCGCAGTCGCCATGCGTGCAACGGCTTCTGGCATGGAGCACAGATCGAACGGCAAACCCATAAGATTGACGACTTCGCGCATTAGAAATTCGCTTCAAACTCAAAAACTTGTGGACGGCGTATTACTAGCGACAAATTATGTAATGTATGTAAAAACAATTATAAAGTGTCAAAAATTTGGACGGGGGCTATCAGGCAACTTGTTTTGCTGGGCGCATTTAAACAAATCGCCAATCCATCGCGCTTCTTTCTCACTTGAAAAGTCAGCTTCCACGCGCTGTTTGCCGTGTTCTCCCAAAGTTTTGCGCAAGTTTTCATCACCCAAAACACGCCGCAGAGCATCTAGAAGGCTCGCAAAATCACCTGGGGATACCAAGAAACCGTTATGGCCATGCTCAACAAGTTCGCTAACACCCGCGACATTCGTGGCAATTGCTGGCTTGGCAGCGGCTAACGCTTCCATAAGCACGACAGGAACGCCTTCCGCAAAGCTCGGCAATACAAACAAGTCGCACTCGCGCAAAAGCGCGGCCACATCTGCTTGCGCCTTATAGCCTACAAAGTTGGTACACTCAGCCAGACCCAGTTGCGTTGCGCGCTCTTCAAGATATCCGCGTTCAGCCCCGTCGCCGACCAGTGTTAATCGGAAGGCAAGGTCCTGCTTTAGCATTGCTAGCGCATGAAAGAGCACCTCCAGGCCTTTAATTTGTGCAAGCCGGCCAACAAAAAGCAGCTGGGGTATTTCGTTGGTATGCGGCTTCTTGGGATCCATTTCATGGAATAAGCGCGGCACCCCGCAATGCACGATAAACAGCTTGTTCCAGTCCTTTGGTGCTGAAAATAGCATTAGCTGTGACCTGCAAAAATGGCTTATGCACGAGACAAACGCGGCATGCTCAGTCTTGACATCGAGCCGCCATTTACGTGGCTCGAAGAAAATTGATGGGCCGTGAATTGTAAAGCTGTAAGGAATGCCGGAAACAACCGAGGCAAGTAGGGCAACAGAGCAGCTCGAATTGGCAAAATGATTGTGCAGATGCTGGATTTTTCGTTTTTTGAGCGTCTCTGCGAGGATCACAGCTTCGCAAAAATAGACAATATTTGTGAGGCAATGCTTCACGTCCGAATCAAACAGACGAAATAACACGGCTAGGCCATCAAAATAGCGCCGTGGGCTCGCCAAAAGCAGCTTCACATGAGCCATCACGCTCGACAAGCTGATCACCCGCTCCAGTAAAAACACTGTGTTTTGATATTCTGCTTGTTGCTCCGGGCCGACATGATGCTCCGCAGCTGTGCGCCGGACCGAGAACGTATCAACCGAAAAGCCCAAATCCCGCAACGCATGGACTTCTCTTTGGATAAAGGTGTCAGTTGCGCGCGGATACTCGCCGGTTAAGTAAGCGATTTTCATACCAAATCTCGGTGTGAGGCGGTGGTTTTGTAAATCACGGGCCGAAACCGTGCGTTTAACTCGGCTGGACGCAGTGAACCGGGTATGTTTATCGACAGCACCAGTAGCACGCCAGCAAGCGCCGACCAGACAGATAAACAGGCACGAAAGACCGGCCAGGACACGGTGAGAGTTGGTTTCTCCTGGTCCTGATGTGGCAATTGCGCGTGCAATTTCGCTTTGGTTGTCGGCGGATGAGCGACAATGTTGACCGTGCGCGCTGCTAAATCATGAGCTTCTGGCGCACTATTGGGTTGGGTAGGGCCGCTTTGGATATCTGCAATGATTTGCTGCGCTGCAGTGTCGACACTTAACACTTGGATCGGATCATTTGCGCCGATCAAAATGTTAAATGCACCTGCTCTAAAGCCCATGCGAGAGACCCAAGCGAGGCTAGATTGTGTCAGGATGCCAACCCTTACAATCCGTAACGGCACCCCGGCTTGCTGGGAAAACGCGGCGCATTGTTCTTCTTGCAGGCACTTAAAACGCGCGTAGTGGCCCCGGCGCGCTGGTTCAGGGTCGACCGCGCTGCTTGGATCGACTGTAAGTAGCCCTGACGCACCGCGATGATCATAGACAGCGACGGAACTGATCAAGAAAAATCCAGGCTTCAGGCTAACGTGTTCTATGGCTTTCGTGGTGGCTGTAAGCAAATTCTCGGTGGCGCGACGGGTGTCTTTTTTTAAGGTTTCCACGTTGTTTGACATCGCTGATGCAGCGTGAATAATGTGTGATGTTTTTGCTAAATGCGGAACAAGTGCTTCAATGCAGGACGCATCAGACAAATCAGCTTTAATAACTGTTATATCGGTATCGCCAGCCCATTCATCTGGTACGGTTGACCGGACCACGGCAAAGACCTTTAGGCCTGCTCGCATGCAGTCGCGAACAAGGCATTTGCCCAAATTGCCTGAGGCGCCTGTGATCAGCACTGATGTCATGTCAATTGGCCGACAAATTGGGATTTATCAAAGTGCGTTTGCGGCACATAGCTCATGGCGTCAGGGGAGGGCTTTGCAAGGCCTTGGCAGGCGAGCGTAATTTCCGCAATGTGCAGCCAATATGCGTTACTAATGACCGGCGATTGGCCCGTTTCTATACAGCGCTTCATATGCGCGATGCTGCGGCAGAAGTCGCGCACTTGCGATCCACGATATTTCGGCAGGTCGCCAAGATTTTTTAACTTCACCTGCCGCTTTAACGGCGATAAAAACCGGCGCCGCCTGATTTTATGGTAGCGCTGCGTCCAAACTTTCGACGTATCTGACCGCGGATCAGCGACCACGGTGATGCCATCATCGCCAAAAACCCGCAAAGCATGGTCTTTTGGGGCGTAGATACCGTTTGTTAACCGCGCAACAACGCCGCTTTCAAAAGCCAGACACGCGACGCTAAAATCTGCTGCGTTATTAATTGTCTCACCTGGGACTTTGTCTTCAACCAGTGTGTCGTAAAAGCTGGTCATCCGCGTAACAGGACCAAACAGCGCGCACAGCCAAGACAGCACATAGCCGGCATGCTCAAGTGTGCATCCGACTTCAAACTCGTCCGCATATGGCCATGCCACACCAAGTTCATTTACCCATTTCTTAAACGGTGCCCGGTGCACCATGCCGTCATCCATCTCCGCATAAACGGCTCTAATAGTGCCAACGGCTGAACTTCGCACAACCTCAAACAGGGCTTTTGCAGCGGGGCTATGCACCGTGCACGGCGCGGACGTGAGAAACAGGCCGCGCTCATTGGCAAGGTCGGTTAACCGCTGGGATTGCTCAAGGCTTAGAGTGATTGGTTTTTCAGTAAAGACGTGCTTACCGGCTTCAAGCAACGCCTTAGAGGTTTCATAATGGGCCGATGGGTTCGTAAGATTAAGCACAAGATCGACCGAGGTATCGGCAATCAAAGCGTCAAAATTGCTGTAGACACTGCAATTAGTCGTATCCGCGAGTGCTGCTGAGCGCTGGGTATCAACGTCATAGACGCCGACAAGGTTAAGCTCGGGATGTCCGCCGAGGCTGAGCCGGTACATGTTAGCAACATAGCCGCAGCCTAAAAATGCGATGTTCATGCAGCCTCACTCGCACATCAATTAAAATTCAGGATTTACCTATATCTAAATGTTTTTGAGATAGTTAAGGCATCTAGTAACTATGGATTGCGTTCCCCCAGCATCAACCAGAGACCTGCACGTATGGCAACACTAATAATCATTTCGCCGTGTCGCAATGAAGCGGATTATATGCGTAAGACGCTCGATAGTGTGATTAACACGCCGCGGCAACCCGATCTTTGGGTCATCGTCAACGATGGGTCGACCGATGAAAGTGGCACAATTCTGGCCGAATACGCTGCAAAATGGGACTTTATTGAAGTGGTCGACAAGCCCGATCGCGGCCAGCGCAGCGTTGGTCCGGGCGTCATAGAAACATTTAATTATGGCTTGGATACGGTCGATTACCGCGACTTTGACTATCTGTGTAAGCTCGATCTCGATTTGACGTTGCCGGACGGATATTTTGATCGTCTCATAACAAAAATGGAGGCAGACCCGCAGCTCGGAACCTGCAGCGGTAAAGCGTTCTTTAAAAATAAACGCGATCAATGGGTGAGCGAGGGCACTGGCGATGACATGTCCGCCGGTATGACAAAGCTATATCGCACCGCGTGTTATGACGATATTGGCGGCTTCGTTCGAGAGGTGATGTGGGACGGTATAGATTGTCATACCGCTCGGATGAAAGGCTGGAAAGCATTCAGCTTCGGTGATGAAGAGTTGCGGTTTGAACATTTGCGGCCGATGGGGTCCAGTCAAAAGGGTATTTTGACAGGCCGCGCACGGCACGGCTTTGGCCAATATTTCATGGGGTCGGACCCGATTTATTTTCTTGCGACATGCGTCTATCGCCTCAATTATCCGCCGTATTTCATCGGAAGCTTAGCAACGATGTTTGGATTTTTTAGGGCTGCCTTACAAAGCCAGCCGCAATACGATGACCTTGAGTTCCGGAAATTTTTACGGAGGTATCAGCGCCGCGTTTTGCGCGTAGGCAAACAGCGCGCATGCGCTGAGGTTCTTGGGACGTGGAAGGGGGAGGCGGCGCAGCCTGCTTAACCGACGCGTTGTGCTGGCTGTGGTGTGGACCAAAGTGCGCGATCAAGCGCTTTTGTATTCAATAATTGTTTTTTGCCGCCCGATGATTGTATCGACATAAAAGTGCAGTATGCCTTGCGCCTCGGCAAATTTTCCGACCGTTAAAAAGAGTGCGCGGGCAAACCTGCGGCGCAGCTTCATCCGCAATGCAAGGCGCAGGATTTGGACCGGAAAAATTAAGGTAAGAGCCAGAAAAGCCGGTTTAAATAGGCTAAGTACCAGGATTGTTAAAGGGATCGCGGCGCCCCAGATCACTGCTCTTGTTGTCTCTTTAACATGATGGCGCTCTGGTGGCCGGCCGTGCCGGGACGCACCAAGCGCAAAGGCGTATCCGGTGCGCCGCGCGCGCGTCCACCACTGGCCAAAGCGCATAATGTTTGCGTCGTGCCACGTCATGTCTTGGTCCAGGCGCCGGATGCGCCAGCCTGCGGCGCGCATGCGCACGCACATTTCTGGCTCTTCTCCGGCAATAAAACCGTCATCATAGCCATTTACTTCGCTAAGCGCTGTGACTCGAATAAGGGCATCCCCGCCGACTGCGCGGGCTTCTCCAACGGGTGTGTTCCACTCCACGTCGCATAAATAATTGTAGACGCTGGCATCGGGGAAGCGCTCCTTGCGCCGACCGCACACCGCTGCGAGCCGGTGATCACGCTGTAAAGCCTGCGCTGCACCATCGAGCCAAGTGTCAATCACCTCGCAGTCACCATCAACAAACTGTATTGCGGCAATTGCTGGATCGATTTCGAGCGCTTTGCGCCACCCAGCATTACGCGCGCGCGCTGCCGTGAAGGGTTTGGACATATCCAGCTGAACGATGGTCACACCATATTTTGCAGCAATGTCAAGGCTATCATCAGTTGAGCCAGAATCAACGTAAACGACACGTGGCAGCAGCATGGCGAGCGATGCCAGGCAGACGTCAAGCCGTGTGCCTTCATTGCGTCCGATAACTACAGCGCCAATGCTTTCAATCACAATTGGGTTGTCAGTCTGCAACTGCGCTGGGGGGGGAGTTGGCGTATCGGTCATGTTTTAGTTTGTTGAGGCAGGCGCGTTGCCGCTAGTAGGCATTACGCCCAAAAAAGCCAATGAAACCGGTGAGAGCCAGAATTTCCAGGTCCATTAAAATCGACCAGTTTTCGACGTAGTGCAAATCATAGCGGACACGGTATTCCATTTTTTCCAAGGTGTCGGTCTCGCCGCGCAAGCCATTGACTTGCGCCAAGCCTGTGATGCCAGGCTTCACCCGGTGCCGCGCAAAGTAATTATCAATGACGTGGCCATATTCTTCATTGTGATCCAGCGCGTGGGGGCGGGGGCCAACAAGCGACATTGACCCTTCAAGGACGTTTAAAAGCTGTGGCAGTTCGTCGAGGCTTGTGCGCCGAATAAAGCGGCCCACGCGGGTGACACGCTCATCATCGCGTGCCGCCTGGACTGTCTTTTTCGCGACCTGACCGGTCTCATGCCGCATTGACCGAAACTTATACACATTAAACTCAGCGTTGTTGAAGCCGAGGCGTTTTTGCCGAAACAGAATTGGGCCGGGCGAGTCCAGCTTCACGGCCAAAGCCACAAGCAGCATGATAGGAGAGAACAACAGGACGAGCAGGCCACCTAAGATGCGGTCCTCCAGCGCCTTTGCAATGCGCCGCCATCCTGCCAAGGGATTATTGGAAATCGTGACCATGGGCAAGCCGGTCAGCACATCCGTATTCATTTTCCCAGGAAACTGAAAGGCCGCGAGGTCGGCACCTAAGCGGATGTTTACTGGATGCGCGCTAAGCTCTGCAATAAGCTCGCGCAGCCGCAGTTCGGCGGTCCACGGTAAGGCAACGATAACGTCGTCAACCTTTCGCTCTCGCACCGCTTTCAGCAGATCCTTCGATGTCCCGGCCAATCGCATGTTATCCGACGTGCGGCTTTCAGCGACCTGGCGATCATCAAAAACGCCGAAAACGTGATTGACGCTGAGTTGGTCTTGCTGCAAATGACTGAGCAAGCGTTCACCTTGTGGCCCGGCACCGAGAATTGCAATGCGCCGCGCGATGACGCCGCGCTGCGTTGCAAACAACAACACATAGATCGACAATACGCGTGCAGCTGTCACGCCTATCAAGCACAAGACCAGTGCTGTAAGGGTCCAGTTGCCTTTGATGAACATCGGCTCGGCGACGAATTGCGAGAAATAAAGAGAAGCGCAGAATGCCCCTGCGAGCGGCATTAAAATTTTGCGTAAATGGCGGAGAGGGGATCGCAGCACATTAAAGCGATATGCGCCCGCCATAATCATGACGCTGATACACCATAGGGCAACTGCTGCTGCAAATCCTTCCGTCATGAAGAGGCCATACGACCTCCAAATGCCGCCCGTGTAGGCGCTGCCAGCGACGGCGAGCGAGATAACGAAACAGTCTAAAGCACCAATAACAAAGGATACGACGTCGAGAGACCAAGACGTGCGTTGCTGCGGTGCAGCATGGCTTTCGGGCTGTTTCGCTGCGGTAAATCCCGTTGCCTCAGCCGCCACAGATTGCACATCGTCTACACGAAGACCCATAAACCCTTACCTACGCCGTTTCTTCGACCCGCAAACTTGCGTCAACATATGGTAAATACCCCAGAAAATCTACCAATATCGGCTTTATTTTCGCAAACAATGCCGCAATGAACAGCAGACGCGTGGTGCATTGATGCGTGTTTATCAAACAAAAATTGTGTTTTCATTAAACGATTGATGACGTAGCAGGGTTAGGCCGCATTACGCAGGTGCACAATTTTTTATTCGG
>JBCCLR010000036.1:0-22574 GCA_039026755.1 Pseudomonadota bacterium | reverse complement strand
TCCTGGCCGGCAAAAGAACTGCCGGCTTGAGCGTTTTCAAAGTCAATAGCCCCCTGCGGCGATGTTTGCGCGATAAAGGCGCTACGGTCGGTAAAGCTGGTGGCGGCATTGGCACTGGTTATTGCGAGCAATGCTGCGGCGCATGTGAAAACTGAATACTTCATCTTTAAGCCCCTTCGTTGTGACGGACCTGATGAAATGAAATCCAGTTTTCACAGCGATGTCGCAGGACGTCTCAATTGTATCAGCGCTTTAGGCGACGGGCGCTGCGCATACCGGCAAACGCGGCGCCGGCAGAACCAAATAAGAGCAGGGCAGGCGGAACTGGAACGGGATTTGGGGTGACCCCGCCGCGCGCTGTAGAAAACAGCACGTTATCCATGCCGAAGAAATCCAGAGTATAATCCTGATCAGGATCGAGAACGAGTGAAAAGATCAAATGTGTTGCGGCATTGTCCATCAAGTCGAGGCCAATAAACGATTTTTCTGAATCTTCTAAACCCTGCGCAAGATATTCGGTGATCAAACCATCTTCGGCATCATAGAAGCTCAGCTTCGTCTTCCGGTTGGTATCGGCGATATCTCTAAAATCCGCACCCCAGGCCGTTACGGGGGCATTAAAATCAATACGCAAATCAAGCTGCGGATCGACAAAAGAGCATGCAAATTGCGTTGCGTCCAACGTCAAGAAATCTAAGTCTGTATCGGTGCACAGACCGCCGGGCGCAATAACGTTAAAGCCGCCGTCAGGCAACAAGGGATACACGCCGCCGCGCAGCGTCATGTTGCCAACGGTCAGCTCCTGACCCTCGAAGGAACTACCCGCTGGAACACCATTAAAATCAACCGAAACTTGCGGCGATGTTTGCGCGATAAAGGCGCTGCGATCGGTAAAGCTGGTGGCGGCATTGGCACTGGATATTGCGAGCAATGCTGCGGCGCAGGTGAAAACTGAATACTTCATCTCTAAGCCCCTTCGTTGTGACGGACCTGATGAAATGAAATCCAGTTTTCACAGCGATGTCGCGGCGCGTTTCATTTGTATCAGCGCTCTAGACGATGAATACGGCGCAGCCCAGCAAACGCCGCCCCAGCTGACCCAAATAAGAGCAAGGCAGGCGGCACTGGCACAGGGTTGGGCGTGCCTGCACCCCTGCCGAAGGCGAACACCATATTATCCATTCCGAAGGCATCGAAGTTTTCTTCTTTATCGGGGTTTGGAAGAATGGAGAAAATCAGTTGCGTGACGTCTTGGCCCATAAAATCAAGGCCAATAAATGATGGCACCAACGGATCCAGGCCTTCGGCAATATAGTCTGCCACCAAGGCTGCATCGGCATCAAAGAAGCTGAATTTGACCTGAATGTCTTCTTCTACAAAGGCTTTAAATTCAGCGCCCCACGCCGTCACTGGCGCGTTAAAATCGATGCTCAAATCAATGCCATCGGCAACAAACGCACAAGCAAATTGGCTACCGTCGATTTGTGCGAGAAAAAAGCTCACATTGGTACACCTGCCGCCAGGGGCGATAAAGTTAATGCCGCCCGGTGGATCGAACGGGAAAAACCCGCCGCGCAGGGTTATGTTTCCGACCGTCAGGTCCTGGTTTTCAAAGGAGCTGCCAGCCTGAGCGCTGTTAAAGTCAATCATGCCTTGCGGCGATGTTTGCGCGATAAACGCGCTGCGGTCGGTAAAGCTGGTGGCGGCGTGCGCCGCGCTTGCGCCAAGGGGTAGAGCCACAAGCGCGGCTAACTGGACGATATATTTCATACTCAAAACTCCAAATTACGATGTGAGCAACACACAGGATTTCGATGTCACGGCGATGTCGGGCGGCGTTTCAATTGTATCGGCAGGACTGGTTTTTTAAGATTTGGTTTTACATCGTCGAAGCGCGGCAAAAGCCGTCCCGGCAGAGGCGAACAGGAGCATCGCTGGCGGGACGGGGACCGGATTGGGTGTTCCCGCGCCTCGGGCCGTGGAAAACAAAACATTGTCCATGCCGAAAATATCGTATGCTTGGCTTGCGTTGCTGAAGAGATATGAAAAGACCAGCTGGCTGGTTTCCTGGCCCTGAAAATCAAGCCCGATGAAGGAGAATGCTCCCACATCATTGCCTTCAGCAATGAAATCGGCAATCACATTGCTATCATCGTCTAAAAACGCCAGCTCGACACGCTGGCCATCATCACCCAGACGGCGAAAGTCCGCACCCCAGGATGTGACCGGTGCATTAAAATCGATATTCAGGCTGACCTGCGCGTCGACGTATGAACAGGCATAGGGCGAGCCATCAATAGCCCATTTATCAAAATCAAGGTCGGCGCACTGCCCACCCGGTGCAATCACATTAAACCCTATGAAGCCGCCAGCGGCGTTCAGTGTCATATTGCCCACTGTCAGGTCTTGCTGGCGATAGGAGCTGCCAAACGGCACTGTGCCGTTGAAATCGATGCCGGCCTGCGGTGAGGTCGCTGCGATAAAGGCATTGCGATCTGTAAAGCCGGTGGCGGCCTGGGCCGCGCTTGCGGTCAGGAGCAAACCTGCAAGTGCGGCAAACTGAACTGAATATCTTATCATCAAAACTCCATGTTAAGTGGTGAGGAGCAGACAAAGTTCTGATGTCTGGGCGATGTCCGGCGGCGTATCAAATGTATCGGCGGATCAGGCTTAAGGCCGGCCTTTCCGCCTGCGCAGCAGCGCAAAGGCGCCGCCGGCAGAAGCGAACAACAGCATCGCCGGCGGTACTGGCACCGGATTGGGCGTTCCGGCACCGCGGGCCGTAGAAAACAGCACATTGTCCATGCCGAAAATATCTTGTTCTTGGCTAATGCCACTGATCAGGTAGGAGAAGATCAGCCGCGTGGCTTCCAAGCCCTCAAAATCAAAGCCTAGAAACCTGACCTCTTGTGCCTCACTGCCCTCGGCAATGAAATCGGCGATGACATTTGCATCATCATCGAGAAAGGCAAGCTTTACCCGGCGTCCTTCATCACCAAGGCTGCCGAAGTCCGCGCCCCAGGCGGTTACCGGCGCATTAAAGTCAACCGTCATATTCAGCTGCGATGCAATGAATGAGCAGGCATATTGCGAACCATCGATATCAAAGGCATCAAAGCCAATGTCCCCGCACTGGCCGCCCGGCGCGATCAGTTGAAAACCAAATACGCCGCCAGGGACATTTAGCGTCATATTGCCGACGGTGAGATCCTGCTGGAAGTAAGAACTGCCCGCCGCCACATTCTCAAAATCGATGGAGGCTTGCGGCGATGTTTGCGCGATAAAGGCGCTGCGGTCGGTGAAGCTGGTAGCAGCGTGCGCGTTGCCAGCGGAAGTGAATGCTATAACGGCCATAAAGGTCTTAAGTGAGGTTTTCATGGTGCCCTGCTTACGTTTGGTTGCGTGAAAGAGAGCGGCTCTCTGTATCAGGGCAATGGCGCTGGTTGTCTCAATTGTATCGCCGCCGTGACGCAGTATTGCCCAAGCCATAAAAATACGCTCTGATACATTTGATACACAGCGCGAAACACAATCGATGCCTTCGCAGTGTTTTATAAGATCCATGACCCATCAAGGTGCCATAGCGATGGAAGAGCAGACAAACCGCGACGATGCGGCAACGCCCTATGCGGGGCTATCAGACCTCGTCGCATCGCAGCGGGAAGACCGAATTGCCATCTTGCAAGACCTGCTTGATGCCATGGAAGATGGCGCAGCGCTTTGGGATGAAGACCTGCATTTTGTCGTGTGTAATGACCGCTACCGGGAACTCGTCTTCCCACCTGGCTTTCGCAAGCTCACCAGCGCTGATACCGCGCGTGACTTTGGCGTTGAAGTGTTCGGCAGCGGCCTTTTTGTGCTGCCCGATAACATTGATGCGCAAACCATGGCCGATCAGGTCATTGCCTTTGTAAAGTCCTACATTCCAGAAATGGAGCTCCGCCGCGCTGATGGGCGCATCTTGCGGGCTGCGGCAAAAAAAACCGGCCTGGGCGGCTACTTGATCACTGCCACAGAAATTACCGCCCAGCACAAAATAACAGAAACCGCGCGCCAGACCATGGTCGATGCGCTGCAGTCTCTAGACGAAGGCATGGTGCTGTTCGACCGCGATTCCCGTTTTGTTTATGGCAACGAGGCTTATTATCGGTTTTTCTACTCGAACGACCGCATACGCCCAAAAATTGGTGATACAGCAGACCATATTCTGCGCCAGGACATTCTTGACGGCCTGTATCGGCGCCCACCCAACATCGCGTTTGAGGACTTTTTTCAGCTCGCCATGAGCATGACCCAAACGCACGGCAAAAAACATGTCGTCGAACTCAGCGATGGCCGCCAGCTGATCGCTTGCTCGCAAGAGACGCAGCAGGGCGGTTTCCTCATGTCCTTCACCGATGTGACGGACGTCAGTACTAGTGAAATGCGCGTGCGTGCGCTGTTTCAAGACGCCATTGAAGCGCTTGATCAAGCCATTGCGGTGCTCGATAAAAACGCTGGATTTATCTTTGCGAACCGCGCGTGGCACGACATGTGGCTGCCCAAGGGACCAGCGCCGACCCGCGGTGAAACGCCTTCGCAAATCGTCCTGCGTCAACTGGCCATGAACCCGCAATACTACGCCGTGCCAGAGGGCCAAAGTCATCAAGATTTTGCCGATGGTCTCACCGCAATTTTAAAAACTGACGTTAAAGACTATGAAATGCCCATGGGCGATGGCCGGGTTATCGTGGGCTCCGTGCATAAAACAGAGCTGGGCGGTTTTTTGGTCGCCTTCAATGATGTCACTGAAAAGCGCCGCGAGGAAGAGCGGCGGCTTGAGGCGGTTAATGATGCGCTCAACGCGGCCGATTATCCGATGGTCCTATTCGATGCCAACAGGCGCTTCGTCCTTGCCAATGAAGCGGCATATACAATGTTCGATGCGGCGGGCGTAAAGCCAAAGCCGGGTGAGGACGGTATCGCGTTTTTCAGGCAAACAATCGACAACGGGTACTATAGCTTGCCGCCCGGCATGAGCAAAGACGATATGATGCGCAATGGCACGGTCTTCGTTGAGAGTTACGGCCGTGATTTTCCGCTTCAAACATCGGACGGGAAGACCTTCCTTGGTAGTTCAACCAAGACCGCTTTGGGCGGCTATCTGATCTCCTTCCGCGATATAACGGCGCAAAACCAAGTTCAGGAAGAACTCGCGCAGCAGCGCGAAATTGCCCATCAAAATGAGAAACTCTCGGCGCTGGGCGAACTGCTTGCCGGGGTCGCGCATGAGCTGAATAATCCGCTGTCAGTGGTATTTGGGTATAGCCAAATGCTGCAGGGAAAAGTGAGCGATCCGGTGCTTGCAGAACGCGTTGACTTGATTTGCCAATCCGCAGAACGCGCAGCAAAGATCGTCAAAACGTTTCTCGCCATGGCGCGGCAGAGACCCACCAAGATTGAACGCTATTCCATCAATGACATTGTGGCGACTGCTTTGGAAGTCTCCAGCTATAGCCTGAAGACCAATGGCACCCAAGTCATCACCCTCTTTGATGCAGCGGACCCGGTGGTGTCGGGTGATTTTGATCAATTGGTTCAAGTGTTTTCAAACCTGCTCATCAACGCGGGCCATGCCGTTGAAACGAAGCGCGAAGCCGGAACAATCACGATAAAAACATCGCTTGAACCCCGCACCGGAGAAACTGTCGTTGAAGTATCAGACAATGGCCCTGGCATCCCGGCGGACCTGCAAAAACGAATTTTTGAGCCGTTTTTCACCACCAAAGATGTCGGCGAGGGCACTGGCGTTGGCCTGGCGTTCAGCCGCCGCATCGTCCATTCCCATGGCGGTTCGCTTGAGCTGGTGTCGCGGCATGGTCAAGGTGCAACATTTTATGTCCGTTTTGATAGCGCGCAGCAGGCTGCGGGCGATGCGGAAAAAGCCGATGGCTATGGCGCGATCGCAGGTGTGAACAGTGTCTTGGTGGTTGATGATGAAGCCGGTGTCGCACAATTGGTGAGCGACATGCTGCGCGAAGAGGGGCTGTGCGTCACGACCACGACCAGTCCGCGAGACGCACTGCGCCTAGCAGAGGCGCAAAGCTTTGATGTTGTGCTGAGCGATTTTAAAATGCCGGATATGGACGGGCGGGCGTTTTATGACGTCATGAAAAACCTGTCGCCAAATACGGCGGCGCGCATGGGTTTTGTCACCGGCGATGCCTTGAGTGGCCATGTGGCAGATTTTTTTGCGCAATCGGGCCGGCCACATATCGAAAAACCAATCATTAAATCCGACTTGCTCGGCCTGTTGCGCCGTGCAACCCAGGCTAAAGAGGGGGCATTATGAGCCAGCATTCCATTTTGATCTGTGACGACGAGGCGCCCCTGCGCCGCATGCTGAGCGATCATCTGGGCGAAAGTGGCTATGATGTGAGTGAAGCGGCAAATGCCAATGAGCTTTCCGATCACCTCGCAGAGCACGAGCCTGACTTGATTATCTTGGATGTTCGCATGCCGGGCATGGACGGTCTGACTGCTCTGCGCCGTCTTCGGCAGGACTATAAAGTGCCGGTTATGATGCTCACGGCGGCAGGCGACGTTGTTGATAAAGTGCTTGGCCTGGAGTTTGGCGCTGATGATTACCTGGTTAAGCCGGTTGATTTGCGCGAGCTATTGGCGCGGATAAAGGCGGCGATCCGGCGCTCTGAAATACAAATTGTCGAGCAACATAAGGCTGAGCAGCTACGTGGTACCATCGACTTTGGCCCGTGCAAGCTTGACTTGGACGGTGCGCGTTTGTTTGATCCTCATGGCGATGAAATCCCAATCACAGCCATGGAGTTCAGCCTCTTAAAAGTGTTTGCCAAAAACCCTGGGCGCACGCTCAACCGCGATCAACTCCTTGAACAAGCGCATGATCGGGGCTGGGAGCCCTTTGACCGCTCCATTGACCTGCGGATTTCACGCATCCGACGCAAAATAGAAGCCAATCCCACTAAGCCTGAAGTGATCAGGACTGTGCGCGGAATTGGGTATGTGTACAGCTGATGCGAAGGTTCACAGCGCCCGAACAGGCTTTTGCCGTGCTATGCGCCCAAGCCCTGCTAAAGCTGGCAGCATCAGCCACGCGGCGGCAGGCAGTGGAACTTGGCTGATGGTGACTTGCAGCAGGGTAGAATCGCTGAAAAAGTTATTATTGGAGCCCCAGCCGACTACAAAGTCGACTGTGTCACCGCCAATCAGGTGAAATATATCAGAAAATTCTTGCATCTGGCCAGCTGTGACATCTCCCAGAGTCGTGGCACTCGATTGTGAGCCGCTCACAAAGATTTGTGCGTCAGACAGCGTCGCCGTATCGCCAGCTGCAAATTCAGCGTCGATTTCGTATTTTCCCGAACTGGGTGCGGTAAAGCGCACGACAACCTGCTCACCATTTTGCCGTGGATGCACAATGACTGAGCCAGCGGGATAAACAACAGTGCCGGGATCGGGAGCAAACAGCGTATTGCTAAAGTTCTTGGCCACGAAGTATGTCGCGGAAAGGTTGCCGGGCGGCAAACGCCAGCCTTCTACATTTGGGCCGCGCACGGTTGTTTCCGTAAACAGCACGAACGCATCGGGATCATCGAAGCTGCTGTATCCACCATAGGACCAAACGCCATTCGGGTTGTTAGCGGGCGTGACATCCGCTAAGGCTGGAAAGTCAGCTGCGAGATCGAAAGACGCTGCCTGCACTGAGCCCACGCTTAGCAATGCGGCAATCAAAATAACAAACTTCATTATACGCCCCCTTATACTCGACGACAAAATCGATATAGAAACGTTCTAAATTTGTGCGTGCGTTGTCAAGTCCTTAATTATCGGGTCGCCGCATGACCTGGTGGTCCTAGCCGCTAATACACATCCCGTTGATAGCGGTGTTCTGCGGTCAGTCTATCGAGATACGCCTCTGCTTCTTCCGGGCTGTAGCCGCCGTGCTCGGCAATCACTTCAAGCATGGTGCGTTCCACATCGCCCGCCATGCGGCTGGCATCGCCGCAGATATATATCGCAGCACCCTCTTCCAGCCATGCAAAAAACTCTGCGCCATGCTTGGCAATTAGATCTTGCACATAGATTTTTTCAGCGCCATCGCGGGACCAGGCGAGGCTGGTGCGGGTCAGTAGGCCGCTGTCTTCCCAAGCGCTGATTTGATCGCGATAGAGGTAATCATGTGCCTCATGCTGGTCGCCAAAGAATAGCCAGTTCTTACCCGTGGCGCCGCGCGCTTCGCGCTCTTCTAAAAACGCTCTAAACGGCGCGATCCCGGTGCCAGGGCCAATCATGATCAGCGGCTGAGTATCATCATCGGTAATGTGAAAATGTGCAGATTTCTGAACATAAACGCCGACCGCGCCGCCTTCGGTTAGGCGTCCGCCTAAGAAGGTAGAGGCAACGCCCTGGCGCGCGCTGCCGTTTAATTCATAATGTACTTCTCCTACGGTGAGATGGACTTCACCGGGATGGGCCTTTGGGCTAGAGGAGATGGAATAAAGCCGTGGCTGCAAGGGCCGCATGCCGTCTATGAGTGTTTGCGCATCCAGTTCGCCGTCATGGCTCGCCAGAATGTCAATAATCTGCGCGTTGTCAGCGACCTCATCAAGGCCCCAGGCCTCCAGGGTTTTTGGCGTCACCGTTGTTAAATCAAGCCGGCTTGTAAGCGCGGCGCGCAGCTGCGCTGGCCCCGTTTTCAGCTGTACCGCTTCACGGCCTGTCAGCCCTGCGGTGGTTAAAATCGCCCGCACTTCTGCGGGGTCATTCACCGGCCAAACGCCAAGCGCATCACCCACCTCATACTCCAAGTCTGCACCGCCGCCGGCCAGCGAGAGTTCGATATGATTGACGGCTTTGGCTGAGCCTTCACCACTCAATGTGTCGGCCAGCATCAACGTACTCATAAACGGATGGTTTTTGTCAAAACCCGGCGCAGCTGTAACGGGCTCTGGCGCCGCAGCGGCCCCGGCGGCATTGGCAAAGGCCGCGCTCTCAAACGCTGCTTCTTTCCAGGCGGCATAGTCATCATCGAAATCCACATCGCAGGTGGCCAGGTCTGCGGCGCGCGTCGCGCCAAGTTCTGCAAGCCGCGCGTCGATGTCTTTGGCGGCCTTATTGAAGTCGGCATAGCTGGTGTCACCCAGCCCGCACACGCTGTAGTTCAGCGTTGCCGGTAGGCTTGGTGCGTCATCGGCCATCAACGACGCGTAAAATTTTGCAGCGTTATCGGTTGGCTCTCCTTCGCCAAACGTTGCGGCAATGATCAGCATATGGTTCATAGCAGGCAAATCAGACACCTGAATATCATCAAGCGCGGCAACGCTGGGCTCAAAGCCGCGTGTCTTAGAATAGTTGCGCAGGTCCTTTGATAACGCTTCAGCGTTGCCTGATTGCGAGCCATAAAGCACGCTGAGTGCAGTGCCTGCTTGTTGAGGTGCGCCGTCACTTGCGCTGGCCGACGCGATGGCGTGTAGTCCGCTGAGTAGGCCGTTGAGCCAATGCCGCTGCGCTTCATCAAAGGGCGCTTCATCAGGAATGAACTGGCCCACTTGCGCCTGGCCGATTGAGGTGACCAGGTTCTTGGTAAAATCACTGTCTTCAGCGCTCATGCGCGGTCTCCGCTAACGTCATATAGTCTTGGTGGGTCGAAACTTGATGCGCACATAGACGCTTTGTTTTGATGGTTTTGCGAGGAAAGCATGCATTTGCCATTTTAGGCTGCTACGGCGAGGTTTGATGGTATCAGGGCACGCAAACCATCATCATCCAAGTTGCGCACGTAGCTTAAGAAGGTCTCATTGCCGCGGCGCTCTTTTAAGTAGCTGCCCACAACGTGTTCGATAACGCTGTTAACGTCGCCCGCGGCCACCGGTCCACACAGTGGCCGTGCCAGCGCTTGATCGCTGTCGCAGCCGCCGCCAAGCACGATATTATAGCCTTCGCCGCCATTTGGCCCGGTTGTGCCAACCAGACCAATATCACCAATATAATGCTGCGCGCAGGAATTTGGGCAGCCGGTCAGATGGATATTGATCGGGCTATCGAGCGTGAAGCGGCTTTCCAGATGCCGCACAATGCCAAGCGCGTCTTCCTTGGTGTAGGCGAGCGCCAGCTTGCAGCCCCACTTGCCTGTGCAGGCTACCGCACCTGCGGCAAAGGCGCTTGCATTGGTGGTAAGGTCAAGCGCGTCAATGGCGGCGACAACTTCATCAACATCTGCATCCGCGACACCTAAGATAAGTGGGTTTTGCCACACAGTGAGGCGAATGTCGTTGCTGCCATAGCGGGCCGCAATATCGCCAAGGCCGCGCATTTGGTCGGCTGTCATACGCCCCAATTCTAGCGCGATGCCCACATAGTTTTTACCGGTTTGCTTTTGCGGGTGGACACCAATATGGCCTTGCCGGTCAATAAGGGCGCGCGGCTCATCACAGGATTTATCGAGGGTTGTGAGGCGCACGCCCGTGCCAAAGTCATCAAGCTTATCTTGCGTTTGAGCGCAAAACCAATCAACGCCCTGTTTATCGAGGAGATATTTCAGCCGCGCCTTGCCGCGATTGGTGCGATCACCGTTTTCAACAAACACGCGCAGCATGGCTTCGGCGATATCAACTGTCTCTTCCGGCCTACAAATGAGGCCCGTGTCGCGCGCGAAGTCCTTATGGCCGGTGATGCCGCCCAATGAGATGCGGCACCAGATACCAGGCTCAACGCCAGCATCATTGTCGTTCACGCGCGTTGCGACAAAGGCAATATCGTTGGTGTCTGATACACATGAGAGCGAGCCTGCGCCATCGAAGGAGATGTTGAATTTACGCGGGATGCCTTGCAGCTCTTTGGTCTTTAAGATGCGGATGCTCAGCCGCTTAGCGAAGCCGCGCATGTCCATGAGCTCGGCGGGGTCAGAGCCGGCTAGGGGTGAGCATGTTAAATTGCGCGCTGAGTCAGCGCCGGTGCCTTGCGAAGTGAGTGCCGCGTCTTGCAACCGCTCCACAATAGGAATGATGCTGCCAGGTTTGATTTCCCGCATTTGCAGGCTGCCGCGCGTTGTTACATGGGCATAGCCGCCGGCCAAATCTTCGGCAATATCACCAAGTGCCGCGAGTTGATCGCCGCGCAAAATATTGGCAGGGCAGCGCAGCCGCATCATGTAGCCGGGGCTGTTGGGCTCGACATTGAAAAAGCCGTGGTGGCGCAGTAGGAATTGATCAAGGCCAGCAGCAAGCTCGCCGCGCGCTTCCCATGCCTCCACTTGCCGCCACATGTCGACGGGATGTAGCTTGTATTTGGCTACCTCTTCTTTGCACAGGTCTTCTATCGCCGCGCCGTAAACGGTTTCGGGCTCAGGTTCGGGTGCGCCTGCGCCTTGGAATGCGCGGTGCAAATTCAAGCCAGTCAAGACTTTAAATAAATACTCCTGTTGCTCTGGCGTAAATGCCGGTCCAGATTTTGCCAATTGTCCCTCCTTTCCCTTGATTGCTGCGTCCATCGCGCGGTGTTTCGGAACGCGATCCCTTCGGTGCGGCAGCACAGTCCAAAAGCGTCCATACATTGTCACAGCCAGATCGCGAACGAGATGCTGCGCTCGGGGCTGTGGTTAAAAACGAGACATGCCGAATGGATTTATTCGGACTGTTCAAAGCGTTTGGTGTTCAAACGATGCCTTGGCTACTTTGGCAAGGCCTGCGCACACATCACAGTGTTCGTCGTATCGATACTATGCGCAAGCAATAAGGGCAGGTCAAGGCGTGCACAGTGTTAATTGTGCAACTGCAGCATTTTATCCATTCTGAACGTTACAATCAGACGCCTGAGGTGCCGCGCTGGCCCCCATGCAAACCCTTAAATATGGTTAACAGCCGATTAAAACCGTGAAACGCATGTGCAAATCTGACGCAGTTGTTACGGCTTTTCCTATTAAATTGGAGGAAGCCATTCATGAAACGATATCAATTTGTTTGCCCTGCGCTAGCTATTGGTTTTTCCGCTATATCGACTGCCTTGCCTGCTGCCGCCCAGTCTGGGCTTGAAGTTATCGTTGTTACGCCGCAACGGCGTGAAGCGAATTTGCAATCCACACCTGTGACCGTTTCCGCTTTTTCAGAAACCCAGCTTCAGGACTTGGCAATTGTAGAAACCAAAGATCTCGGCCAGGCCGTGCCCAATCTGCAACTGCTGCCGCTCACCGCGAGCCCGTCTACCTTCCAGGTCGGCTTTCGCGGCGGTGTTGAGCAGACGGGCGGCTTGATCGTTTCAGAACCTGTCGTCGGCATTTATGTAGACGATGTGTATCGCAGCCGCTTGCAAGGCGCGAACTTTCAGGTGGCTGATATTGAGCGCATTGAGGTGTTGCGTGGACCGCAAGGCACACTTTATGGCCGCAACAACTTTTCCGGCGCCCTGAAACTCATCACCAAAACACCTTCGGCCAACAATGAGTGGCTGAATGCAGCAGTTGGTATTGGCAGTTTCAGTGAAACGAATGTTCAAGTCTCCATCGGGCGCGGCTTGACAGAGAATTTAGGGGTTTCATTTTCCGCGCTATATCGTGACCAAGCCGATGGCTATATTTTTAACCGCGCGCAAAACCGCAATATAGGCGCTGAAGAAAATGTGCTGATCCGCGGTAAGCTCAACTATGAGAAAGACGCGTTTCAAGCCATCCTTTCCTTTTCGTACGGCGATGACCAGAATGACGGGTACATCCCGCTGGCCATTCGCTATGAACCGCCGACCGTTCCGTCTAATTTTGCAAACAGGGTAACGACGGATCAGGTTCGGCCGCGCTTTGGCGACGATGCGTTCGTCACGGAATTTCCGCAAGAGTCTCTCGGTGCAACAGAAGTGACGAGCATCACGCTTGACTTAAGTTATGAGCTAGAATGGGCGACACTGCGCTCGATAACCGGCTATGTTGATGTGAATGACGAATTCCGCTGGGACATCGCTGCGGGCGTGAGCGATGGAATGGGTGGTTTTACGCCCTCCTTTGACCGCGATTCAGATGCGTCTGCGGATCAAATTACACAGGAATTGCAAGCCCAAGGTTCAGCTTTGGGCGACCGGCTAGACTGGATCGTCGGTGCGTTCTTCTTCTCAGAAAATGGTGATCAGGAACTCGATGACAACATTCCGTTGTTTTTCTTAGGGGATCTTGAGCCCACATTCCTTGATATCGATTCCACAAGTTGGGCGGTGTTCGCGCAGGGCACGTTTGCACTGACTGATCGACTGTCAGCGTTTGCCGGCGTGCGCTACACCGAAGATGACAAGGGTTTCGATGCCAGCATCTCAACTGCCACCCCGTTTAATCCGACTGGACCGCGCGTTGCCGTATCGCTTGATGAAAAATTCACCGCAGTGACGCCAACATTTGGGCTCGAATTTCAAGTCACCGACAACATTTACACCTATGCCAACATCACGCGGGGCTTTAAGGCAGGCGGATTTAACGGACTGGCCGTTGCTAATCCGACGGTGTTGCAAGCCGTCTTCGATCCGCAGTTCGTGTGGGCCTATGAGGCAGGCGCCAAGACGGATTGGCTCGACAACCGTCTGCGCGCAAATATCGCCATGTTCTATAACGATATCTCGGGTAGCCAGCAGACCGCCAATATCGGACCGGGCTCATTTGCGACGCAAAATGTTGGTGATTTGTCCATTTTTGGTATTGAGCTAGAGCTTGCCGCCCAACCTGTCGATTGGCTGAATGTGTTTGCCAATGTGGGCTATATGGACGGCGATTATGGGACGCTTAATCCCGCCTCCCAAGCGTTTCAAGCTGGTGCGCAATTTCTGCCATTGGTCACAGAATGGTCAGGTCAGGCCGGTTTTAATGTGAACAAACCCATCGCTGACTTTGGCATCTTGAAGCTTGGTGGCACGGCAAACTATGTGGGCGATCATTTCTTGGAAACCACGAACTCCATCCAGGTCGAAGGCTATACACGCTTTGATGGGTTTGTGGGGTTTAGCGACCCTGAAGATCGCTTTGAAGTGCGGCTAGAAGGGCGCAATTTAAGCGATGAGGTCAATTACGTAACCGGCTTTGCCAATTCGCCCAACCCGGCGCTTGCGGCGCTCAAGCCGCGCACTTGGATGCTGCGCGTCTCATTCCGCGGGTAAGCTGAAGCACGCGTTTAGCTCTGGCGCAGTTGGGATCTGTTTTGGTATGGCTGCGTGGGTACACTCTAGCGAGGAATAAATGATGCCCGCGCCAACCTCCGATGCTTTTCTCAGCGCAATTCGAGACTGTTACACATCAGGTCTTAATGCATTGTTCGCAGCCTCACCAACGCGTGCCAGCGACTTCAGTTTTGACGTCGCTGGCCTCTATTTTGACTTTTCAAAACTCCATATCTCAGAAGAGAGTATGGCGGCGGGCGCCGCATTTGCTGAAACGATGGATTTCGCCGCTTGGCGCGAGCAGCTGCTGTCCGGCGGCATCGTAAATCAGACAGAAAACCGGCCGGCGATCCATTCAGCCATGCGTGCAGCGCACCCGACTTTAGCGGATCGCGCTTTAACGAATGAAATCCTGGCGGCGCGCACTGCGCTGGATGGGTTTGCGCAGCAGTTTGAAACTGGCGAATTTACATCCAGCAACGGCGCGCCTTATACGCATATCCTGCATCTTGGCATCGGCGGTTCAGCGCTTGGCCCAGACATGCTGCTCAAGGCAGCGGCAGGCATGGGGTTAAAGCCCATGCTTGAAGCCCATGTGGTCGCTAACATTGATGCCGCCGCGCTGCTACCTGCACTTGATGCCTGCGTGCCGGAGACGACCCTGGTGGTGCTCGCGTCAAAGTCCTTTACCACGGTGGAGACCATGACCAACGCCAAAACCGTGCAGGCCTGGATGCAACAGGCAGGCATAGCCAACCCGCGCGCGCAGATGATTGCAGTGACGGCCGCGCCGGACAAAGCGCTGGCGTACGGCATTCCCGAGGCGCAAATCTTGGCCTTTCCTGAATCGGTCGGTGGGCGCTATTCAATCTGGTCGGCTGTGAGCCTACCCTTTGTTCTGGCGTTTGGGCTAGCGGCCTTCCACGCGTTGCTTGCAGGTGCCGCCGCCATGGATACGCATTTTGCTGAAAGCCGCGTTGACGGCAATGTTTGCGCCATTGCCGCGCTCATGGACTATGCCTATGCCAACGCGCTCGGCGCTGATAGCCGGGCCACTTTTGCCTATGATGACCGGCTCGGCCTGCTGCCAAGCTATTTGCAGCAGCTTGAGACCGAAAGTAATGGTAAGCACGTCAGCCGCGAAGGCGAACCGCTTGATGTGGTTTCAAGCCCAGCTGTTTGGGGCGGGGTTGGGACCGACGCGCAGCATGCGGTTTTCCAACTGCTGCACCAGGGCAGGGTGCTTGTGCCTACAGAGTTTATCGCTGCGGCGCAGCCGGCCCATCCACATCACGATCATCATGCCTTGCTCTTGTCCAACTGCTTGGCGCAGTCGGCGGCGCTCATGGCCGGCCGCACACCGCAAGAGGCGGCTAAAAAGCTGGGCTGCGCGCCGGATGACCCGTTGGCTGTTGCCAAGTCGTTTCCCGGCAACCGGCCTTCCACAACCATCCTACTGCCAGAACTGACCCCGTTCACACTTGGCGCGCTGCTCGCGTTTTACGAACACCGCGTATTTGCCCTTTCAGTACTGCTTGGCATTAACCCGTTTGATCAAATGGGGGTTGAGCTCGGCAAGGAAATGGCAAAGCAGCTCGAGGGATATTTAGGTCCAGATGCAGTGGCGCCAGATGCAGGCTTAGATGCGTCGACGCGGGCACTATTGAGGTTCATTCAACCTTAACCGTAAAAGCCACGCATATAAGTCTCTTGCAGACGTCAAAGTCGGCTGCGAAATTAACCAATTCCTATTGGCAATTTGCCAGTATCGCTGGCATGACGTTGCGGCGCTTCATCCTTTTCGGGCTTCTAGCCGTGTGTGCTCTCACATGGGGCATCAGTTTTGCACAAACACAGCGCCAGCATGGTCCTGATGACCCGGCAAACACGGTCATGCTTGAGCAGATGACGTGGACGGACGTGCATGCGGCGCTGCAAAATGGGTTTGATACGGTGATTATTCCAACCGCCGGGATCGAGCAAAACGGCCCGCACCTGGTGCTTGGCAAGCATGCGATTGTGGTACGCCATACGGCCCAGGAGATCGCCCGAAAGCTCGGCCATACGCTGGTGCTGCCAGTGATTGACTATGTGCCAGAGGGCGATGTTTCACCCCAGCCGACAGGGCATATGGCATTTCCTGGCACCATTAGCGTTCCCGCATCCGTGTTTGAGCAGGTTTTAGAAGCAGCAGCCAAAAGCATGCGGGCGCATGGCTTTAAAACCATTTTGTTTATTGGGGATAGTGGCGGAAACCAGGCATCCCAAGCCAAGGTTGCGCAAAAGCTCAGCGCGCTTTGGCAGGGCGAAAACATACTTGTTGCTCATGTTGGTGATTATTATACCGCGAATGGTCAAGTGGCGTATTTGCGCGGCCGTGGGTTCTCCGATGCGCAGATTGGATCGCATGCGGGCATTCGCGATACGTCAGAGGTCCTCTATATTCAGCCATCGGCGGTGCGGACCGGCTCTTACAGTCCGCCAGCATCTTGGCCAACCGGCGCGCGCGGCGTTCCCTCGCTTGCGCGCGCGGGGCTTGGGCAAACGATGATCGACTTAAAGATCAACGCCGCCGTACGGCAAATAAGAGCATTACAAGCGCAGCGCTGAATGGCCCGCTGTAAGGGGTGCAAAGGCCATCGCGAGCGGCGGTTGAGCTTTGCTTGGGCTGGCCGACTTAAGATGCAGTATTTGCAATATACGCAGCCGCTGTTAAAGTCAGCGCAAGTCCGGACGTTCAGCATTGTGCGTCCCAGAATGAAAACGAGCTGCTTTTAATAATGTCTGCACGCGCCGACACCACGGGGCCGTCTGAAACGGCGGTTAAACAGGGCGTTCAAAAGCGCCCGCGTTATCGCCGGTCCGCGACGTCCAGTGCGCCCTTGTACAGTGCGCTTGACCTCGGCACCAACAATTGCCGCCTTTTGATCGCCCGTCCCGACGGTGATGGTTTTCGCGTTATTGATGCGTTCTCGCGTGTCGTTAGGCTGGGTGAAGGTGTTATGGAAACCGGCGCCATGTCTGACGCGGCCATCGATCGCACCATTGATGCGCTCAAAGTCTGCGCCTCCAAGATCAGCCGCCGCAGGGTTTCATTGTCACGCCATGTGGCGACACAGGCCTGCCGTATGGCCAGCAATTGCAGCACCTTTGTTGACCGCGTTTACGATGAAACCGGCTTGGCGCTCGATATCATTTCCCCTGCGGAAGAAGCGCGTCTGGCTGTGCTTGGCTGCCAGACCCTACTGCGCCGACGCGCTGAGGATGCCATCGTGTTCGATATTGGCGGCGGCAGCACCGAGGTGATTCATGTGCGCAAATCGCCAGATGATGAGGTGACCATCGGCGCCTGGGTGAGCTTGCCCTACGGCGTGGTTAATCTGTCTGAAGAATATGGCACGGACGCCGTGGGCTGCAGTGTGTATGAAAAAATGGTGGCGCGGGTCAGCGATGCTCTGTCAGACTTTCGCGGCCGGTGTCCGCCGGGTTTGGGCGAAGACCAAGAACACTTTCAACTGCTTGGGACGTCAGGCACTGTCACGACTTTGGCAAGCGTGCAGCTTGGCCTTGAACGCTATGACCGCAATGTGGTCGATGGCTCCTGGCTGAATTGCGTCGAGACCAAAGCCATTTCGCGTCAGCTTGCTGAATTGACCATCGACGAGCGCGCCTCTTGGCCATGTATCGGTGCTGAACGGGCTGATTTGGTGGTGGCTGGTTGCGCCATATTGGATGCGATCTTAGGCTATTGGCCAGTTGAACGGCTGCGCGTTGCCGACCGCGGCATTCGCGAAGGTATCTTGCGCACCTTAATGAAGATGCGCATTCACTAGCAGTATGGCAAAGAAAAAGTCATCCAGCACCGTAGCGGGCCGCTCGCGCGGGCCAAAAGTGCGGCTGAAGACGGCGCGCGGGCGCACTGTCTCCTCCGCGCGCTGGCTAGAACGGCAGTTGAACGACCCCTATGTGGCAGAAGCCCGGCGCGTTGGCTACCGCTCGCGCGCCACCTTTAAACTGATTGATCTGGACGAGCAGTTCGATCTTTTGAGCGGCGCGAAACGCATCGTCGATCTTGGTGCCGCGCCAGGTGGCTGGTCGCAATACATTGCGCAAAATTATGCCGGCGCCGAAGTCGTTGCCATTGACGTGCTTGAGATTGAGCCCATTGCCGGAGTGACCTTTGCGCAGCTCGATTTTATGGAAATGGGCGCCGATGATATAGTGAAAGCCATGCTCGGCGGGCCGGTTGATTTGGTTCTCTCTGATCTCGCGCCCTCCACCACCGGGCACAAATCGACCGATGCGCTGCGCACCATGGCGCTGTGTGAAGCGGCCTATGACTTCGCGTGCGATGTGCTCAAACCTGGCGGTAATTTCGTTGCCAAAGTTCAGCGCGGCGGCACAGACCACGCGCTCTTAAGCCAGATGCGAAAGGCATTTAAAACGGTGAAGCACGTCAAACCACCAAGCTCGCGTGCGGATTCTTCTGAGTGGTTTGTCGTGGCGCTTGGGTTTCGCTCTGCGCCCGCGTGACCCCTGTGACCTTTAACGCCGCGCGCTTTAGGTTCGCTCTTCCCATCCAAAGTCACACATGTCATAAGGCACTGCAATCAAAGCGCTATAAGAGCGCGACTTAAGGATTGCACCATGGACTTCGCTGCCGATCTCCCCGCGGGACTCACCTTTGATGATGTCCTTCTTATTCCAGGCGAATCCGACATTTTGCCAGCGCAGGCGCTGCTGAACACACAGATCACCAGATCTATTGCGCTGAATATCCCTTTGCTGTCTGCCGCGATGGATACGGTGACGGAGGCGGATATGGCGATTGCCATGGCGCAGTCGGGCGGCATTGGCGTGCTCCACCGTAACAACTCCATTGAAGATCAAGTGGAGATGGTGCGCCAGGTTAAGCGTTTTGAAGCAGGCATGGTGGTCAATCCGGTGACTATGGAGCCGCACGAGACCTTGCGGGCAGCGCTTGAATTGATGCAGCGGCATAAAATCTCTGGCATTCCAGTGGTCGAACCGTCAGGCCCTGGCCAGCCCGGTAAATTGATCGGGATTCTGACCAACCGCGATGTGCGCTTTGCTGATGCGCTGGATCAGCCCGTCCATGAGCTGATGACGCATGAGAACCTGGCGACCGTGCGTGAAGGCGTCAGCCAGGAGGAAGCGCGCAAAATCCTGCACCAGCGGCGCATTGAGAAGCTTATCGTGGTGGATGATGACTATCGCTGTATTGGCCTCATCACTGTCAAAGACATTGAGAAAGCCGTCGCCTATCCTGACGCCACCAAAGACGATGTGGGCCGTTTGCGCGTTGCAGCGGCGACAACGGTGGGTGAAGATGGCTTTGAGCGGTCAGCCGCGCTGATTGATGCTGAAACCGATGTCCTAATCCTCGATACCGCGCATGGCCATTCCAAGCGGGTGGGTGAGGCGCTCAGGCGCATCAAACAGCAGTCTAATTCAGTTCAAGTGATTGCTGGAAACGTGGCAACTGGCGAAGCGGCAAAAGCACTGATTGATGCTGGCGCTGATGGCATTAAAGTGGGTATTGGTCCCGGCTCTATCTGCACCACGCGGGTGGTCGCCGGTGTTGGCGTGCCGCAGCTAAGCGCTGTGCAAAACGCCGTGGCCGCTTGCCGCGACCAAGGTATCCCGGTAATTGCAGATGGCGGCATTCGAACCTCGGGTGATATGGCCAAAGCCATCGCCGCAGGCGCGTCAGCGATAATGATGGGCTCGGTGCTCGCGGGCACAACTGAAGCACCTGGTGAAGTGTTCCTCTACCAAGGCCGGTCGTATAAAGCGTATCGCGGGATGGGGTCAGTGGGCGCCATGGCGCGCGGCTCTGCCGATCGATATTTTCAAGAAGATATTAAAGACACCATGAAGCTGGTGCCTGAAGGTATTGAAGGGCAAGTGCCGTTCAAAGGCCCAGTGCAGGATGTGTTGCATCAAATGGTGGGCGGCCTGCGCGCCTCTATGGGCTATGTCGGTGCGCGCGATATTGAGGCCATGCACGCAAAAGCCAAATTCATTCGCATCACCAACGCCGGCCTGCGCGAAAGCCATGTGCATGATGTCTCAATCACCCGGGAAAGCCCCAATTATCCCGCTGGACGTTAGGGCGCATGCAGCCGGCAGCGCATCTGCAAGCCGCCATCGAGCTTTTAGACCAGGTTCATCACAGTAATGAGACCGGCGGCTTGCCGATTGATGTGCTCATCAAAGCCTATTTTAAAACGCGGCGCTATGCGGGGTCCGGCGATCGGCGCAAGGTGCGCGACGTCCTGTTTGATATGCTGCGCCATTGGGGGATTGGACGCTGGTGGGCGGCAGCGGCTGGCTTGCCCGCCGAGGCGCGCAGCTGGGCCATTGGTATTTTAAGCCAGCGCGGCGATGGCCTGGCGGGCTTTGGTGCTGGGCCTTTCGCACCGCCGGCCTTGTCAAACCGGGAAGCGGAGGCGCTGGCGCGCATGCGCGGCGCAGCAGCCACAGAATGGGCAACGGCGAATATGCCTGAAGCCCTCTTTGAGGTGATGCAGCAGCGCTATGCTTATGCTGTGCCGAGCATGGTTAATGCTCTGGCAAAACGCGCGCCTGTTACACTGCGTGTCAATTTGGCAAAAACCACATTTACCAGGGCGCTTGCAGCGCTGCGTGCCAGTGATATCGATGCGCAGCCGGGGGTGTTTTCAGCCACCGCAATCCATATTCCCATCGGCACGGATGTCTCCGCGCATCCGCTCTATCTGGATGGCCATATTGAGGTCCAAGATGAGGCAAGCCAGCTGTGTGCAGCGCTGGTCGCGCCGCCGCCGGGAGGCACGGTTATTGATCTTTGCGCTGGCGCTGGCGGCAAAGCGCTGGCTATTGCAGCGCTTAATCCAAAAGCTAAAATTATAGCTTGCGATACGTCGAAGGCGCGGCTTGATGCGCTGACTGAGCGCGCGGCGCGCGCTGGTGCGCGCTCCATATCCACAGTTTTGCTGCCGCCGGATTTTCCGCAGCAGCCGTGCCCCGAACTTGCCGCCTTCGCACACACGGCGCACCAGGTATTAATTGACGCGCCGTGCAGTTCTTCAGGCACTTGGCGGCGCCGTCCCGAGGTGCGCTGGCGCTATGACAGTGCGGCCATTGCGCGCTTCTCTGGTCAACAGCGCCGCCTGTGCGCAGCTGGCGCGTCGCTCCTGCGCCGCGGTGGGCGGCTCTGTTTTGCCACATGTTCGCTGTTGCCGCAGGAAGGTGAAGCGGTGTTCAACGCGCTGCAAGACGGCCAGATATCGCTTGAAGTGCTTGATTATCGCACCCAAATACCACCCAAAGCGGTCAAAAAAATGCCGGAGACGCTTTCCAATATTAAGGAATGCCTGCTAGTGTCACCGCATATTCATGGCTGTGACGGTTTTTTTGCAGCCGCTTTAAAGCGTGTATAACTTTCAAACCGCGCTTTTGAAAAAAGCAAAGAGCAGTCGATGTGGAGTGTTTTGTGATTAAGTCTTTCATCAAAGGATGTGCTGTTGCAGCGATGGCTCTCACGCTGGCGAATATGCATGCTTACGCGCAGCCGGCCAATAAGCTTGCCAACGCAATCGTGGCCGCGGCGCAAAATGCTGCAAAAAGCGAAGATCTTGAAGCAGCTGCGCGGCTGTACGAGGCGGCAATTGTGTCGAACCCGGCAAGCGTTGCGGCCTATGTCGGCCTTGGTAAAACGCAGGCAGCGCTCGCGCGCCCGCAAGCGGCCAAGCGCTACTTTGCGACAGCAGTGAAGATTGATCCAAATGATCTGAATGCTTTGGAAGCACAATCCGTTCATATGATCACGCTCGGCGATTTGTCCGATGCGGAGAAAAATATCAGCCGCCTCAAGCGGCTGTGCGCGGATGGCTGCGCGCAACTCAGCTCTGTACTGAAGGCTTATGACAAAGCGCTTGAGGAAAAGCGGTCTCGTGTACTGGGTGAAGGCGCTGAAGGCAGCTAAACAGCTATCAAGGGTTGCGGCGTAACGGCGCAGCTGCGCATCAGTCATCCGGTGTTCATTTTCGCAGCGTTACACGCTCAGCGGGATACGAGGCGTTACGTCACACTGTATGGAAATAGCGATCACGGTAAATCAAAGAACCTGTTCGCTTTTTGCGGCAACGTGATGTAGATCACTTTTTAAGGATAGCCAGGGTATAGGACTAAGGCATAAGACACCGGCGAAACGCTCGTGTTTTTGGCATTTTCTAAGGGTAGGGTAGGCACACACGCCGATGAAGTTTGAGACGTTTTTTGATGCAGCGCTCGCGCAGCTGAAGGACGAAAATCGCTACCGCGTTTTCGCCAACCTTGAGCGGCGCGTGGGCGCGTTCCCAAAAGCGACCTACCGGGATGGCCAAACGGCTAAAGATGTCACGGTTTGGTGCTCAAATGATTATCTG
>JBCCLR010000035.1:0-22699 GCA_039026755.1 Pseudomonadota bacterium | reverse complement strand
CCGCGCATTACAAAGCCGTTTCCCGATGATGTGTGGGATAAGATTGATGCGCTTGGCGCCAAGGTGGATGCCGCCATTGACGATGGCGATATTCGCCTGACCATGGGCGGCGAGCCAACCTTCGTCTCCATTGATAACTGCGATGATGATGAATGGAATACCGAAGCCGTGGGCCCGACCAAGCGCGGCTATGCGGACAGCTTAATCAAACGCTTGCGCAGCGCCGTTGCACCGGGCGGTATGCTGCACTATGGCCAAGGCAAGTGGTATCCCGGAGAGAGCCTTCCGCGCTGGGCCTTTGCGCTGTATTGGCGGGCGGATGGTAACCCGTTGTGGGAAAACCCTGACCTTATCGCAGATGAAGATACGCCAGGCGAAGCGGACGCCGACACCGTTGAGACATTTGCCAAGGCCTTTGCAAAGACACTGGATTTAGAGCCGAAATTCGCGCAAGCGGTCTATGAAGACCCGGTGCCCTATTTGGGCGCCGAAACGCGGCTACCTGATAATGTAACAATTCCTGAGAATAAGCTCGACGACCCTGAAGAGCGGGCGCGCCTGGTTAAGGTTTTCCAAAAAGGCCTTGGTGCACCAACCGGCTATATCCTCCCCATCCAGCGCCAGCAGCGCAAGGATGACGGCGGCTGGCGCTCTGAAATGTGGCGCACCCGGCGCGGCAAATTGTTTTTAATTCCAGGCGATTCGCCTGTTGGCCTGCGGCTGCCGATTAATTCGCTGCCCTGGGTCCCGCAATCGGCATATCCGTTTTATCAACCCACAGACCCCTTTGCGCCGCTCCCGCCGCTTCCCATACGTCAAGCCCCGTCTGGCCCGCGTGCCGCTTGGCGGCGTGACGACACTGGCCAGGATGTGCGCGAGCAAAGCCTGAATGACAATCAAGGCCGCTTTGTGCGCACGGCCATGTCGTTTGAAGTGCGCGATGGGCATGTGTGCGTCTTCCTACCGCCGACGGAAAATGCTGCCGACTATGTGGAGTTGGTGCATGCCGCTGAAGAAACCGCCGAAGCGCTTGGCCAGCCAATCCATCTTGAGGGATATACACCGCCCAATGATCGCCGCTTGCGGGTGATGAAGGTGACGCCTGATCCTGGCGTGATTGAGGTCAATGTGCATCCGGTCAAACGCTGGGAAGACCTAAAGGCCTCAGTTGAAACGCTGTATGAAGAAGCGCGTTTGAGCCGGCTGACCGCTGAAAAGTTCATGATTGATGGCCGCCATACCGGCACCGGCGGCGGCAACCACATTGTGCTGGGCGCTGACCGGGCGGAAGATTCGCCATTTCTGCGCCGGCCCGATCTGCTGCGTAGTTTGCTGACCTATTGGCAGCATCACCCTAGCCTGTCTTATCTGTTCTCAGGTCTATTTATTGGCCCGACCAGCCAGGCCCCGCGCATTGATGAAGCGCGGACGGACAGCCTTTATGAGCTTGAGCTGGCGTTTAAAGAAATCGACCGGGTTGCCGCGCAAGATGGCGACATTAAGCCCTGGACCATTGACCGCTTGCTGCGCAACCTGCTGATCGATTCCACGGGCAACACCCACCGTACGGAAATCTGTATCGATAAGCTGTACTCCCCAGATGGCCCAACGGGGCGCTTAGGACTGGTCGAGTTTCGTGGGTTTGAGATGCCGCCGCATCCGCGCATGAGCCTGGTGCAGCAGCTGCTCATCCGCGCGTTGATCGCGAAATTCTGGCGCCAGCCCTACAGGGAAAAGCTGATCGACTGGGGCATGGCGCTGCATGATAAGTTTATGCTGCCCTATTTTATCTGGCAGGATTTTAAATCCGTTATTGATGATCTGCGCAGCGCCGGTTTCGCATTTGAGGCGGATTGGTTTGAAGCGTTTTATGATTTCCGCTTCCCGCGCTATGGCGAGATTACAAAAGAAGGCGTGACGCTTGAATTGCGCCAAGCGCTGGAGCCGTGGCATGTTTTGGGCGAGGAAGGCGCTGTCGGCGGCACCGCGCGTTATGTGGATTCTTCACTTGAGCGGCTGCAAGTCACCGTGAAAGATCTGGTGCCCGGCCGCCATATTGTATCCTGCAATGGCTATCAACTGCCGTTGACGCGCACAGCGCAGCCCTCCGTTCAAGTGGCCGGTGTGCGCTTTAAAGCTTGGCAGCCCGCAGGCAGCCTGCACCCCACGCTACCCATCAACAGTCCGCTGACCTTTGACATCTACGACCGCATCAATAGCCGGTCGGTTGGAGGCTGCACCTATTATGTGGCGCATCCCGGTGGCCGCTCGTTTGAAACGCTTCCAGTCAATTCCTATGAAGCAGAAGGCCGTCGACTTACGCGGTTTGTGGATGGCGGCCATGCGATTGGCGAAATGCCCGCCCCAAAGTCGATTGCGCACGATAAAATGGCGATGTGTTTAGATTTAAGGTGGGTTTGATTCTAATCTGTTATATCTAGGCCGATAGTCATGTTTCTGAGGCTGAGATAAACAACTACAGTGTCCACCGAGCTCCATTCGAATTTCACGTTATCATCGGTTGATTACACTGGGCTAGATGCGCGTGATGAAATGCTCAGCACAAAGGGGTTTGTGCGCCCGCATTGGCAGGCTTTTTATGAAGACCCGCGCGGCCTTAATCACAATTTAGCAGCCAGCCGCACGGCCCGGTTAAAGCGTGGTTTGTTAGAGAACGCATTGACTTATGCGGTAACAGACCCGTCCGCCTCGCAGTCTGCACGGCCGATGTCCGTTGACCCGGTACCGCTGCTATTAGATGCAGCGGATTGGGCGGTGTTACACGCAGGCGCGGTGCAGCGCGCCAGGTTGGTCAATACCCTGTTACAAGATATCTATGGTCCGCAAACACTCCTGCAAAATGGCCTGCTGCCACCAGCATTGGTGCTTGGCAATCCAGGCTTCATCCGCCCGATGCACGGCATCACGCCGATCGGCGGGTCATATCTTCAGTCCTTTGCCATGGATGTGTCGCGCGGCCCAGACGGCAAGTGGTGGGTCCTGCGTGATCATAGCCAAGCGACTGCAGCTAGCGGTTTTGCCCTGGAAAACAGAATTTTGCTGGGCCAGCTTTATCCAGAAATGCTGCGCACTCTCAATGTGCGTCGTCTGGCGCCTTATTTCCAAGCAAAACAAAATGAAATGTCTTTCATTACCGGTGAAGAAGAGCCGCGTGTTTTGTGTTTTACCAGTGGCCCCAATGATCCGCGGTATTTGGCGCAGGCCTATTTGGCGCGCTATTTAGGTTATACCATGGCCGAAGGCCCGGACCTGACCATGCGCGGCGGCAAGGTTTATTTTAAAACGCTGGATGGTCTGAAACAGGTCGATGTTTTGCTGCGCCAGGTGGAATCGTACATGTGCGACCCCCTGGAGCTGAACCCAAATTCGCAGATTGGTGTGCCTGGCCTTATGACGGCGCTGCGCAGCGGCGGCATCGTGGTTGCCAATTCCATAGGCAGCGGCCTGGCGGAAACCGGCGCCTTGGCCGGCTACATGCCGGCCTTGTGTAAAGCCCTATTGGGAGAAGAGTTGGCCTTGCCAAATTTGGCAACCTGGTGGTGCGGCGAACCCAAAGCCGCTGATTATGTTGATAAAAACTTTGATCGCTTGAGTATCGGCGCAGCCTTTGATGGTGATCGGGCAATCAGTCAAATGGTATTCCAAACACCTGCGGCTGAGCGCAAGGCACTATTTGCGCATTCTGGGCACCGGCTGATCGCACAAGAGCGCATGCCGCTTCCTACAACGCCTGTGCAGGTGGGCAACAAGCTGGCACCAGCGCCATTTATCCTGCGCCTGTTCGTCACTGCGCAGGAAGGTGGCTACAGCGTCATGCCTGGCGGTCTTGTGGTCACTGGTCGGCCAGGCAATACGGCCTCAACATCTGATTTTGCGCCGGCAAGCATGAAAGATTGCTGGGTGCTTGCTGCGCAAACCCAGCCGGCTGTCAGCTTATTGCCGCGCGATGATGGCGCCGTTAAAATCCGCCGGACGGGCAAAGACTTGCCCAGCCGTGCTGCCGATAATCTGTTCTGGCTTGGCCGCTATGTGGAGCGTACAGAAGTCAACTGCCGGTTGCTGCATTCGGTGATTGATGCGCTGAGCCAAGATGGCCAAGTGGCGGCCGATGCCGCCGCGCTTGCGGCAGCGACACTGCCGGTCATGCGCCGTGCGGGCCTGGCCAATGATAAGCCAAAAGCCAAAAACCCAGCGTCCTTCCCCGAAAAGCTGCGCCGTCTTTTGGCAGATGAAACACTTGGCTATGGCTTGGCAAATTGTGTGATGAGCGTGCAAGGCACGGCCGGCCGGGTGCGTGACCGGCTCAGCGTCTCAACCTTCCGTACGCTGCAAAATTTAGGCGATTATCAGCGGGATCTCAGGCCACTGATCCGCCCTGAAGTTGATCTCAATGACGCGCTCACCGCGCTTGAGGATATGATTTTAACGCTCAATGCATTCGCCGGGCAAAACCAAGAAAATATGACCCGAAATTCAAGCTGGGCGTTTCTCGATATGGGCCGCCGTGTTGAGCGTGGACTGCATATGGTGGAGTCAATTGAGCAGCTGCTTGTGACGATGGGCAAGATGCGTGATGGCCGTTTGGTCTTGCTGCTTGACCTTGCCGATAGCTTTATGACCTACCGGGCGCGCTATATGACTAACCCAATGGTTGCGCCGGTGCTTGATCTGTTGCTGCTGGATGAGACAAATCCGCGATCTGTCGCCTTCCAAGTTGCGCAAATTGATCAGCATTTGGCGCGCCTTGATGGGCCGGCGGCGCCAAGCCCGAATTTATCGCCGGAGCGGCACATGATTTATAGCTTACTCAGTGAACTGCGCTTAGCGCGGGTTGAGACCCTTAGTCAAACTGATGCGCAGGGCATACGCGTCGCCCTTGCAGACATGATGCAGCGCTTTGAAACAGCCCTGCTTGAGTTTAGCCCAATGATTGCGCGCAGCTACTTTAGCCATGCTGAGTTTCAGTCCACCAACAAGCATTATGTGGAGCCCTTTGAGTGATTGCGGGCCTAGATAAAGCTGAAGACCGCGGCGCAATAAAACGCTATAAAGTAGAGCACCTCACGCGCTATCGCTATTCACAGAATGTGTCTCTGTCGCAGCATTTTCTGCATCTCATGCCGCGCAACACGCCGTCCCAGCACGTTGAAAGCAGCCGGATCTCCGTTGAACCCTTGCCGGCGACCCGGCGTGAAAACAATGATTATTTTGGCAATGCCACCTGCCTGATCAGTATCGATGAAGAGCATACAGAAACCCAAGTTTTCGCCCAAAGTGAAGTGGCCGTAGCGCGCCAGCCGCCGCCTGAGCCGGATGCGACACCAGTGTGGGAGGATGTTGCGGCTGATATCAACGCCGCCCGCAGCAAAGACGCGCTGTTTATCCAGCAATATTGCTATAGCTCGCCGCAAACGCAATCTGATAAGGCGCGCAGCTTGGCGCAGCGTTTTTTTAAACCTGGCGTACCGATCTTACAGGCTGCGCTGGCGTTGATTGATCATATTTACCGGTCTTATAATTATGATCCTGAAGCAACAACCATTGCCACGCCTGTTGATGAGGTAATGCGTATTAAAAGCGGTGTCTGCCAGGATTTTGCGCATTTGGCGCTTGCTGCGCTGCGCTCCGTGCGGTTGCCGGCGCGGTATGTCTCAGGCTATTTGCTCACGCATCCACCTGAAGGCCAACAGCGGCTGCAAGGCGCGGACGCAAGCCACGCCTGGCTTTCCATATGGGCTGGCGCGCATGGCTGGATTGATCTTGACCCGACAAACAATATTATTCCCAGTGATGAGCACATAACCGTCGCCTGGGGGAGAGATTACGGCGATGTGAGCCCGATCAACGGCGTGACCTTTGGTGGGGGCGAGCATGACGTGGATGTGGAGGTTGATGTTTTGCCGCTATAGCTATGTCCTATCGCTATACGACTAAACTCATCGCAAATGTATTGAAAACTCAGTCCATGCATTGACAAAATGGGCATAATGGCGCCATGCGATACACCGTTATGGCGTATCGCACAGAACCGAAAACTCTAGTCTCAGACTATTCATCCGAGCCATTTTTTGATGAGCTGTTCGGGCAAGATGGCGCGCGTGTAGACGCCTGCAAAGGCTTGGTGCGCGGGCTTGAAACGCTTGACCTGCGCGCCTTTAAACAGCGCACGAAAGCGGTTGACCAAGAACTGCGCAATCTGGGTATTACCTTTACCGTTTATAAGAACGCAAAACAGATTGACCGGGTTCTGCCTTTCGATGCCATACCGCGCATTATTACGGCGGACGAGTGGCAGACCATTGAAGCAGGGGTGCAGCAACGGGTCGCTGCGCTTAACCTGTTTTTAGATGATATTTACAATGCGCAAACTGTGTTTAAGGACGGCGTGTTGCCGGCCGCGCTGGCACTAAAGAACAGCAACTATCGCCCCGAAATGCAGGGCAGGACGCTGCCGTTTGGAACCTGGGTGAATATCTGCGGGACCGACCTTGTGCGCGGCGGGGATGGCGCATTTTATGTGCTTGAAGACAATGCGCGCACGCCGTCAGGCGTCAGTTATGTTGTTGAAAACCGTCATTTAACCCAGCGCACATTTCCCGACCTGATGCGCAATATCAAGGTGAGGCCGGTGTCTGATTATGGGCAGCGGCTGATTGAAGGGTTATCGCAGATGTGGCCTGGCGGAGCTGATGCTGCTGAGGTGGCGCTGTTGTCCCCTGGTGTTTACAATTCGGCCTATTTTGAGCATGTTTTCCTAGCCCGCGAGATGGGTGTCCCGCTGGTGGAAGGCCGCGATCTGCGCGTTGAAGATGATATCGTCTATATGAAGACCACGGCGGGCCTCCAGCGCCTCAACGTCATTTATCGCCGTATTGATGATGATTTTCTTGACCCCAAGGTATTTCGCAAAGACAGCCTCCTTGGTGTTCCTGGGATCATGCAGGCGTTTAGCAAAGGCAATGTCATCCTTGCCAACGCGGTAGGTACGGGTGTTGCCGATGACAAAGCCATCTACGCCTATATGCCTCGCATTATTCGGCACTTTTTGGGCGAAGACCCCATTTTAAACAATGTGGAAACGCACATCTGCCGGGAGCCTGATGCGCTGCAATATACCCTCGATAACCTCGAAAACCTGGTGGTCAAACCGGTTGGCGAATCCGGCGGCTATGGCGTCGTTATCGGGCCTAAGGCGAGCAAGAAGCTACTGAATGAAACGCGCCAGAAGCTGAAAAAGAACCCGAGTAACTTCATTAGCCAGCCGGTGCTACAGCTCTCCACCTGCCCGACGCTGACGAAGTCCGGCGTTGAGCCGCGGCACGTTGATTTGCGGCCATTTGCGATCACGGGAGAAAGCACATGGGTGCTGCCCGGCGGCCTTACGCGGGTTGCCCTCAAAAAAGGCTCCTTGGTAGTGAACTCAAGCCAAGGCGGTGGGTCCAAGGATACCTGGGTCCTTGCATAATCTTCTGAGCAGACAAGCCGCCGCCGTGTTTTGGATGGCGCGCCAAGTGGAACGGGCCAATAACGTGGCACGTATTTTGGACGTGACTGCCAGTTTCAGCCGAGATGAGACATCAACACAGCCTTGGCAAGCGGTGATTGACCTTTACAACGATGCTGATTTGTTTGCGCAGCGATACGCAGAGGCAACGCCTGAAAACGTGCTGCAGTTTTATATTTTGGATGCAGATAACCCCAATTCAATTTTAAACAATGTTAGCTTTGCGCGGGAAAACGCCCGCGCTCTAAGGCCCCTTCTATCGACGGAAATGTGGACCCAGCTCAACGTCTTCCATAGTACGCTGCATGGCGTGAAAAAAAGCCATATCCGTGATGAAAAAGTTGCTGACTTTTGCGCCATGGTCAAACGGTCTTGCCAGACCCATAGTGGTTTGGTCAGCGAGACGATGTTTCGCGATGAGGAATGGTATTTTTATTGTATCGGCAACGCCCTTGAACGAGCGGACCAGACCACGCGCTTGGTCGATGTAAAATATCATCTCCTGTTGCCCACCAGCAATCCTGTCGGTTCACAAATCGACATTAGTCAATGGAATGCCGTGCTGCGCTCAGCAGCTGGCTTTCAAGCCTATAGGCGGGTCCATCATAGGGGGCTTACCGGCAAAAAAGTTGCTGCTTTTCTGTTGCTTGATCGGCGGTTTCCACGCTCTGTGTGCGCAACATCGGTGCAAGCTTGCGATCTTCTCCAAACGCTTATCCAGCTTTACGATTTGCCCGGTGGAGATGCCGTGTTGAGCCAAATGAAAGCGCTAGCGCTGCAGGCCCGTGACGCTGATATTGAGAGCATTATTGATGGCGGCATGCATGAGTGGATTGACGATGTGCAAAAAGATATCGCTGGCATCACGATTGCTTTAGGGGACGCATTTTTTGCCGACGCTGATACCGCTTAGGCGCCCTTACACCTTCGATATAAAATTGAACAGTTACGCCGCCGGCTGCAGCGCGCTGAGATCGACATGCTGGCCAATGACCGCCCGCAAGTTATCGAAATCAATCGGCTTGGAAAGATAGCCGTTGATATTGAGCCTCGTGATGCAACTTTCATAGTCATCGAGCACATCTGCCGTCACAAGATAGAGCGCTTGGCTTTCCCCGCCTGGAAGTTGCGTGCGAATGAACTCGCACAATTCAATGCCATTAAGCCGCGGCATGTTGACATCAACTAAGATCATGGCCGGCAAGTCTTCGCCGCGGCGTGCGAGCAGCCATTCAAGTGCACATTGGCCATCCTTCTGGATTGTGTAGGGGCAACCAAGTTTGTCTAAAAACGCTGAAAACAGTTTTTGATTGACCGGATGGTCCTCTACGACAAGCACGTGTCTCGCCGCGTTTCTCATAGGCGGCGCTGCGGCGACTTCGGTGTCGCTCCCCGCCTTGTGTGCCGCCTCGGCGAGCGTATCCTCAAGCCGCCCATAGGGCAGAGTTACAGTAAAGCAACTGCCTTCACCAAGCGCCGACTTGACGGTGATATCGCCCGCCATTTCATTCACAATGGACTTGACGATATAAAGGCCAAGGCCGGTGCCTGGCCGCTGATCCTTGCCGCTTGGTCCGCTATTATTAAAGCGGTCAAACAATTGCGTTTGATGATAGGGGTGAATGCCTGGACCGCTGTCTTCGACCATGATGGACATAGTGGTGTCAGTAAATGCAGAGGTCACGCGAATACGCCCTGCTTGGGTATGTTTAAATGCGTTGCTGAGCAAATTAAACACCACCTGGCGCACACGCTGGGCGTCAATGGCGACATGTTTAGGCGGACGTCCAACCATGCGCTGCTCGAATGTTATATCCGGTGTCGTATACGCGGTTTGGAAGGTTGCATAGCACTGGTTGAGCAACGCCTCGATATCGGTGGGGGTCGCGAGAAGCCGGATTTTTCCAGAGTCGATACTGGCTGAATCAAGCACATCGGCGATTACGTTGGCGAGCATTTGCCCGGCTGCGTCCAATAAGTCGAGCTGGGCCAATACCTCCGGCGTCAACTCGGTATCGCGCAGTCCTTCCACGATGCCCAGCATTGCGGTCAGAGGGGTTCTCACCTCATGGGAGACGGACGCCAAAAAGGCCGCCCGCGCGTCAGCGAGTTGCTGTGCGGCCACCTGCGCACGTTTAAGTTCACGTTCTGCCTGTTTGGGTGCATCAATATCGGTAATGATGCCAAACATTGCGGCTGGTTCCCCCGCTTTATCAAATGTGACTTGCCCGCGCGAGTGGACGAAAAGATGGCTCCCATCGCTACGAATAATCCGTTTTTCAAAGCTATAGGCTTTGCCTGTGGCTTGTGCAGCCTCGATCGTTTTGGCGACGTCGTCGCGGTCTTCCGGGTGATAGTGGTTGATTGCGGTTTCCAGGTTGGGCGTATAGCTGTCACGCGATAGGCCGTGCAGCATATAAACGCCGTCGGACCATTCGCATTGGTTGGTCTTCAGATCCAGTCGCCAATGGCCGATTCGGGCAATTTCCTCAGCACGCTGCAGGTTGTCGCGCGCTTCGGATAATGCGGCGGCGCGCTGGTCACTTTGAGTCGCCATATCTTCAATTGCCGTCGCAATCTCAACCAGCTGTGTGGGCGCTGCGGATGGCAAGTTCACAGCTTCGTGCATGCCGTGCTGCGCTGTTTGGGTGGCAAAGTGCACGATGCTGTTGATTGGCTTCGATAGATAGCGGCGGAACAGGAAATGTTGCGCAATGACGACGCCCAGGACGCCCAAAACCAACACCCCAAGTCCAAGCACCACGACGCGATTTGCGCTGGCAAAGAGCGTGTCAGGCGCCATTGAAAAGCTGAGATAGATCCGCCGGCCATCGGAAAACTGATGCGCGGTCATGCTGGTGGCAATCCGTGTATCTCCGCCAACGCCTTTCTTAACGTTATGCATGATCGGCACATCTGCCGGCTTAATTTTTCCTTCAAATGTTGGGATCCTGCCTTTGGGCGTGTTTGCATAGTTAGGCAACTGCAATAATACTGTGCCATTCTCGTCCAGTAAGAACAGCCGCTGCGCAGTCATTGGCGAAACACTTTCAACAGCGTCTAGAAACCACTGGGCGTCATAGGCCACTACCATTTGAAAAGGCTGGCCGTTGTTTTCATACGCTTTGCGCATGCCGAGAACATACTGGTTGGTGGTCTTGCTTTTACGGACTGGCACAATATCAACCCGCCCAAACCTGTCACCCGCTTCGGGGTTAAACGTTGCGTCAAGCCTACGGTTCGCCGTGACCGCCTTGCTCGCGCACGTGACCAGACCCTCCATATCGATCCGATACCAGGCGCTCAGCCCAGGCATCATCAAGATATTCTTTGCCATCCACGCTTCGCAATCAGCGCGGCTTCCATTCGTAATGTCTGGCACGTCGGCCAAATACTGAAATTGGCGTTCTGTGTCGGCAAGATAAAGCTGATATTGATTAGCGACGGCCGATGTGGTCGCACGCAGGCTGTCAATGGCCCCTTGCTTGGCTGCCACATAGCTTTGATAAATGAGCAAGCACAGCAGCGCTGCCATCGGCGCGAGGCCGATCAGCGTGATTGTTGTTAGAATTTGGCGCAGGGATTTTGACTGCACACCGCCCTCTTCTCGCATGGCGCGAAAGAGTAGCCGTGATCGCGTTAATCAGAGTTTAAAACAGTGCCTGATGCGTTCGATTATTGAGCGGTATCGATCACAATCCGGCCTGTAATCGTGCCCGCCATCAGTGCATCGGCAAGCTGCGGCAGGGCACTCATCGCTTCAACGCGGTAGATGCCCGACAACAGATCAGGCGCGATGATATCTGACAGCATATCCCAGGCTCGTTGTCGGCGTTGCGGCCGCGCCATCACCGAATCAATGCCGCGCAGCGTGACCCCGCGCAAGATAAACGGCATTACGGTTGCTGGCAGTGTAAATCCGCCAGCTAAGCCGCAGGCTGCAACAAGACCTTCATATTTCGTTTGCGCCAGTAGTGTGGCGAGCGTTTTGGCGCCGACGCTATCGATCGCGCCAGCAAAGGTCTCTTTTTCAAGCGGTTTCGCATCGCGGTCAAAATCAGTGCGTGCAGCAACGCCTGCAGCGCCGAGCGCCTCAAAATGTGCCTGGTTTTCTTCAGGACGTCCGGTGATTGCGATGGTTTCATAGCCAAGCTGCTTTAGAATGAGCAAGCTGATAGAGCCGACGCCGCCAGAAGCACCGGAAATGGCAATGGGCCCATCGCCTGGTTTCAGTCCATGATCAATCAGCGCCATAACGCTGAGCATTGCCGTGTAGCCTGCGGTGCCGACCGCCATCGCGGTCTCTGCAGTATACCCGCTTGGGATTTTCACCAACCAATCGGCATTGACCCGCTGTTTTTGTGTATAGCCGCCCCAATGCACTTCCGAAAGCCCATAGCCGTTGATCAATACGGCGTCACCAGGGGCAAAGCGGTCATCCCCGCTTTCTGCCACGGTCCCCGCTAAATCGATGCCACACACCATCGGTAATGTCCGGCAGATTTTGCCTTTGCCGGAAACGGCCAGGCCGTCTTTAAAATTGAGTGTGGAATATGCCACGTCCACCAGAACGTTTTCATCAGGCAGATCGGCAAGGCTGAGCGTCTCGAGCGCGCCGCGCACTTTGCCGTCACTGCGCTCACGCGCGATGATTGCACTAAAGGTGTCGGACATCATGACTTCCCCCATTTGCGTTCTAACGGGGGGTACACGCTGTCGGTGTCGGTTTCCAGCGTTTTAGTCGGCTTTGGGTTATGCAGCCTCAGCTTTTTGGGCGGCAAAGCCGAGCGGCAAACCCGCATCTGGCATAAAGCCGAACAAGTCTACGCCTGGAATGGTCTCAAAGAGAATGCTGCGCGCTGCAATAAGAGCGTCGATATCGATGCCGGTGGTATAGCCCATGGCTTCCAGCATGAAGGCAAGATCTTCAGTCACGATATTGCCAGAAGCGCCCGGCGCAAAGGGGCAGCCGCCAAGACCACCTTGTGATGCATCAATGGTGGTGGCGCCTTCTTCAAGCGCTGCAAGCGCATTGGCAAGGCCAAGCCCGCGCGTATTGTGGAGATGAACGCCGCTGCAGTTTTCGGCCCCAACCACCCGGCGGGTCTCCTTAAACAGTCGTTTGACTTGCGCCGGATTTGCATAGCCCGTCGTATCCGATAGCCCGACTTCATCGCATCCGGCCTGCATCAGCGCATCGGCAAGGCGCAGCACTGTACTTTCGGGGACGTGGCCCTCAATGGTGCAGCCAAAGGCGGTCGAAAGGCCGCCTTCAAATGATGGGCGCTCAGCTTCGGGGACGTCTTTCACCATCTGCGCAATCGTTTTCACCGCATCGAGCATTTGTGCATGGGTTCGGTTAACGTTTTTAAGGCTGTGCGTTTCTGATACCGAAAGCGGGATGGTGATCTTGTGGGCGCCGGCCTTAATCGCATTTTCCGCGCCGCGAACGTTGGGCACCAGAACCGCCACTTCAAGACCGTCAATCCCCCGTGCGAATTCAACGATCTCCGCCGTGTCCGCCAATTGCGGCAGAATTTTTGCAGGCACGAACGAGCCGACTTCGATCTCTTTTACACCCGCCTCGGCAAGTGCTTTTATCCAGCGCTTCTTTGCTTGTGTGGGCATGATCTGCTTGATGTTTTGAAGCCCATCACGCGGCCCAACCTCGCTGATTAAAATGTGGTCGTGTGGTGCGGCATCCGACATGTTCTACTCCACTCAATTGCGCCAACCAATGCCCGTTAGAGGAATTGGCCTAAGGCCAACTAATCGGTCTTCGAGCACGCTCAAACTGCGCTGGCTTAAATGTCCGGACAAATATATAAGCCGCAGCAGCGTTAAAAACCAGTGGCGGCCTTGTTCTACCCGGCAAGTGATCAAAAATGCGCGGCTGGTTTTGGTGAGTAAAAGGAATATCACAATGAACACTGCTCCCGCCCCTCTATCCGGCATTAAAGTCATTGAGTTTTCACACATGGTGATGGGCCCGACCGTTGGCCTCATCCTAGCTGACCTTGGCGCTGATGTGATTAAGGTTGAGCCGTTAAAGGGTGATAACACACGCCGTCTGGTTGGCTCAGGCGCTGGTTATTTTCCCATGTATAATCGCAACAAGCGGTCGATTTGCCTTGATATCAAAAGCGCGGAAGGCATGGCGGCTGCGCGCCGGTTGATCGACAGCGCTGATGTGTTTGTGGAGAACTTCCGCCCCGGCGGTATGGAAAAGCTCGGCCTCGGCTATGAGGCGCTTAGCACAACCAACCCTGGGCTGATTTATTGCTCCGCCAAGGGGTTTCTCACGGGGCCCTATGACCACCGCACGGCGCTTGATGAAGTGACGCAGATGATGGGCGGTCTTGCCTATATGACGGGCCCACCGGGCCAACCCCTGCGTGCCGGCAGCTCCATCATCGACATGATGGGCGGCATGTTTGGCGCCATTGCCGTGCAGGCGGCCCTTATTGAGCGCGCAAGCACTGGAAAAGGCCAAAACGTCACCAGTGCGCTATATGAAAGTACGGTGTTTTCCGTCGGCCAGCACATGGCGCAAATGGCAGTGACGGGCCAGCCCGCAAAGCCGATGCCGGCGCGCATTTCTGCCTGGGCCGTCTATGATAAGTTTGAAACCAAAGACGGCGAATTGGTTTTCATTGGCGTTGTCAGCGATACGCAGTGGCAAAAATTTTGCGCGGCCTTCGGGCTTGATGAGTGGGCGGCCGATGAAGCGCTGGCTAAAAACGCCGGCCGTGTGGCCCAGCGCGATGTGATCATTCCCAAGCTCAACGGCCTGTTCAAACAGTTTGAAAAGGCGGAATTGACCGCGAAGCTTGAAGATACGGGCCTGCCTTTCGCGCCAATCGCCAAGCCCGAAGATTTGTTTGATGATCCGCACCTCAACGCGTCCGGCGGCCTCGTCCCGCTCACCATGCCCAGCAATGATGAAGCCACAAAGCTGCCAAGCTTGCCGATCGAAATGTCAGGCCAGCGCCTTGGCCTGCGCAAGGATTTAACGAAGCCGGGCCAAGACACCGACGATGTTTTGAAGGAAATTGGCTATAGCGCCGCTGAGATCGCCGCGCTAAAAACCGCCGGTGAGGCGGCTTGATCTAAGCAGCGTCACCGGCAGGTGCGACTTCTTTCGGCCACGTGTTAGGCGCTGGCTAAGCGTCGCACTTGCAGCCTGCATGGTCGCAGCCAGAGCCATTGGGGTGGCCCTCAGCGCACGCGCCGCTGCAGTAGTTTTGACCATCTTTGTTGATGGCATCGCTGATATCAACGATGCACACGCAGCTCTCGCAGGCGCATTTTTGGTGGGTAACAGTTGGCATGAGCTTTCTCCTATTCGTGTTCTGAGCTGTGTTGGTGCACATGGGTAAAGAAGTGTTCGATCATGATGTTGAGGACGCTGTGAACGCAGGCATCGGCCATGGCATAGAACACTTGCTTGCCGCGCCGCTCGGATTTTAAAATCCGAGCTGAGCGCAGCAGTCTCAAATGGTGACTTGTCAATGATGCTGACAGGCCAAGTGTGTCCGCAATGTCCCCCGCAGCGCGTTCCTCATCCATGCATGCAATGACAATCGACAGCCGCGTCGGATCCGCAAGCAAGCCAAAAATTTCAGCAAGCTCAGTCGTCTGGTCGATATGCAGGTCAATTACCATAACACTTATACATTTAAACAGTTATTCAACTGTTGTCAATGATAATTCGGTGGTGTTGGACGCGACTGGTTGTGCACTTTGCCTATAAGCGAGCCCGAGCTTGTTCGTGCTAATGTGTTGCGGCACTATGCTCCACTATGACCATTGCTGCATTGCCCTGTACGCGTGTCTGATTTGCCGGCGCTGTTATCTAACTGGCCTTATGGCGCTTGGGCTGCCGGCGCGGCTACTCTATTTTATGCGGTTACCGTGTTTGCGACAGAAGACTTGGCCCCTGATCGCAAAGCCCATCTCGCGCTCTGGCTGAAAGGCGATTATGACAGCACGTGGCCGAAGGAATTCGGCGCCATGTTTGACCGGCTGTTTGGTGCAAATCATCTGAAGCTACGCTGCATGGCGCTTTCAGCGCTTGCCTCTATCGTTGCCGTCTTCGCACTCTGGCTGCTTTTTGACCGCGCCCTTAGCCTGATTTCCTTGCGTGCGGATACTGGGCTTAGCCTTACCCAAGCGCTTTTGATCGGCGCGGCGATTAATATCGTGCCTGATTATATCTCACTGTATGAAACGCGCTGGCTGCTGAAGACATTCGAACGGGTGCGCCACCCGTTTGGCCAGCTTGCCATTCTTCTCGTTGACCTCCTGGTGACCGGGCTGATTATTTACAGCGGTATTAAGCTTTATCTTCTCGTGCGCGGTGAGGCGCAAATTTCCTTTGTGGAAATGGCCGCGCTGTTTTCATTTTACGCCATCTTCTTTTATTCAACCTTCCTCACCAGCGTCTGGGCCTGGGCATTCTGTCTGTCGAGCTGGCTGGCGAAGCTTTCAGCCCGTTTAAGCACATGGCTTGACGTTGACGGCAAGCCCGGCCGTATCCTGGCCCGCATTGGGGCGGTGCTGGTTTTTTTAGTCGCGCTTGCCGTCAAACCCGTCTTCACCATGGACGATGCTGGCCGCGTCGCCATCGATGATGCTCTGTGCAACATGTTCCCCGCCACCGCCTGCGTCCACGTCGCCCGCCTTACCGCAGATGAGGAAGCAAAACTCGAGGCCCTTGGCCGGGCCTGTTTGGGTGGTGCTACAGAGGAATGTATTGGGTTGGGTCTGCAGACTTACGAAATTACGCCGGAAAAAGCGGCGGCCTATTGGCAAAGTGCCTGCGATGGTGGGGTGGCGGATGCCTGCAGTAACCTGGGAGTGTTGTATCGGGACGGTCAGGGTGTTTCACAAGATCCTGACCGTGCTGCCATGCTTCATCAAAGGGCGTGCGACCGAGGGTCTATGACTGGCTGCACCAATCTGGGAGAAATGTATGCGAACGGCTACGGCGTTTCAAAAGATACTGTAATCGCTGGAGAACTTTTCCAGCGGGCATGTTCCGGTGGAGTGTATTTTGCCTGCCACAATCTTGGTGTGTTGTATTTAGCGGGTGAGGACGTTTCGCTAGATGTTGGACGCGCTGTGATGCTATTTCAGCAGGCATGCGATGCAGAGGTACTAGAGGCCTGTATCAATCTGGGATTATTGTACGATGGTGGCCATGGTGTTGCGCAAGATCCTGCACGCGCTGCGGTACTTTACGAGCGGGCTTGCGCTGCTGGCAATATGGCTGGCTGCAGCAATCTGGGTGTATCTTACGAGTATGGCGAGGGCGTTTCGCAAGATGCTGCACGTGCTGTGGCGCTTTACCAGGAGGCTTGCGATGGTGGGCAAATGCAGGCATGTGTCTTTTTCGCAGATATGCTGAAAAGCGGTGATCGCGTTAACAAAGATATTGCTCTTGCCCGTTTGCTATATGAGCGTGCTTGCGCCGCTGAAGCGCCTTATGCCTGCCAAAAGCTTGAGGATTTGAACACCGCGCAAGATGCTGACGCGAACTAATGTGAAAGGTGAATGGTCGGTTAGTGCGCTTATGCGCTTGAACCATACCCCTCAAACATCCTCAATCACCCGGTCGGGCGGGGTGTGGCCGTCGTCGAACGTCTTGATGTTGATGATGACTTTTTCGCCCATCTCTTGCCGGCTTTCGCGCGTGGCAGAGCCCAGGTGCGGCAGGGCGACGACGTTGGGCAGTTTTAACAGCTCTGGATTGACCACCGGCGCGCTTTCAAACACATCAAGCCCAGCGCCCGCGATCTTGTTATACTTAAGCAGTCTTATGAGAGCATTTTCATCGACCACTTCGCCGCGCGCGGTGTTGATCACATAGGCATGCGGCTGCAGCAGGTTCAGCCGCCTTGCGCTCAGCAAGTGGAAGGTGGCGGGCGTATGCGGGCAGTTCATGGACACAATGTCCATGCGCATCAACATTTGATCGAGGCTGTCCCAGTATGTGGCTTCGAGCTCTTCTTCCAGCGGGCCGGGCAGCGGGCGGCGGTTGTGATAGTGGATGGACAGGCCAAACGCTTTCGCACGGCGCGCCACGGCAGCGCCAATGCGGCCCATGCCGACGATGCCAAGGCGTTTACCGAAAATGCGTGTGCCCAGCATATGGGTCGGCGCCCAGCCATCCCATTGGCCGTCTTCAAGTTCGCGCGCGCCTTCTAAAATCCGGCGCGGCACGGCCAGCATTAGCGCCATCGTCATGTCTGCTGTGTCTTCGGTCAAAACGCCCGGCGTGTTGGTTACGGTAATGCGGCGCTGCCGCGCGGATGCAAGATCAATATGGTCAACACCAGCGCCAAAATTGGCAATCAGCCGCATATCCGGGTTCGCATGCGACAGGATCCCGGCATCAATGGTGTCGGTCACGGTGGGCACAAGAACGTCCGCCGTTTTGACCGCCTCAATCAACTCCGCTTTGGTCTTCGGTTTGTCATCTAGATTGAGCTTGGCATCGAACAGCTCCATCATGCGGGTTTCAATCGCATCCGGCAGGCGGCGCGTGACCACGACATTTAGCTTTTTGTTGGCCATTGAACTCTCGGGCTTGTCTGCAACACGTAGCGGTGTTTTACACAAGCGCTGGGATAAGCGCTAGTGCGATGCTTTGATAGCGTCAAACATTTCACAAGGGTTTGGTGGACATGTCGCTGAGGAGCGGCGTGCATTGTGCTATAGCCGTGGCAACGCGCTGATGGCGGGCGGCAACAATCTGTTTGAGCGTGTCTTGCCCGGGTTCATAGGCTAGGCCTAGGGCCCGGCGCCGGAAGGAGGAGCGCATGCAGCGCGATATAGTGCTTTTGGTTTTATTCGGCGTCTTCGCCATATCGACCTCCAGTGCGTGGGGCCAGGCGCGCCGCGCTGTGCTTGCTGAAGATACTGGCGCGTTTATGTCGATCGCTCCGGATCAAGTGAATATGCGCGCTGCGCCGCGGGCAGGATCGCTTATACAGTGGGTTTATGTGCGCGCTGGTCTGCCGGTCCTGGTCATCGAGACATATGACAATTGGCGCAAAGTCGTTGACCCCGATGGCACACGCGGCTGGATGAGAGCGGATATGCTGTCAAAGCAACGTACTGCAATGGTTATGGGCGGAACACATGCCCTTTTTGCTGCGCCGCGGCCCGATGCGCGGCAAACCCATCTCATTGCTGCTGGCAATGTCGGGTTATTAAGCGGTTGTATCACGTCTTGGTGCAAGATGCGATTTGACGGCGCGGAGGGCTGGATTTTGCGCAGCCACATCTGGGGCGTGTTTCCAACGGAGGAATTTCCCTAGAGCCTTACCGTATTTCAAGAAAACCAGGTTAAGAAAGAAGGTCTAGCGACCCGCCCGCGCTGTTTACAACAGGGCTCACATTTGGCTGGAACATGTCTCAGTTACGGCGTTTCAGTTTAGATACGAAAAGCCGTCAGTCTGGCGCACATTTTTATCTGAAGATCAGATCGGGCTTTACGGTGCGGTATCACGGCAGGTGGGCTTAACGCGCACGTTTGTGTCTAGATCACGCTGGACATGAACGGGCCGGACAAAAGGGGCGCCAAATAAACGCTGCCTCACGAGCCGGGGGGTGGACCAATGAGGCAGCGGTGACGCACTTAAACGTTTCCGCTTAAAAAGGACCGTGCGCCAATTCTTGAATATGAGCGTGCGTTACATGCGTATCGTATTTGGCTTTCTTGGGCACTCTCTGGCCGTGTTGCCGCTGGAGTCCCAGTGTCTATGGTGCGTCTTCAAATGTTGCGTTGCAGTTTCCAATACGCAAAATACCCTAATTGTCATTCACGGCTTTAACGCTGCCCTTTGCTTTAGGCGCGAGGCGGAAGATCACTTCGGTGGCCACAAGCTCCATGCCGTCGGGCACATCAATGTTTAGCTTCACTTCCACATCTTGTTCGCGAACGTCGCTCAAGAAGCCTGAGAGCTTTTCATAAAAATGGTGATGGCTTGCAGTGTTGGTGTCAAAATATGTGCGGCTGGAATCGATGACGACTTCCCGCAACAAACCCACTTCCACAAACTGATGCAGCGTATTGTAAACAGTGGCCAGAGAGACGCGAATGCCTTCTTCTAAGGCTTCGGCATGGAGCGCCTCAGCAGACACATGGCGCGTCGCTTCCCCGTCAAACAGAAGTTTTGCAAGCGCTAAGCGCTGCCGTGTGGGGCGCAGTCCAACGCTGCGAAGCTGATGAACAATATGGCTAAAAGGACGCTTAAATTCTGGAGGCGATACTGCAATATCCATATATTGCCTGCCTTTCTCGAATAGCTCTGCCGATCAGAAAATACTGATACAATATGACTATTACAGAAAGACTATATTATATCCAGAACTAATTGAATCTGTTGGGCTTAAACCCTTATAAACAGATATAAAAAGTGAAAAAACACTAATCTTTGTCTCTTAGCGGGATGCTTAGAACGCTGTCAAAGACTAGTCGCCCGTCATGATTCTATCGACCAGCTGACGCACAGTTGGAATAAACCCGTTTGAATAAAATGGGTCTGTGCCAAACTTAAATGCACTGTGTCCAGCAAACATTAGATTCTTATCTGTGTCGCCGCCATGCGCAATGTCTTGCAAGGATTTTTGAATGCAAAAACTACGCGGATCAGCCAGCCGCCCAGTGCTGCCCTTTTCGTTCTCCGCCCAATTGGAAAACTGGCATTGGCTGAGGCAGCCCATGCAATCGCGTTGGTCCTTGCGGATCTCATCGCGCTGTTCCGGCGATACATAAACGAGGGTGTTGTCGGGTGTTTTAAGCGCTTCGGTATGGCCGTTTTCCATCCACGTTTTGGCGCGGATATTATCCTTAGCAGCAACATAGAGTTTGCGCCCGCGTGGGCCATATTCAAGCACCGTATCATGCTCACCAATTTCTTCGAGCGTGAATGCAATTTGTCGCTCAGACCGTCCGCGCAGGTCTTTTAAGAACGCGTTATTGACAGCAGAGGAATAAAACCCCGTCGGCGAAAATTTATGCAGGAACACATCGCCTTTGACGAGCCGCAGCAGCTTTTCTTTCCACTCACTGGAAATCTCGCTTTCTTTGGTGAGCAGCGGACGCGTGCCAAATTGAAAAGCAATCGGGCCAATTTCGGGGTTATCCATCCAATCGGAAAAATCGCGCAAGTACCACACGCCCCCGGCCATCACGATCGGCGTTTCCTGCAGGCCTGCTTGGTTCATCACCTCGCGCAGCGCTTTCACGCGCGGATAAGGGTCCTCAGGTTTTTCTGGGTCTTCGGAGTTTGACAAGCCATTATGACCGCCTGCGCGCCACGGATCTTCATAAACAACGCCGCCGAGATAATCTGAGGCTTTATGATATGCCCGCTTCCAAAGCGCCCGAAATGCCCGTCCTGACGAAACGATGGGGTAATAATGAACACCGTATTGCGCGGCAATCTGTGCGAGCTTGTAGGGCATGCCCGCGCCGCACGTCACGCCGTTCACCAAGCCTTTGGTTTTTTCAAGCACGCCGTGCAAAATCCGTTCCGCACCGCCCATTTCCCACAGCACATTAATGTGCAATGCGCCTTTGCCTGCGGAAATGTCAAAAGCTCTTTTCACTTGCGTAATGCCGCCGTCAATACCGTATTTCACCAGCTCTTCATGCCGATCGCGCCGGTTGCGCGCGTGGTAAACCTGCGGAATGATGTCCCCGTTTTCATCATAAGAATCGGCATTCACGGCCGATACAGTTCCAATGCCGCCGGCTGCGGCCCATGCGCCGGAGGATGAGCCGGTCGAAATCGAAACGCCTTTGCCGCCTTCAACGATTGGCAGGACCTCACGGCCAGACATGCGTACTGCGTTTAAAACAGCCATAAAGTCCCTCAACCCATTGCGGTACAGCGTTTCGGTATTCATCGCTGCGAATGAATGTGCCAACGCCCTGTCGCTAACACATTTTCTTTAACTGCGCGTTTCTCTGCCTTACTGCCGCGTTGTGCCGGTTTTGACAATCTTGTGCAAGGGGCTGAAACTGTAACCCCTCGCTAAGCGGTTATTCCTCTGTCATCGGGGATGGTATTAAGAAGGGATTAGCGCCGCCTTAATACCATCTAGATCAGTTAATCGCGGCGGCGACGCCGCCTGCGTGGTTTGTCCTCATCACCATCATCGCCGGCATCCTCGCGCGGTGGTAGTTCAATGGCTTCCCCAGTCTCCTGATCAACCACTTTCATGGACAAACGGACCTTGCCGCGGTCATCGACCTGCAAGACCTTAACTTTGACCATTTGGCCATCTTCAAGCACGTCCGAGACTTTGTCGATGCGCTCGGGCGCGATCTCGGAGATATGCACCAGACCATCGCGCGTACCGAGGAAGTTCACAAACGCACCGAAGTCGACAATGTTGACAACCTTACCGTCATAAACGCGGCCCACTTCCGGCTCAGCGACAATGCCTTCAATCCAAGACACGGCCGCTTTAATCGCTTCGGGGTCGGAGGAGGCGATTTTCACCGTCCCGTCGTCTTCAATATTCACTTTGGCGCCGGTCACTTCAACGATTTCGCGGATCACTTTACCGCCGGTACCAATGACTTCGCGGATCTTCTCTTTGTTGATCTGCATGGTCTCAATGCGCGGTGCATTGCCCGACAGTTCAGAGCGCCCGCTGTCCAGCGCCTTGGCCATTTCGCCTAAGATATGCTCACGCCCGCCTTTGGCTTGTTCAAGCGCCTTTTGCATAATCTCTTCGGTAATGCCGGTGATCTTGATGTCCATCTGCAGCGAGGTGAGGCCTTTTTCCGTGCCCGCCACTTTAAAGTCCATGTCACCCAAATGATCCTCATCGCCCAAGATGTCGGATAAGACAGCGAAGTCATCACCTTCCTTGATGAGGCCCATTGCAATACCAGACACGGGGCGCGCGAGCGGCACGCCGGCATCCATCATAGCAAGTGAGCCGGCACATACGGTCGCCATGGAAGACGATCCGTTTGATTCGGTAATCTCAGAGACCACCCGGATAGTGTAGGGGAAGTCTTCCGCCTCTGGGAGCACAGCACGCAGCGCCCGCCAAGCGAGCTTGCCGTGGCCCACTTCGCGGCGGCCCGTAAAACCGGTACGGCCCGTCTCACCCACGGAATAAGGCGGGAAGTTATAATGCAGCATG
>JBCCLR010000034.1:0-22933 GCA_039026755.1 Pseudomonadota bacterium | reverse complement strand
TTTTTCTTGCCACAAGCTTTGCCGAAATTGCGCAAGCGCTTTCCCAAGCTGAAACTCTATTTGCGGGAAGATCTCAGCCAAGTGGTGTGCAGCGGATTATCCCGCGGCGAACTTGACGTAATTTTGCTTGCCCTGCCCTTCGCCTGCGGCGATGTGGATCAACAAGTGCTGTTTGAAGACCCGTTTCATGCTGCGTTCCCGGAGGTCGCCGCGGATCACTTTCCCGCCAAAACCATCAACGCCTCTGACCTAGAAAGTGAAGTGCTGTTGTTGCTGGAAGAAGGGCATTGCCTGAAAGATCATGCACTTGCAGCATGCCAGTCGGCAGCCTTGAAAGCCGATAACTCGATCCTTGGCACCAGCCTGCATACCTTGGTGCAGATGGTCGACAACGAGCTTGGCGTCACGCTGCTGCCGCAACTGGCGATCAGTGGCGGTATTTTGGAAGGGACAAATATTCAAACAAAGCCGCTGTCTGGCGACGCTCCAACCCGCAAAATTGGCCTTGTTTGGCGTAAGGACTCACCGCGTGTGGCAGAATTTAAAGTGCTGGGTGAAGCGCTTAAAGAGTTCGCGCCGGATATGTAGGCGGTTCACGCCCACACATGGCAGGATGACTGCGCAATTGGCCGCACCACGCAAAAGGGGGGGCACATAAAAAAGCACCGCCAAAGGAAGCCTTAGCGGTGCTGTATTCTAAGCGCTTTGCAGCTTTGCTTAAGTCGACTTGATCGCAACGCCGGACGCCGGGATATCAACTGGTTGATACGGCGTCTGGTTTGCGGCAAAGGCAACTGGCTTTGCATCACGCTTATAGACTTCAAAGCTAGACACATTTGGCTCAGTCCACACTTTCGGTGCCTCAAGATATTCTGGGAAGTCCTTTTCTGCTGCCGCCAGGATTTCTTTCGGCAACTGCTCGACCCCGCGCGGCAACTTCACCGTATTGGCACGATAAACCAGGTGGCCCGGGCGTTCTTCCATCAGCATCCAAGGCAGGTAATTGCCGACCCGCTGCCAGCCGCCTGTTGGCGACACGTCCGCAACATCCGGGTCCATCAACGCTGCACGGTCGACGTGCAATTGGAAATATTCCGATGCGCGGATCCACTTGCCAGTGTGTTCACGTGGCCAATTTTCTTTGTCGAGAAGGTTTGGCCAGCGCAAGTTCACGTCTAGCGAAGTGGACACCCACTTGTCGTCATGCGTGTACCAAGGCAGCACAAAGTCGCGGGAGAAGGTCTTATCGTAGCCGCCTTCGATTTTTGGTTTGAAGACGATGTTGACGGGGTCATTGGCAACTGGCCACACTTTGACGCGCTCGCCGTCTAAATACGGGTTTTCCCAAGTATCAATGATTTCACCCGTCGCCAAATCAGAATAAAACCCAACTTCCTTATGCAGCTTTGTGAATGTGCCATCACCATTGTTAAACCAGCGGCTGTAGCCAAATCCTTTAAAGCCAAAAAGCGGCCTTAACGTCTCTTGCTGGCCCCAAGCAGACAGAACGACGCCGTCCCACATGCCAAGCGTTGCTTTGCCGTCTTCCAAGCTGCCGTCCATCTTAATCCAGGCATAGACGTTGTCTTGCGGATCGCTCAGATCGTATGTGCTTGCAGGCATAGAAGTCTCTTTAGCCGGCGCAGCGGCCATACCGCCAAGGCTCAGACCAAGGCCAGCGCCTGCACCCAGTTTAAACAAGCTGCGCCGATCAAATGCGTTGACGCCCAATCCATGAAGCTGCATCGAAATCTCTCCTGAAACGACCTTGAATTCCGTAAATAGTGGTAAAACGATTCACACGCATCATCGCTGCGGAGTCTCTATTCGCCCGCAGGGCGGTTTTTTTCCTTCTTCAAAGAAAGCGCTGGCCACACTGGCTGGTTTAGGCGCCGCGCAGCGCCGCAATGGCAAAAACAACCAAGCCCGGCCAAAACCAAAGGATACAAAAAAAGCTAAGGCATAGAGTGAAAACAACTTCACGCCTCACACGCGTGGTCCGCTGTTCCAACACCAGTTGGCATCGCGGGCAGCGCCGACGGTTGTGCCTGTGGATGAAACCCGTCAGTTGCAAAAATCCAAAAACTGCTGATGCATAATTTGGCCGCCAGGTTGGGCACACGGTTTTGCGCACCGCGCATTCAGGCCATTGATGGTCCAAGCCATTTATCAATCTGCGCGCATCGGCTTCATCGGGCACACAGATGAGCAATCGAAAGCCGCCCAACCCAATTCGAGAGTGAGGCGCAGCGCTGATGTGATGGAAGGCCAGCATGAATACGGGGATGCCATAGGCATTGAGCAACGCTCGGACCACCAGCGCCTCTTCAGGATCGTAAAATTGGCACAGCTCAACAAGTCGCATCGACGCTCCTTTGGCCCTCTCATCTGATAAAAACAGACCTTGCCTCGACAGGTGCATTATGGCCAAGTGGCGCATCTTAAATCGTGGAGGACGCCCGCACGTGAAAGCTGTTGTTTGCACCCAGTATGCTGGCCCAGAAAAACTGGAAATCAAAGACATTGCCAGCCCTTCGGTAGGGCCGGGCGAGGTTAAAATTGATGTCAAAGCAGCCGGGGTGAACTATCCAGATGCGCTCATCATCCAAGGCAAATATCAGTTCAAGCCAGACCCGCCATTTACGCCCGGCGGGGAAGTCTCAGGCATCATTAGTGAAGTTGGCGACGGCGTTGAGCATCTCAAAGTGGGCGACCGGGTGTTATCGCTACTGCTCGCCCATGGCGGATTTGCCGAACAGGTCGTCACGCCTGCAATCACCGCCGTGCCGATCCCCGATACCATGCCATTTGATGAGGCCGCCGGCTTTCTCATGACCTACGGCACCACATATCACGCACTCAAGCAGCGCGGGTCTCTGCAAGCTGGAGAGACACTTGCCGTGCTGGGCGCTGCCGGCGGCACTGGGCTTACCGCGGTTGAATTAGGCGCAGTCATGGGCGCCAAGGTGATCGCCTGCGCGTCCTCAGAGGATAAACTGGCGCTGACCAAAGACTATGGCGCGGAGACCCTGATCAACTATTCCGATGGCAACCTGAAAGATCAATTGAAAGCGGCCACCGGCGGCAAAGGTGTTGATGTGATTTATGATCCCGTTGGCGGCGATTATTGCGAGCCGGCGTTTCGGGCTATCGCTTGGAAAGGCCGGTTTTTGGTGATTGGCTTTGTCGCCGGCATCCCCAAACTGCCAACCAATCTTGCTCTGCTTAAAGGCGCGCAAGTCGTGGGTGTGTTTTGGGGCGGCTTTACCATGAAAGAGCCGGAAGAGAATCTAAAAAACACGCAGGAACTGCTGAAGCTATACGCCGATGGAAAACTGCGCCCGCACATTTCAGAACACTTTGCCCTTGATCAGGCTCCGCAAGCCATTGCGCACCTGGCAGCGCGCAAAGCTAAGGGCAAAGTTGTCGTTATGACGTGATGCATTACCGGCTAACCGGGTGCTTGGCCCGGTATGTGGCAATAAGCCCGCGCAGCTGCGCGCAGGCCACATCATGCACACCCGGCGCGCCGCCGACCACAAAGGGGTGGCCCGTTGACGGCGCATTATAATTCAGCGCCGTGCCATCTTGGTCGGTCATGCGGCCACCCGCTTCCGATAAAATCAAATCTGCCGCTGCTAGGTCCCAGTCCTGCTTGGTGCTAAGCGCCATGGTCAAATCATGTTCACCTGTGGCCACCCAGGCAATGCGCAGCGCCATGGAGTTGGGCCGCACCAGCGAGCGCGGCGCCCAAGGTTGCGGCCAATAGGCATGGCCAGCCATATCCGGCGCAAGGACCAAGCGCGCTGTCAGCGCATCGCTGTGCGTGCTTGCCCGCAGCGGCACATCATTGCGCCACGCCCCGCCGCCGGCCATGGCGGTATACATCTCGTTTGCACTGGGGTCATAGAGTGCCGCCACAACGGGCCGGCCGGCCTCAACGCAGGCGATTGACACGCAATATTCCGGCCGCCCTTTGATGTACGCCCGGGTGCCATCAATGGGGTCGATCACCCAAAGCCGCTGTTTGTCTAGCCGCTCAGTATTGTCTTTGGTTTCTTCTGATAGCCAGCCATAGCTGGGACGCGCGCTGCGCAGCTGCTGGGCAATGAGGTCATTGACGGCGATATCAATTTCGCTGACCGGATCGCCTTTGGCTTTTTCCCACACGCGCATATCGCGCCCGAAATTCTGTGCCGCGAGCTCGCCGCCCGCCCTCGCCGCGTCCACCGCAAGCTGTAAATCTGCCTTCAGGTCTTTCGACATCAGGCCTCGCCAGCGACCGTCATGCCATCAATGCGAACGGTTGGCGCATCCGTACCGTAGCGAAACTCAAGATCATCTGCGGCCGTTAGGTTCATGAACATGTCATTGAGATTTCCGGCCACCGTAAGCCCGCTTACCGGATGCGCCAGTGCACCATTAATGATCGCAAACCCGCTAGCGCCGCGGCTATAATCACCGGTGATGGGGTTCACACCCATGCCAATCATTTCCGTGATGTAAAACCCTGTTTTAATGCCGGCAAGCAGGTCTTCAAAGCGCGCAGCGCCCGCTTCCATGTAAAGGTTCGACGCTGATGGGCTTGGCGGGCCGCCGGTGCCGCGCGCGGCATGGCCGGTTGTCTCAAGTTTTAGTTGGCGCGCCGTGGCACTGTCGAGCAGCCAGCTTTGTAAAACGCCGTCTTTAATCAGCGGCAATGTCTGCGTCGCAACGCCCTCACCATCGAACAGCCGGGTGCGCAGGCCGCGCTGGCGGTGCGGATCGTCGATGATATTGATCTTCGAGCCAAACACCTGCTGACCCATTTTTGCCCTTAAAAAGCTGGTGCCTCGAGCGATGCTGCTGGCGTTTATCGCACTGGCAAATTGGCTCACCAGACCCGCTGACACGCGGCGATCAAAGACAATGGGCATGGCGCCGGTTTTCAAGCTTTGGGGGTTAAGCCGCGCGGTCGCCCGGTCGCCGGCCTCTTGCCCAATATTTTCAGGGCTGTCCAAGTCCGCAAAAAACCGTTTGCTTGAGGCTGCATAGTCACGCTCCATGCCGGCATCGCTTTGCGCGAGAACAGCGGCGGAAATGGAATAGCTCGTCGATGATTTAACGCCTGAAAACCCATGGCTGGTTGCCAGAGCAACGCTGGATGCGGACCAGCCGGCACTTGCGCCTTGACTGTTGCTCACACCGGGAACCGCGCGCGCGGCATCTTCAGCGGCCAGCGCGCGGGCAATATCAGCTTCAGCGCTGGGCCGGGCCGTATCGGCAAGTTCAATCTGCGTGTCGGCAGGCTGATACAGTCGGCCGGCGGGGGCAAGCCCGGCAAATTCATCCTCCGGACTGGCCCGGGCCATATCCATGGCAGCCGTGACCATCTGGTCGAGCGCGCGCGCGCCAAGGTCACTCGAAGCGGCAAACGCTTGCGATTGGCCAATGAAAACTCGCAGGCCTACATCCACAGTCTCGGAACGATCAAGCCCTTCCTGCAGGCCGAGGCGCACACTGACGGACTGGCTTTCGCGCGCGATGTACACACAATCAGCAGCATCGGCGCCAGCAGCGCGGGCCTTTGTGATTAGAGCATCAAGCAGGTCTAGGGGGTCAGGTTTATGCACGCTCATCTGTCCCATATCGCGCAGGCCTAGGCAAGCCACAGGCAAAGAAAAATCACCAGCCCGATGTTTCGATGACCGCGAAATAGAGCTAGGTGATTTGGGGTGGGACCCTGCAGCGCCTGAACCTGGCCACGAAACATCAGTGCCGGAACCGCTAGCAATACAGCACTTAATAGGACCGGTGTGGCCGTCAACAAAACACTGATGAGCAAATAAAGTCCGCTCGCGGCAAAAAACCTGGCCACCCAAACAGGCACATCATCGCCAAACAGCCGCGCTGTAGACCGCACGCCCACCAGCGCATCGTCCTCAACATCTTGGCAGGCATAAATGGTATCATAGCCAAGCGTCCAAAAAATGCCGGCCATATAGAGCCACAGCATGGGCCAGCCGAGATCGCCCGTGGCGGCGGTATAGCCAAGCAAAGCGCCCCAATTGAAAGCCAAGCCAAGCCAAGCCTGCGGCCACCAGGTGATGCGCTTCATAAACGGGTAGGCCGCAACCAGCGCCAGCGAACTGATGCCAAGCCACACCGTTAGCGCGTTAAATTGCAGCAAAATGATAAGGCCAAGCAGACTTAAAGCGATGACGAAGGCTAGACCCTGGGCCTGCGAAAGCTGTCCAGACGCCAGCGGCCGATTGCGCGTGCGTGCAACCTGCGCATCAATATCCTTATCGATTAGATCGTTAAACGCGCAGCCCGCCCCGCGCATAATGAGCGCGCCAATCGCAAACAGCAGCATGTGCCACAGATTTGGCAGCAAGGCTGCTTCAACCTGCGCGCCCAGAGCGGCGCCCCACCAACACGGCAGCAGCAGCAACCATGTGCCAATCGGCCGGTCAAGCCGGGCGAGCAGCAGATAAGGCCGTGCCCGATCAGGCGCGTGCGTAATCCACCAAGGATATTGCGTATCTTGCGGCAATGCCGTGGTCATTGAAGCTGTACTTTCCTTGCCCAATGCCCTTATGCAAAGCCCATGCAGGAAATGCAAAGTTATCAACCGCGCACACGGCTGTTTGTGGATGTTCCAGCGCTGCGCGCGGGAGACGGTATCACCGTCGGCACAGATGAGACGCATTATCTGCGCAGCGTATTGCGGGCAAAGATCGGCCAGGTGATCGAGATTTTTAATGGCACCCATGGCAGCTTTACCGCTGAAATACGGCGCATCGACAAAACAAGCGCGCAGCTGGAACTCAAGATGCAAACGCGTGCGCAAGAATTTTTGCCAAAACTCAGCCTCGCCTTTGCCATCTTAAAAAAAGACCGCGTGCACATGGTCGTTGAAAAAGCCATAGAACTTGGCGCTGCCCGCATTATCCCGGTGATCACCGAACGCACACAAGGCCAAGCGGTCAAACAGCTTAAAATACACAAACTTGATCGCTATGTCATTGAAGCAGCAGAACAATGCGGGCGCACAGCGCTGGCGCAGCTGGAGCCGCCACACCACTTAACAGACCTTCTCGCAGAGATATCGCCGCCCGATTGCCTGCTATATGCGGATGAGATGCGCGCCGGTGAGGCGTGCACATGGCCCGCGCCAGCTGGCTGGACGACGCTACTCACTGGGCCAGAGGGCGGGTTTTCGAAAGCGGAACGCCAGGCTTTACGTGCGCACCAGGCCGCTGCGCCAATCACCCTTGGGCCGCGGATTTTACGCGCCGAAACCGCGGCCGCCGCGGCGCTGAGCCTATGGCAACATAAATTTGGCGATTGGCGCTGAGCCAAGAACGGCGGTGCCGAGACCACAAGATGAGCTGAGCAACCGCCTTCCTTTCAGAATAAGATGGGCGTACCGCTAAACAGCCGCGCGGCGGCGATAGACGCCTGCCAGACCAAGCGCAGACGCAAACAAAATTGCAGCACCGGGAGCGGGCACGTGCGCAATGTTGATGGCCGAAACGGTCCAATTGTCATTGCCATCAAGCGCTGCGAGGATCACCCGGTCGACGAGCAGCGAGCCAATAAACTGGATGCTGTCGTCGTTGGTACCAATCGTAAGGTCCGACGCAACCTGGGTGAACGATACAGGGCCGCCGGCCTCATCGATCAAAACCGTTACTTCGTCATTGCCGTCAACGCGGGTGAAATCAATGCTTTCAATCTCCACTGGCGCACTGAAGAAAAACCGTATGCCTTCATCTGGGCCACTACCGTCCACCTGATTGGTATTATCATTGCGGTTCCGGCGGACGCCAATACCATCGCTAAATTGTCGTATCGTGCCGTTAAAACTATCGACGAAAAAATCGCCGTTGTTTTCTTCACCGAGCGCACCGGCGGTCACGGTGATACCGTTCGTCTTTATGCCGGAAAAAGTTTCAAAGCCACCGAGATTAGCTCCGACAGAATTTCCGGTTGCTGCTGCAGAAAAATCGAAGGTCGCAGCGTGGGCGTTGCCGATACCGACGGCTGCTACAACCGCAAGCGCATAAAACTTGAACACAACTCATACTCCACTAAAAATCCAGCTCATGCTGGATACACCGCGTGCCAAAGGTCATATTTTATCTAAAATTGCACGCATAAATCCACCAAGAGCGACACATGAGACAAAAGTTAAGGATGCTGATTAACACAAACACGGTGCTACGTTTCAAAATGAAACGTCCTAAATCTGTTTATCCAATACCAGGGCAGAAGGCAGGCGAATCACCCGGCGCGCTTCGTTTTGTTAATGGGCCCCATCTGATGGAGGCAGGCAAACACCGATTGGTCGAGGCAATCAGTGTGCGGAACGGTACCCAATAGCCCAGGCTCTATAATGCAAAAACAAATATATTGAGCAGTGGCTTTCCAGGCGTCTTAGAAACGCTTTCTATCATGCTGTCTGACCCATCTTAAGCTGACGCTTGCGACGTGCTGCCCATAGCACGCCAAATGCACTTGGAAATGGCACTGCCGCCGATGGCAGCGGAATCTCGGTGAGCTCTATGATTTCAAAGTCAAAGGTTGTCACCAACCCGAAATTCTCAAATTGATCTGAGCTTGCGAACACGCCAGGAAAATTATGTGCGCGAGAGAACAAGCCGCTTGAGTTACTGTCCGCGTTGAATATGCCAAGCCGCGGCGTGCCGTGCTCACAATACCTTGAAAAGTGATTGCCTCAAAGCGGATGATACCAGGAAAGATCGCGGCGTCATAGACTTGCTGGTAGCGCGTGCCGCCCGTTCGGTGAAAGGGTATCGGGCTTTCGCCTTAAAAAGAACCGACAAATACAGTGCTTTGATCAAAAACTGACGCACGCGTCGCGGCGGTTAAAGACAAGAAAGCGGTTAAACAGATCAGAAAAAGTGATGGTGGTGACATGAACTTCGGTCCCGACGAATGTTTCGATATGTTCCCACCGCACAACCCGAAGACCGTACCTGCAATAATTATGCTAGGGTCCCAGTATTTTGTTTTTTTATGCTCTTTTCTCGCGGCGTTTCGCGCGATGTGTAAAGCTGCCTGACGCAGGCAAATGTGTCCACTGTGGCGACAGGTCTGAAGATGCAGCCAAGCGGTCCCCTCAATAGTCATGCTTATGCTGCGACAAACATTCCTGGCTTGCTATTCGGTCTTTAAGGTTTTAACGCCAGCGGCATGAGCACGCGCACTGCCTCCGCTGCGGATGCTGAACGCATCACGTCGAAAGATCAGCTCACCGCTTATTTGGCAAGCGGCTGCAAGCCTGCGGATGATTTTCGCATTGGCACGGAACATGAAAAATTTCCATTCCGCAGCAGCAGCCAAGCGCCGGTAGACTACTTTGAGCCAGGCGGTATTCGCGACTTACTCGATGGCCTGAGCCGATTTGGCTGGAAGCCAATTGTCGAAGACGGAAATGTCATTGCGCTCAGCCAAAACGGCGCATCTGTTTCACTGGAGCCGGGCGGCCAATTGGAACTATCCGGCGCACCGCTGCAAACCGTGCATGAGACCTGCGCGGAAGTGCATACGCACCTTAAGCAGGTGGCAACGGTTGGCGATGAGCTGGGGATTGATTTTCTTGGCCTCGGCGTCGCGCCGACATGGACGCGGGCCGATATGCCTACGATGCCCAAGCCGCGCTATGGGATTATGAAAGCCTATATGCCCAAAGTTGGCAGCATGGGCCTCGACATGATGTTCAGGACCACCACCATCCAGGTCAATCTGGACTTCTCCAGCGAGGCCGACATGGTGAAAAAATTGCGGGTGGGGCTGGCGCTACAACCGGTTGCCACAGCGTTGTTTGCTAATTCACCCTTTTTAGAAGGCAAGCCCAACGGCTATAAATCCTACCGCAGTCATATCTGGACCAACACAGACAATGCCCGCGCCGGCATGTTGCCCTTCGTGTTCGAAAGCGGCATGGGCTTTGAGGGCTATTTAGACTATGCGCTTGACGTGCCTATGTATTTTATCCATCGCGGTGGCCACTATGTGGATATGGCGGGCCAATCCTTCAGGGCGTTTTTAGAGGGCAAACTGCCGGGCTATGAAGGCGAATACCCGACGCTTGCCGATTGGACGGATCATCTGTCCACGATCTTCCCCGAAGTGCGGCTGAAAACATTTTTGGAGATGCGCGGCGCCGATGGCGGTCCTTGGGAGGCCATTTGCGGGCTGCCGGCGTTTTGGGCCGGGCTGCTCTATGACCAGACGGCGCTGGACGCGGCCTATGATCTCATCAAGCATTGGCCGTTTGAGGCGCTGCAAGCGATGCGCGATGCAGTCCCCAAACAGGGTATGCAAGCGCCGGCGCCCCGCGGCACGATGCAAGAGCTTGCTAGCCAAGTGCTCGAGATTGCCGCAAGCGGCCTCAAGGCACGCGGCCACACCAACCGCGCCGGTGAAACCGAAGCAGTGTTCTTAGAAGACCTTTGGGAGACGGCACGTTCCGGCATCAGCCCCGCGCAGCACTTGCTCGACCTCTATAATGGCCGCTGGGACGGCGATCTTAGCCTGATTTTTCGTGATCAGCGATTTTAGCGCAACGTCTCATTAACCAAAGTGGTGATCGGATAGACCTATGGCAGTGGCCTAATTCTCAACTTTTTGATATAACATTGGTATATAGTTGGAGGTTGAGATGCGTTACATCTGCGTTTTGCTGTCTGTAGGTCTGCTTTGGGAGGCAAGCGCTGCGGCGCAAGCCCCGATTGAAGAGTTACAGACATCGGCGCCAACACGACAGGTCGGAACGCCGGATTATGGCCTTTTCCAAAGCCAGGCGGCAGGTGTAACCGTAACCAGAGGCCGCTCGCTCGACGAAGAGCGAACCTTTCCATCAGAAACCAAAACGCCGCCAAAAACCACAATGTCGCTGAAGCAAAATTATCGGGGCAGCGTGTTTGGCAAGCACCGCGTGGCCCGCGAGGGCGACATTGTTTACCGCGAGCAACTGCTGCCGATTAAACAGCGTGATGATGAGTAACATCAGCGTTTGCCACATTGCGTGCAGGTTAGACCAACTGTATCCAGTAGAAGCATTTAGCCTGGCGTGATGACGTCCTAATCGAAAAAAAAATGTGGCCTTTTTCCAGACACCCCGGTCCTCTGCGTCACAACGTTGTAACAATTATAGACCGGGGGCGGTATGTATCAGATTTTGAAAGTTGTTTTGTTGAGTTTAAGCGTTTCAGCATGCGCCATCTCGTAAATGGACGCGCACGTAACACCGACGACGCAGTTTGCTGAGTCAAATATTGGCAATGGCACAACGGTGGCACTGGTAGTACTTGATGAGCGGCCATCAAAAGACTTAGGAATGCGCGCACCGGCAGGCGCTAAAATTTCTATGACGCAAGACTTTGCGGCGACCATGCAAGAAACAGTGACCGACGGATTGAGGGCGAAGGGCTTTGTTGTTAAGCCGGGCGTGGTTGCCGATGCGGCAAACCTACGCCTAGAAATCCGCTCTTTAGATTATGATGTGGAAGTCGGATTTTGGAGCGGCGGCGTAAACATAACGACCTCAATGAAGGCGCGGGCCGATGGCCTTACGGAGGAATATGAAAAATTCTACCGCGCCGCCAGTGAAGATCGCGCCGTGTTCTATCCCGATGCCAAGAAAAACAGCGAAAGCATCACTGCAGTGGTCGACGATATGCTGCGCCAGTTCTTTGAGGATGGGAAGCTGCTGAATGTGCTTGCTGCCGACAAGCCCATGGCAGCCATGCCGCCTTTAGGCCGATGAGCACCTTTAGCGCCGACGCGCACACCATGGATATGGCTTGCGGCCAACATAACAGCAGGCGTTCAACGCAGCCCGTAAATCGCATGCGGGTCAAATAACTTGCGGCACAGCAACAATCGGCGTCATAGCGGTTTCTAGCGCCACCTCAGCGGGCGCATCTGGCGGCCAATTTGCGCCAACGATGCGGCGACCTGTGATGTGTTGCGACGCGTCTGAGGCAAGCCAAACAGTTGGTGCAGCCATCACCTCAGGCGGCAGGAGGCCCGTCATATTGGCATTGCCCTCGGCAATGTCGCCGGCCCGTGCGGGCCAGTCGATCTCAACGCGCTGACCAATGGTGCCGCCAGGAATAAAGGGCGTATCGGTGGCGCCGCCCGGCAGCAGCACATTCACGGTCACGCCCGTCCCCTCCAAGTGTTTCGCCCAAATCGCGCTTTGCGTTTCTAATGCCGCTTTCGTCGGGCCATAAGGCCCACCATTGGGCAGCCGCATAGTCGGCTGGGAGGTGGAGATATTAATCACCCGGCCCCAGCCGCGCGCGACCATGCCGGGCACCAGCAACTTTGCCATGCGCCAAGGCCCAACGATGTTGGTGGCAATAATGCGCTCATAATCGGCACTGTCCCCGTCAAACGGGCGGGCGCCAAAGCCGCCGGCAGGCGTCTTCATCTCACCTGGCCCGCGCGCCGCATTGTTGATGAGGATATCGACCGGGCCGAAGTGCGTTTGTGCAGCGGCAACCGCCTGAGCCGAATCAGCGTCATCACAAACGTCCGTCAACAAGGCAAAGCACCGCTCTGCACCCAGCCGCGCGGCCGCAGCCGACAGCTCATCTGCGGAGCGCGCGGCGGTAATCGTCACCTTCGCACCCGCATCCACAAGCGCCTGCGCCATTACCAAGCCAATCCCACGCGCACCGCCGGTAATGAAAGCGTGGCGGTTACGGAGGTCTGGGTCTGACATTTTCTAAATGGACTGCGTTTAGTGCGTGCCTATCGGTGTGACTTCAGATATGCCGCGCGACCGCCGAGACTTTTACGCAGCCGTGCCGCCGACAGTTAGCTTATCGACCAGCAACGTGGGCTGCCCGACACCCGCTGGCACGCTTTGGCCACCTTTACCGCAGATGCCGATGCCGGTATCAAGCTCGAGGTCATCACCGATCGCGCTAACGTGCTTTAAAACCTCTGGGCCATCACCGATAAGCGTAGCGCCTTTGATGGGCGCGCCGAGCTTGCCGTTTTCGATTTTGTAGGCTTCGGTGCAACTGAAGACAAATTTGCCCGACGTGATATCGACCTGTCCGCCGCCAAAATTTTTGGCATAAATGCCAGATTTTGTGCGCTCAAGGATCTCTGCTGGGTCATCGTTGCCAGCCAGCATGAAGGTATTTGTCATGCGCGGCATAGGGGCGTGGGCAAAGCTCTGGCGGCGGCCATTACCGGTCGCCGGCACACCCATCAAGCGCGCGTTGAGGCGGTCTTGCATATAGCCTTTTAAGATGCCGTCTTCGATCAGTACGTTGCGCTGGGTCGGTGTACCTTCATCATCAACCGTCAGCGAACCACGGCGCTGCGCGATGGAGCCATCATCCACAATTGTAATACCAGGCGCTGCGACACGTTCCCCAATCAGGCCGGCAAACGCAGAGGTTTCTTTGCGATTAAAATCACCCTCCAGGCCATGGCCAACCGCCTCATGCAGCAGCACCCCAGGCCAGCCAGGCCCCAAAACGACCGTCATTTCACCCGCCGGTGCAGCAACGGCCTGTTGATTTACCTCAGCCTGGCGAAACGCTTCACGCGCCATAGCCTGCCAGGTTTCGGCGTTAAAAAACTCCGCATAGCCGCGCCGTCCGCCGCGTCCGGTATAGCCCGATTCGCGGCGCTCCCCACGCTCGGTTACGATGGAAACATTGAGCCGAACCAAGGGCCGAATATCGCGGATAATCTGGCCATCGCCGCGCACAATTTCAATTGTTTGCCACTCGCCTGCAAGGGTTGCGCTGACCTGAACTACACTTGGATCTAGGCTGCGGGCGTAGGTATCGATATGCCGCAGCAGCTCAAGTTTCTCCGCAAAGTCGGCACCGCCGAGTGGGTTTTCATCACTGTAAAGCTGTTGGTTAGAGCGCTGCGGCGCTGCGGCGAGAGCTGCACTTTTGCCACTACGAATGGCTTTGACGCTGGTCGCTGCGCGGCGCAACGCTTCGGGGGTCAGTGCTGTCGCATGGGCAAAGCCAGTTGCCTCGCCGCTAACGGCGCGCAGGCCAAAGCCCTGGCTAATATCCGAACTTGCCGAACGCAGTCGGCCATCATCCCAAGCCATCGCTTCGGACTGTGTGTGCTCAAGATAAAGTTCGCCATCATCCATGCCGTGCAAAGCATCGGCAACGGCGCTCAGGGTCTGGCGCTCGTCCAGTTCAGTATTGGAAAAAAAGAATGTGGAGTTTGACATAGCTGCAACTGTACGGTCGTTATTTGCAAATGGGAATGCCCTGGCGCAAAAAACTGCCAGCGCTCTCCATACCAAAACTCCCGTTCTGTTGAAAAACTAACGCGTTAACAATATCTTACTGACCACCCCCCTTTGACTAGAAAATGTAACCGCCACAGGCATTCTTGTTGTCGCAGTGTGCGATAAAAGCTTGCGAGCGTACCCTGTTTTCTTTAACGGTTCTAAGCGCGTTATGGAACTGCCAATCTATAGCGATATGTTGAGTGTGGTTCAGCGCACACAGGAGTGGTGTCCTTCGGTTTGCAGTGGCAAACACTGAGGCTCACGATAGATTTTGAGGGTGGTATGAAGTTACGTCACCGCAGTTTTGCGTGTGGAATTCTAGGGGCGGGCCTCGTTAGCAGCGCGGCAGTGGCGTCTCAGCCAACGCCAAAAGCGCTTGGTTTTCAAGATGCCGCGACGCCAATTATGGAACAAATAAATGCGTTCCATGTTGATCGACTGTTGCCAATTATTATTGCTATATCAATTTTCGTTCTGGCGCTGTTGGTGTGGGTTGCCGTGCGCTACAATGCAAAAGCCAATCCAACACCGTCGCGCACAACCCACAATGTGCCGCTCGAAATTGTTTGGACGGCTATTCCAATTTTGCTTCTACTGTTCATTGCTGTGCCGTCGTTTGCCATCATCGACAAAGAAGACAATCTGCCGGAAGCGGAGGTCACGGTAAAGGCGATTGGGCATCAGTGGTATTGGTCTTACGAGTATCCAGATTTTGAGGGCATTGCGTTTGATTCTTATATGGTTCCGGACGAAGAGCTTAACGGTCGCCCGCGATTGCTTGCCACGGACACGCATGTGGTCGTACCCGCTGAGACCGTCGTTAAAGTGATTATCACCTCCGAAGACGTCAACCACGCCTGGGCGATCCCCGCCTTTGGTGTGAAGCGCGATGCGATCCCCGGACGGATCAATGAAACATGGTTTAAGGTCGATGAGCCGGGTCTTTACTACGGTCAATGCTCCGAGCTATGCGGCATCAAGCACGGGTTTATGCCGATCACGGTCGAAGTGGTTAGTAAAGATGAGTTTGATGCGTGGGTGACCGAGGCAAAAGAACTCTATGCGGATGCAGCACCTACCCGTCAGTTTGCCGTTGGGCGATAGGCGTTATGATTAATTTCTCAAGATTTTTGGAAGGCAGCTAAGATATGGCTGGAGCGAGTGCAGCGTTTCATGAAGACGGACGTCCCAAGAGCTTTATTGGCCGGTGGATTTATTCAACCAACCACAAGGATATTGGAACGCTTTATCTGATTTTTGCTGTTTTTGCCGGCATTGTTGGCGGCGGTATGTCTGGCTTTATGCGCGAAGAGTTGGCGCAGCCGGGGATGCAGGTTCTCACCGCATTTACCGACGGAAATGTAGATGCCGCCTTCCATTTGTGGAACGTTTTTATTACCGCTCACGGATTGATCATGATCTTTTTCATGGTCATGCCAGCGATGATCGGCGGTTTCGGCAACTGGTTTGTGCCGATCATGATTGGCGCGCCGGACATGGCCTTCCCGCGCATGAACAACATCTCGTTCTGGCTGGTGCCGCCAGCATTTTTATTGCTGCTTATTAGCTTGTTTGTTGAAGGCCCTCCAGGGCAAAACGGTGTTGGCGGTGGGTGGACCATTTATCCGCCACTTTCGAGCACACCGGCGCAGCCCGGACCGGCAATGGATTTGGCAATTTTCTCGCTGCACATCGCTGGCGCGAGTTCCATCATGGGTGCGATCAATTTTATCACCACCATTTTCAACATGCGTGCACCGGGCATGACGCTGTTTAAGATGCCGCTGTTTGTTTGGTCGGTGCTGATTACGGCATTCTTGCTGCTACTTAGCCTGCCAGTGCTTGCAGGCGCGATCACTATGCTGCTGACAGACCGCAACTTTGGCACATCGTTTTTTGATCCGGCCACTGGCGGCGATCCAGTGTTGTTCCAACACCTGTTTTGGTTTTTCGGCCACCCCGAAGTCTATATTCTGATTTTGCCCGCTTTTGGCATCATCAGCCAAATAGTCTCGACCTTCTCGCGTAAGCCGGTGTTTGGATATAACGGCATGGCGTGGGCTATGATTTGCATTGGCGCGGTCGGCTTTATCGTCTGGGCGCACCATATGTACACGGTGGGTATGGACATCGATACGCGGCGGTATTTTGTGGCCGCCACAATGATTATTGCCATCCCAACAGGCATCAAAATTTTCTCCTGGATCGCCACAATGTGGGGTGGATCGATCACCTTTGAAACGCCAATGCTGTGGGCATTTGGTTTCATCTTCTTGTTCACGGTCGGCGGTGTAACAGGCGTGGTCCTCGCCAATGCAGGCATCGATACGTCGCTGCATGACACCTATTATGTGGTTGCACATTTCCATTATGTGTTATCGCTCGGCGCGGTTTTCGCCCTGTTTGCTGGTTTCTATTATTGGTTCGGCAAAATGACAGGCAAGCCCTACAACGAGTTTCTTGGCAAACTGCACTTCTGGGTGATGTTTGTTGGGGTGAACCTGATCTTCTTCCCGCAGCATTTTCTCGGTCTCAATGGCATGCCGCGGCGCATTCCTGACTATCCAGATGCCTTTACGTTCTGGAACTATGTGTCGTCTTGGGGCTACCGCATCACCATCATTGCCATGGTTATTTGGTTTGTGAACGTTGCTATATCCTTAGCCTCGCGCAAGCGTGTGGTCGGCAATCAATGGGGTGAAGGTGCAACGACATTGGAATGGACGTTGCCCTCACCCCCACCTTTCCACCAGTTCGAGGATCTGCCTCGCATCAAATAAGCCACCGTTGGCATAGGGTATATTGCGGCAGGGACGGTTTTGACATGTTCCTGCCGAAAAAGTATTAGGGGGTTCCCGCGTAAATGGAAAATCTAGGAGTGCGATTGACAGCGCCCCATGCAGCTGTGTTGCAGCCAGCTGCTCCACTCATCGACGTGGCCCACTGGCGTGATTATGTTGACCTTTTAAAGCCGCGCATCATGCTGCTTGTCGTGTTTACGGGTATTGCTGGCATGGTGGCGGCCCCCGGCGCGCTTGATGGCGGCATCCATCCCATTATTGCCTTTACTGCAATTTTATGTCTCACCTTCGGCGCGGGTGCGGCGGGCGCTATTAATATGTGGTATGACCGCGATATCGACGCGCTCATGCAGCGCACCGCGTCGCGGCCAATCCCCGCCGGTAAGGTTGCGCCGGAAGCAGCACTCAGCTTTGCGCTGTTCGTGGCCGCAGCGTCGTGTTTCGTTATGGCCTTTGCGGTCAATTGGCTCGCCGCGGGCCTGCTAGCCTTTGCGATCTGGTTTTACGGTATGTTCTACACCATGTGGCTCAAGCGCCGGACACCACAAAACATCGTTATTGGCGGCGCCGCTGGAGCATTCCCGCCAATGATCGGCTGGGCTGCAGTCACGGGGGATGTAACACTGTTACCAATCTTGCTGTTTGCCGTAATTTTTCTGTGGACCCCGCCGCACTTTTGGGCGCTAGCGCTGGTGGCCAATCAGGACTATGGCAAGACAGGCGTACCGATGCTGCCGAACGTGGCGGGCAAAGCCATAACGCGCCAGCATATCCTCTCTTATACGGTCGCATTGTCTTTGGTTGCCATCGCGCCTTGGGCGCTTGGCATGACCGGTATCGTTTATGGTATTGCTGCGGCGGTTTTATCGCTGCTCTATTGCATTTCATCAGCGGAAATTTTTATCACCAAAACCAATGCTGCGGCATGGCGCGGTTTTGGCTATTCCATCTTTTATCTGTTCGCGCTGTTTGGCGCGCTGATTGTTGATCGGACGGGCATACTGATATGACGCCTGAAGAAAAAGCCGCATATTATGAAAGTCGCCGCGGCCGCAACAAAGCCATTGGCTTTTCACTGGCCGGCGTATGCGTGTTGTTTTTCCTCATCACACTGGTCAAGCTAGGAGTGATGTAGCCGTGCACGCCGCCTCGCAGCTTGGTGATAAAAACCGCAAGGTCGCCCTTGGTGCAGCCATTGTGGTATGCGCCATGGTGGCACTGAGCTTCGCCGCGGTGCCCCTTTATGACACGTTCTGCCGCGTCACTGGGTTTGGCGGGACCACTCAAATCGCCAGTGATGCAGCGCCTGCGCGGGTGCTGGACAGGACTGTGAAAGTCCGCTTTTCCGCCTCAACGCACCGCGATATGCCGTGGGACTTTAAGCCGGTAGAGCCGGTAGTGACGGTGAAACTGGGTGAAGATAATCTGATTTATTATGAAGCGTATAACCCGCTCGCCAAACCCATCGTTGGCACAGCGGCTTTTAACGTCACGCCTTTTAAGGCGGGTCGCTATTTTTCAAAAATAGAGTGCTTTTGCTTTGAAGAACAAGTTTTACAGCCAGGGGAGCGGGTGCGCATGCCCGTGCTGTTTTACGTTGATGCGGATATGGATGATGATGACACAATGAGCAATGTGTCGGAAATCACGCTCAACTACACATTCTTTTTAATGGAAGAGGAAACAGCAGCATTGCAGGGGCTCTAAACCTTGCGGTAAACTGTTAAAACTAAAGGCCTTGGAGGGTTTCACATGGCTGGCGTGAAAAGCCACGATTATCATATTTTACCGCCGAGCAGATGGCCGTTTGTCATGTCCTTCTGTGTTCTCACCATGCTGGTCGGTGCCGTATTTTGGATGCATGGCGGCGCGGTTAGCAAATGGGTGTTTCTGGGCGGCCTTGCCGGCGTTGTGTTCACCATGTTTGCCTGGTTTGGAGACGTACGGACAGAAGCCAATGCCGGAGACCATACGCCGGTGGTGCAGCTGCATCATCGCTATGGCATGCTGCTGTTCATTGCATCAGAAGTGATGTTTTTTGTCGCTTGGTTTTGGGCCTATTTTAATGCTGCCCTCTTTCCAAATGCAGAAATTGGCAACGTCTGGCCACCAGAGGGCATTGAAACCTTCGATCCCTGGCATCTCCCCTTGATCAACACGACGATCTTGTTGCTCAGCGGCACCACTGTCACATCAGCCCATCATGCAGTCATCCATGGCGACCGCAATAACCTCAAATGGTATTTGTGGCTGACCGTTCTGCTTGGCGTGTTTTTCTCGTGCGTTCAGGCCTATGAGTATTCCCACGCTGCCTTTGCATTTTCATCAATCAATGGCGGCAATATCTACGGCTCGACATTTTTCATGGCCACCGGCTTTCATGGCTTCCACGTGTTTGTCGGTACGGTCTTCTTAGCCGTATGCCTGCTGCGCGCCTATCGCGGTGATTTTACGCCCAAGCAGCATTTCGGCTTTGAGGCCGCGGCTTGGTATTGGCACTTTGTCGACGTCGTGTGGCTGTTTTTGTTTATCTTCATCTACGTGCTTGGCCGCTAACGCGCGATGTCAATGCGGCCATTATGGTGGGATGTGGCCGTGCTCGGCCGCTGCCCCCATTGCGGCGGCGGCAGGATCTTTAAAGCAGTTCTAGCCCTCAAAAAACACTGCCCCAACTGCAAACGCTCGCTTGCAGCCTATGAACAGGCCGATGGACCGGCTTTCTTCGTCATCATCCTCGTTGGCGCCATCATGCTGCCGATCACGTTGAAAATCTTCGCGATTGGCATACCGGCTTTCTGGTCGATGGTCTTCATCGGGCTTCTCACAGCGCTTTTCGTGGTCATCAGCCTGCGCCTCATCAAAGGCATTTTGATTGCCGCGCAATACACCACCGGCGCGCGCGAAGGCCGGCTTGATCATCAAGACCCTTAAGGGACGCGTGACTGACCTGTGAGCGCAAAGCAGACCTCCATAAGGCGCTGGCTGGTGATCAGTGTGTCGATGATCGCTACAATGATCCTGCTTGGTCTCAGCTATTGGCAGTATTCTAAGATTGCACCTAAAGATGCGGCGATCGCGCTCATAGAAAGCCGTATGACGCTGCCGCCCACCGCGTTTCCAGCGCGCCCAGAAGCGCTTGCCGATTGGCACTACCGCGTCGTCTCCGCCGAAGGCCGCTATATCCCACAATATGCCCGCCATATCTACCGCGCCGGACCGTCAGGCCGGCCGGGCTATCATCTTCTGGTGCCTTTCGCGCGGCTTTCAGCGCCGGCTATATGGGTGGACCTCGGGTGGTTTGATCGGACCTTAAAGCCGACTTTTGAAACCCCAGCGCTGCCGCTCGACATCACGCCAATGATTGGCCAAATCCAGCCGCGCCAACGCAATGCAAAATTGGTCACGCCGCCATCGCCAGACATCGCGCAAAATATCTTTTATCGCATTCAGCCCGACGTGCTTGGCCAAGGTACGGATCTTGACGCGCTCACCGAAATCTACCTGATCTCCCCCATTGCCATGCTCGAGGGGCTGGAAGTGGTGCCCCCGCCGGTCAAACTGGAGCACAATCACCGCAGCTATGCCATCCAATGGCTTGCTATGGCGGTGGGTTTGGTCGTCATCACCATCGCTTTCTTGCGCAAGCGCTAGCGGTCATCTGTGCCGCGCCCAAACAGCGCTTTCAGCCGCGCCAGCGCTGAGCAGCCACAGCTGCAATAATGGCGCAGGCCATCCAGCACCGTAAAGATCAGCACCGCATAGCCATATTGTTCCACCGGTGTCATCTGCTGCACAAAAGCCGGTGTGATCCCCGCAGGCGACAAGATATTCATCGCCAATAAGAGCGCCGCCAAAAAATGCAGCGGCCGATATGGGTCAGGTTGGTCAAGCATCTTTCTGTTCTCCAATCGAAACATGAGGATTGGATCGATCCGAGGGGGAGGAGGGTCTATGCATGGACGCGTTGCAAATGAAATTGCTGCACGGCTTCGGCATACGTCATCTATGCATTTGCTGTGCACGATGCATATGTGCACGTCATCTTTAGCCGTGCTAGCGTTGGGTCGTAACGGGTAAAACAGTTTACGAAAGCGGTCATGCCGGTAGAGGTTTTCAAAGACGCAAAGCTGAAGGTTGAGGCGATTTGCGACAAAGCTGACCTAAAGCCGAAGGGCAGAGCCAATGGCGAACTCACAGGTGCCTTTATAGACTGGGCCTACAAGCAGGTAGAGCATCATCAAGATGTTGGCTCAAAAAAGTACTTTGAACGGCAGGTTCGCGACGCCGTGTCTCAGAACCAAATTATGGACACTCAAGCGCGTCTTATTGCAGCCGCGATTGGACTTCAAGGCGATTATAAGACGTGTCTGCTCGATTGTGAAAACAGTGACTTTCATCATTGGCTCGCGACACATGCGTTGCCCCAGCCAATTACCGCCCAGACACAGGGTCACCTAGAACTCGTTAATAAAAAGCGATGCCACCACCTCAGGAGAGACTTGGTACATGTTGACCTCATATCTGCAGAGCAAGGCGGTGATTTAAGCCCGATTCTCATCGTTCGCCTTGGGATAATACAGCTTGGAGCAGACTTGGCTTTCTTTGCTTATGGGTTTCTTCAACTGATCGTTAGTTTCGAATTTGGCGATGAAAGCCCGATTGAGCTGCGCACCCCACCCGGGACACCGCTTATAACACCGGCGGAAAAACCAGCAAATTTTCAGCTGAGGACAGATGGATCACCTGGCGAACCCAGCTTTGTTCTCGAAGCGCAAGACCATGCATTTGCCCTGGAGGGACGAGGCGAATTTGCCAGCTTAGGTCGCCTCATACGGTTAAAGCCCGGCAATCAAATAAAAGTGACGGTAAAAGCCAAGATCGATCGAGATATGCTTGCACCAGCGGCCTCCGTTCCAAATGACTTAAAAATGAGAGAAGAGATTATAAACGCAGCAGTGAAAGGCAAATTTATTCAACGCGCTGGCGAGGCGGATTTGGGCCTAACGCCGGATCAGGAGTATATTTTGTTGGCAAGTCAGATCGTGACCGTGCAGTCATGTTGAGCCAAGAGGATTATGACGACCTACAGGGTCGGGTGCGCGCGGTATTGGCCTGTGAACGGCCAGACTTTGCAAGTCTTACCGCAGCAGCAGGCCTGGACGTCCGTCATAATTTGAAGTTCTGCAACTTTCGCAATCAGGATTTGTCACATCTCGACCTCACAGACTATGATTTCACCGGCTGCGACCTGCGCGGCGCGCAGTTCAAAGGCGCCAAAATCGCTGGCACCATTTTTACGCAGACGCAGGTTGACCATGAGGCGCTTAAAGCCGCAGCTGACTGGACGCCGGAGCTAGCGGCGGAGATCAGTGCGGCAACACATGTCAATCTCGCCAAACGCCCCAAAGATTTTGACCTTGCAGCTGTACACCAGATGATCGTGAACGGCCAAGAGCCGCCAGCCGCATGGCGGCCGTTCATTCATAAGTTGGATTTTAAAGATAAAGAAGACCTCTCGGACATCACTTCTCTTAGGCGGCTCAAACAGCTGAAACGCTTGGGTTTGGACAGCACGGCGGTCACGGATGTCACACCGCTGGCGGCGTTGACGCAGCTGGAGTGGCTCGGTTTGAGCGGCACATCGGTCACGGATGTCACACCGCTGGCGGCGTTGACGCAGCTAGAGCAGCTCTATTTGAGGGGCACATCGGTCACGGACGTCACACCGCTGGCGGCGTTGACGCAGCTAGAGCAGCTCTATTTGAGCGGCACATCGGTCACGGATGTCACACCGCTGGCGGCGTTGACGCAGCTAGAGCAGCTCTATTTGACC
>JBCCLR010000033.1:0-23029 GCA_039026755.1 Pseudomonadota bacterium | reverse complement strand
ACCCGCGCAAGGAATTCCTGCGTGTCTGCAGAACTCAGCTGCTCGTCCAGTATCCGTAAGTGATCTTGTTTGGCTAACACTGGTTACCCGTAACTGTTTATTCTTGGAGCGCGCACCGTCCCGATAGTACTGCAGATACACCTACCGTCACAAGCGGTCAAGCAACCGGAATTTCGACCTGTTGCACTGTTGTCCTTAATTTCGTTAGCTATCAAGGATTAAGTTCCTTTTTACGCCTCAGCACTTGTTCAACAAAGTAACTTGCGTGTTGCTGCGTTGTCCACAATTTGCCTAGCTGCTCGCTTACATAAGACATATCTCTCAATTGTCTCGAATTTTTATCTGAGATTGATCGCATCGCGTGAGCTAACAAAGGCGGGCTTTGCTCAGGAACGATAAACCCATTAACGCCATCACGCAAAAACCAGGTTATAGCTCCAACCGGTCGAGTTGCTATAATTGGGAGGCCACTTAAAGCGGCCTCATGGATGACGACTCCCCAAGGCTCATAGTGACTTGGCAGGATAAAGGCACCATGCCGCCGATAAACAGCGGGTAAGTTTTCAGGCTGCACGAAGCCCTCGTAATGCAAGCCTTCTACGTCCGTTACTAGTTTTTTTTGCGGGCCCCCTCCGTAGATATGTAGCGACCAAGGTGTCGGTGTGTTTGAGCGATATGTCTTATAGGCCTGCACTAAATCATGAATGCCTTTCTCTTTCACCAGTCGGCCGACAAACATAAAGCTATGTGGCAATTCGCGTTGGTTTGCGTCAGTGAAGAATAATTTCGAATTCGCGCAATTGAAGCCATACATCACGTCATCGTAGCCTAAAGACTTTGCAAATAGGGCTTGTCGATCCCCCGCGCACCAAATGACGTCGATATATGGCTTCAAATAGACGGAAGAGGCAAGTACGGCAAGGCGCTGCTTCATGGTGCCTCTCCACTGATTACCCATACCGGCAATGACCAACGCCCCGCTTTTTCTGGCACGTCTGGCAGCCCGTCTGTATTTATCAAACCGCCAACCACTCATTAAAATGACGTCGGGTTGAAAGGCGTGAACGGCCGTCTCTACGTCATCCGACAAAGTGAGACTTTCACTGGCAAAAGATAAATTAAACTGTGCAAACGGAGCATTTGGGTCGTTTTCGCGACAAACAAGCTGGATAGTTGCATGATGTTCTTGGGACAGATGCCTAAAAAACGGTACCACATAGGGCGTTAGCCTGCTCCAGAGAATTGAGATTTTCATGTATTGCTCGGTTTAAGGGTTGTAAAATCGGGTTTTACTGTGCGCGAGACTAGCGACAATATTTAGTCGACGATCAAATTGTGTTTCGGTAAATTTTTGGGGCGATGCCGATGTCCTGTAAATAGGTTTAGAGAGACACTTAGACTGCATATAAAAAGGAAAAGTATTATTGGTGCTAAGCTTGCAACTGCCGAGATCAAAGCGCCTCTGAGGAAGAAAAATTGATATCCAGCAAAAATTGGCGCTAATGCCGTGATTATCTGGACGCGGCCGTGTTGTACGCTGCGCGCATACCAATCGTCGATCGTTTTGATAAGATAGCCATATGCTATGAAGCCAAGTAGAATGAGTATCCAGCCACCGTCCACATAAAATTCTGCCCATAGAGGCGCCGAGAGATTTGTAAAGTGATACCCCTTTCGTTCGGCGATCCACTGACCGGTGGAAATTGGTTTGCCCGCCCACCAATTTCTCGGGATCCAAAAAAGAAGCGCGCCACTGATCTGGCTCCCTAATTGATGGCCGTTTCGCTGAACAACAGAAATCGTATTAGTGGTGACCTGAAATGCATCGAAGTCGCCTTGTACTAACTCCGCAGTCAGGTCCGTTTCAGCGATCCGTTGGGAGAGGCTGGCATCTAAGCGGCTCCTGAATAGATCGGTGAGGGGAAATACGATTACGAGCCCCAACACCAGGCCGCCTATAGCAATTAAATTAGACCACCTACGCCATGGTAGTACAAAGAACAAGCTAAGCAAGACTGTGCCGACCTGAAAGCGTGGTGTACTAATCGGATTGTTGAGCAGCATCGTCGCAATCAACAAAAAAAAGATCAAAAATTTCCATCTTATTCCAACGACAGATCTTTTTTGTCGCGAAGCAATCCAAATGGCAATTGCTGCCACAAGGCTAACGAACATAGGCGTGCTCAGCAAACGTGACACTAACATCATCTCAACGGACGACTCTACTTCTGCTGAGACAGCCTCAAACTTAGCAACCCGAGGCAAGAAAAACACATAAATACCTCCTAATCTTTGAATAAGATATGGCGCGGATACAAGCGCTGAAATGCCAACCAAGCCAACGCCAAATTTGGTAATGTTCCGCTTAAGTATCGTCGGTACACCAAAATCTTTTTGATGCCCGGCAAGACGCTGCCCAAGATCGAAAGAGACCAGCCCAACAATTATTATGGCTGAGGCTTCCACTAGTTCGTCAATCTGGTATCGGCCGGCCCAGGGGAAAGTATTTATTGTCACTTGAACGAACGCCGTAAGGCCAAAAAAAACATAAACAAAAAGCCAGAATGTTGTTCTCAGCACTTGCTGTTTTGATGAGCCTGCAATCTGCGCGAGACGAGCACTACTGTATACGACGATCATGCCGACCGTAATAGATGCTAAAGTAAAGTCCGAATATGGAGCTGTCGCCGCGAAAAACATAGGGATTGCAACAAGAATAATAAAACAGAGTGTAGTTATTCCTGCTGTCGTTATCATGTTTTTTTGTCGGTAACCTGTTAGCATTCATTCGCTCGAAGCTGAAAACTACTAAAATTTGCGCGGCATTGGACTACGAATAACGCAGTATTTTCCAACTCAGCGAAAACGCGCAGTGCATACCAATTAGGCGACAGAACACTAGGTTTCGCTCTCGCGCATATGACTTAACGCAGGGCAAATCGGTAGACAGTATCAGCAACGGCCTTTAAGAGTTTGCGGTATCGCTCCTGCTTGCTCAAAACTGGGATGTGGAGTGGCAGTAAGGACTTTAACATGAAGACTAATCCGGATGATATTAAAGGCGATCAATGGCCATCATTCGCCGCAGAGATTGGTGAAAGTGACGAACATGACCATAAGATACGGCTTGTTCTCGACTATGTGCATTCAAAGGACGTGCTGGACGTTGGCTGTGTACATCACAACCCCGAAAAGTATAAATCAAAATTTTGGCTTCATAAGGCCATAAAAAAGCATGCGCGTAAGTTGATTGGGATTGACCTGTATCGCTCTGGCCTATCTTTTTTGCAAGAGAAAGGCTTCGATGTCCGATTTGCCGACGCTTGTGATTTTGATTTGGATCGGAAGTTCGATGTAATTACAACGTGTGATATTATAGAACACTTAGTTGATGTTGGTGGGTTTTTGGAGTCTGTCTCGCGACTTGAAGCCGGACGGTATTTTGCTGATTTCTACTCTTAATCCCTGGTATTGGAAAAATTGTTTGCAAGCAGGACTATTCAACCGTGTTAGGAACAACGCAGAGCATACCTGCTGGTTTGACCCTGTGACTCTAGAGCAATTATATGCGCGGTATGATTTCGAAATTACTGAAATCAGATATGGATCTCGCTACGCGCGTGACCGATGTTTACCACTGCCTAAGGGCATAAAGCACACAAGCTTTCACGGCGCGCTGTGTAGACCATCCCTTGTAACATAACTTATTTGAATTTCGCAAAATGCGTCGCTCTTTGATTACCCAAATAAAATTTTAATTTAAAATTCTATTTTGCAAAATTTATAGAGTAAAAATTAGGAAAATTCCTCGGCATAACAAATAGAAATTTACAAGATAATATCTAATGAATGAACCGAAAAATATTCAGTTTGGGTGCGGCGTTTCAGTGGCACAAAGGTGGGCTAATTATGATGCATCACCTACCTTGAGGCTTTCCAAAGTTCCGCTGTTAGGCTTTTTGGCAAAACAAAAGACAAATTTTCCAAAGGATGTTTTGTATGGTGATATTACGCGGCGCATGCCTGTGGAAAATGGCCAAGCGAACCGTGTCTATTGTTCGCATGTTTTAGAACATCTTGCACTCGATGACTTCTATCGTGCACTTACCGAAGCCAGGCGTATGTTGAGGGAAGGCGGCGTATTTCGCGGCGTGATGCCAGATCTAGAATGGGAAGCGCAAAATTATTTGGCCAATACAGAAAGCTCTGCTGCGCACGAATTTATGAAAAGTACGCATTTGGGAGTAAAATCGCGGCCGAAGTCAGTTAAACAAAAAGTCGTTTCAAGTTTCGGCAACTCGGCTCATCTCTGGTTATGGGATTACAAATCATTAGAGCAAGCGCTTTGCGATGCAGGTTTCCGTAACATACGCCGCGCCAGATATGGGGATAGCGGCGATGAAGTTTTTAATTCTGTTGAAGATGAAAGCCGTTGGACAAACGCGCTAGGCTGGCATTGTCAAAAGTAGGGTTTAATTCTGACTTCGTTAGGTTTAATGGCCGTACTTTCCGATCCGCACTTTACCGAATATTGTGGTATGGATACCCGAGTGTTGAAGCGCACCCCAGCACAAAATAATGTTCCAGCAAACAGTTGAAATTAAAGTAGCCCAGGCTGCGCCGTTGATTCCCAAGATCGGAACTAAAATCGCGTTGCAGAGGACATTAACAACTATTCCAAAACTCACTCCACCAAGGATGAGGCGTTCCAATCCAATCATACTTAGAAGCGGCATCACCAGGCCGGTTAAGGCCGTTAAAAGATGCGCCACCGCGAGAATTATCATTGCGGTAGTGCCACTTTCATACTCTGCACCCAACAACACGAAGATACCATATTGCCCAAACGCATATAATAAAATGGCCGGGAAAAGAGCGCAGCCGAAGGCTATACGTGCCGCCAACGTTACAAGACGTTGTAGACCTACCCAATCTTGAATCGCGTGCAATTGAGCAATTGTCGGGATTGCAATTACATTTATTGTATGCAGGCAAAAATAAACGATGCGAGCAGCTTGGATCATTACGCGGTAGATGCCGATATCATCCGCGCTCATAAATAGCCCAAGCATCAGAATATCGATCTGATAGTTTATCAATTGCAGGCCTGCAACCAAGCCAAGGGGCAATGCGCTACTTATCCAATTCCGGTGTTTTTGCTCAACGGTTGATGTTTTGATTTCATCGGGTTTTACGGCCCAAAAAATAATGGCGGAGGCTAATAGCGCTGCGCTTGCGGCGATGCAGTGGAAACGCATAGCCCCGTTTGAAGAAAACTGATACCCTGGGTAAACTAGCGCAGTTGTCAGCAATATTAAAGCTAAGGTGCCCGGTCTTAAGATGGCATCAGGAACTTGGCCTGTAACCCTATATTGAAGGCCGCGCACCGCCGCTGTGCAAAGGCGAACAAAAACAAGGAGCGGGATTAATGCTAATCCCCAGTAAAAGGTCGATATTTCTGCCACACTAAAGTGCGAGCCAGCAAATAGTGTTGCAGTAAAGCCAGCTGCTATGCTCAGGGCACACATTGCAGTAGCGACCGCAATCGCCCATAGCCAAATCCCTTTCAAAATTGGCCAGTCGCGCGTTGCAAGAGCGGCTGCTGTCTCTCTAAGAACGAGTACGGGCAAGCCAAATTGAGCCGGTAGAGCTAAAATACCAACAACTGCGAAGACATAGGCATAAACACCATAATCCTCTGGTCCCAGCAGTCGTGCCAATAGAAAAGCGGCCGCCATGGACAGAAAGATGTTGCCTGAGTTGACAGCCAGACTTCCAATGCCGCCGCGCACTAAAAGCGCTGTCAGGCGATCGTTTAGCAAGTGCCGCACAAGTCAGTCCCACACTTTAAATGAGTTATTTAGCGTTTTGGATAGATGTGTTTTCAGCACGACGCCAAGCGCCGTTGCGATTAGATTCAAGTATTAATGATACGATTATTCCCAATACTAAACCAAGAACAAGCGATACGATGACTGTTAAACCTCTTTGAGGGCTTGATTTTTTGTCTGGCACAATCGCTTTGTCAATAACCTTAAACGCATATTCTGAGCGAACGTTAGCCAGCATAACTTTTTCAAGTTGGGTTTCTATCAATCCATAGATTGTCTCACGAACGCCCGCTACTGTCGTCTCTTCTGCGCGCTCAGAAAGATAAGCAATCGCTTTGGAAGTTTCCTCCACCGTGCGCTCACGGATTTCATTGTTCGCAAGTTCAATATACCTATTTGCCCATTCTGCGACGCGCTGTGGGTTGCGAAATTCAAAAGATACTCTCACTATACCGGTCTTATTATCTTCGCTTACGCTTCGGATATTTTCGTCAAATTCTTTATAGGCCTCCCAGTCAGAGGGTACAGCGTCGATGTCTTCTGTCCAACCTTCGTCACCTGATAGCCGAGCCAAAAGCCTAGAAATAAAAGCAATAAGACCGGTTTTTTTTCCGCTTTTGCCCTTCCACTTGGCGTCGCTAGTATCCCATCTTTCAGGAAACAAATGTGGCTTGAGGTCCAAGTTTTCGATGAACATATTGCCTAAATCGCGCGACTTTAAAATAGCTATGTATTCTTCGCGGTTGGAGCTTCCGCCACCAAGGTCAATACCAGCTAAAGCAGCAACGCCGCCAAGCTGGCTCGCAGCGCTAGACAAACTACTGCCCTCTTCCAAAACTGGGTTTAAAGTGACAGAAGCGCGGTACAATGGTTGTGATAAAACCGCAAACAAGAATCCAACTAAAACGGTTGCAGCCGTACAAATAAATATAGTCTTTTTCCAAATATTTAGTGTTATTAGAATGTCTAATAGTGAAGCTTCATCGTTAGACGTGTTTGCCCTAACTTCGGTCATTACAATCTAAACTTCACCTCGTGTAACTATATCCACTGTCTAGCAGGGCGTAGTGCCACCCAAACCAGCCTGAACTATTCGCTTGTTTACTTAGATCAAGCTCTAAAGCGAGTAAAGGATCAAAGCCTAAAAGCGCTTAAGGTGAGAACCGGTCATCATCCCCGAAATCCAGAGGGTTGACAATTGGACTTCTCCATGTTCACCAAAAGCTAGTGAAGTCCAGTTCTAAACCCCACTGAAAAGGGGTTGATTGCCTCTGAGGCACGGCGATTGCGCGATCTGGAAGATCAAAATCGAGAGCTTAGGTGTCCCGTAGCGGATCTCAGTCTCGACAAGATGGCTCTGGAGGACGTGATAAAAAGATCTGAGCCCCGAAGGCTGGCGGCGCGCTGCTGAGATCATCCAAGGGCTTGGGCCGTCTGAGCTGGACTTGCTTCATAAAAGTGAGACGGCAAAGAAAACGATCCAGTGAACCATTTTCCCGCCGAACGCGATGATGTTCAAGTTCATCGCAGCAAAGAAGACAGGCCTTTCTGTTTCCAAATCCTGTCGGCTATTTGGTGTTTCTCAGAACGGCTATTATGCCTTGAAGCGTCAGCCAGTCAGCCCGCGTCAACTTCAGGATATGATCTTGCTAGCGAACATTACAAACGCATTTTCGCTATCGAACGAGACATATGGCAGTCCGCGCATGACGGCCGACCTCAAGGCACAGGGGTTTACTGTTGGCCGCCGCCGCGTTGCCAGTCTCCTCGGGAAAACGATTCACAGGATCGTTTTCTAATCCTCGTCTCATGCGAGACAACGGCCTGCAAGCAAAACGCAAACGGCGCTTTAAGCGCACCACCGACAGTCACCACGACCAAATTCTTAATAAGGGGGCTCATAGCACCAAATGTCTTGAACGGAGATTTCACCGCGCAGGCCCCCAACCAGAAATGGAGTGTTGATATCTCCTATATCTGGGCAGCTGAGGGCTAGCTCCATCTTGCGATCGTCATGGATTTGCAATCAAGGTGGATTGTCGGCTGCGTAACGAGTGATCGATTGAAGCGAAATCTGGCGCTTGAAGCATTGTGCCGAGCAGTGGCTCTGCGGCGGTCGCAACCGGGCCTGATCCATCATTGGGACCGTGGCAGCCAATATTGCTCCATTGATTACCACGACGCGCTAAAGGAAATCGGCGCCACAGTTTCCATGTCAGGCAGAGGTAATTGTTATGATAATTCGGTGCGGGAAACGTTCTTTAAAACCATTAAGAACGTTCTTTAAAACCATTAAGTCTGAACTGTTTTGGCGAACCGCGTTTGCGACCAAACGACAGGCCACCAACCAAATCGCGCGCTATATCGACGGATTTTATAACCCAGTGAGGCGACACTCTGCTTGCAACTATCAATCACCAATCGAATATGAAATGAGGACAAAATAAACTTGAATGCGCGCCACTTACAGAAAGCAAGTCCAAAGAGCACACCCTGCTGTGTGCATCAATTTCTAAGATCGCAACTACCCCCTGGCGCATCATCCGGCCCTATTGGCCAGTGGACTTTAGGGCAAATGCATCTGCGATTGCCGCCGTGATGCGCTGCGCAGCCAGCCCGTCGCCATATGGGTTTTCAGGAATTTCGTTAGCAGCTGTCCTGTCCTCCAGCAGCTTTGCCGCTTCGCGCACGATCACGTCCGGGGCGGTTCCCACAAGTTTCGCCGTGCCAGCTTCGATCGCTTCGGGCCTTTCGGTGGCTTCGCGCATCACCAGAACTGGTTTTCCCAGGCTTGGGGCTTCTTCTTGGATGCCGCCGGAATCTGTTAAGATCAACGTGCTGCGGTCCATCAGGTAGACAAAGGCCGGGTAGTCTTGCGGGGCGATGAGGTGAATGTTGTCCGATGACTGCAGCAGCCCCATAACCGGCGCGCGCGCATTTGGATTGAGGTGCACCGGATAGATGATTTGGCAGTCTTGCCGCCGCGCCAGTGTGCGCAGCGCTTGGCAGATCCCGGCAAAGCCTGCACCAAAGCTTTCTCGCCGATGGCCCGTCACCAAAATCATGCGCTTGGCGGGGTCGAGCATATCGAAGGTTGCTGCATAGCGCGCCAACTGCTGCGCGTCTTGTTGCAGCATTTTGCGCGTTAGGAGGAGCGCATCGATGACGGTATTACCGGTCACGTGGATTGACTGTGGTGCCACGCCTTCGCGCTCTAGGTTTGCCCGGGCCTGCGGCGTTGGCGCAAAATGCAGCTGAGCCAGCGTGCTGGTCAGCTTGCGATTGGCTTCTTCTGGCCATGGCATATTCAGCATGCCGGTGCGCAACCCGGCTTCCACATGACCGACCGGAATTTTTGCATAAAAGGCGGCAAGCGCGGCTGTAAATGTGGTTGTGGTGTCTCCATGGACGAGCACTAGGTCAGGTTTTTCGATCTCTAATACCGCGGCTATGCCTGTAATCATGCGCGCCGTTAAGTGCTCGAGCGACTGATCTGGCTGCATGATATCGAGATCATGATCGGGCGAAAGTTTAAAGAAGGTCAGCACTTGATCGAGCATGCCGCGGTGCTGGGCGGTAACGCATAGCTTGCTGTTCACGCCGGCCATTGCATCAAGCGCGCATAACACCGGGGCCATTTTTATCGCCTCCGGACGTGTTCCCAAAACACTCAGGATTTTCATGAATACCCTATGCTTGACGCTGCATGGCGTGTTGGCCACGGCAGCAGGCTCGTGCTGTATGTGTACGCTGGTTTCCGGCGCATTTAACAGGGTCCATTTGCAGCCGATCCTGATATGATCGCAGTCATATTGAATGGAGCATTAAATGAGCTACTCAGATCAAGCGATTGCACACGATATTGGTGAACAGGTTGAAGCGTTTGTACGCAGCGAAATTGCGCCTTACGAACATGACGCACGGATGGGTGAACACGGCCCAAGCGAAGATCTTGTGCTTGAAATGCGTGATAAGGCGCGCGCCAAGGGGCTGATGACGCCGCATATCCGGGAAGATGGAAAGCACCTGTCCCAGCGCGGCACGGCGCATGTGCTAAAGAAATCTGGCCTGTCGCCGCTCGGCCCGGTTGCATGCAATACCGCAGCGCCGGATGAAGGCAACATGTTCCTTATTGGCAAGGTCGCCAATGAAGAACAGCGCGAGCACTTTTTAAAGCCTTTGGTTGCGGGCGAGGCGCGCTCTGCGTTTTTCATGACCGAACCAGCGATGGAAGGTGGCGCGGGTTCCGACCCGTCCATGATGAAGACAACAGCCACCCAAGATGGAAATCATTGGGTGATTAACGGCCGGAAAACCTACATCACTGGCGCGCAGGGTGCCAAGGTGGGGATCGTGATGGCCAAGGCGGATGAAGGTGCGTCGATGTTTCTTGTCGACTTGCCACACCCTGCCATCCGCATTGACCGTGTGCTCGACACCATCGACAGCTCCATGCCGGGCGGCCATTCGGAAATCACTATTGATAACTTGCGGGTCCCGGCCTCGGCAATGTTGGGCAATCCAGGAGATGGATTTAAGCTTGCACAAATAAGGCTCGCGCCGGCACGGTTGTCCCATTGTATGCGCTGGCACGGTGTGGCGACCCGGGCGCAAGAAATTGCAACGCAATATGCGTGTAAACGCGAAGCCTTTGGTAAATTGCTCATCGACCATGAAGGTGTCGGCTTTATGTTGGCACAAAACGAAATTGATCTGCAGCAAGCAGCGCTCATGATCGATTGGTGCGCAGATGCGCTTGATCGCGGCGAGACTGGAAATGTGGAAAGCTCTATGACCAAAGTTGCCGTATCAGAAGCCTTGTTTCGAGTGGCTGACAATTGCGTTCAGACCATGGGCGGCATGGGCGTAACCCGTGATACCATCGTTGAACAGCTGTTTCGCGAAGTACGTGCATTTCGCATTTACGATGGGCCTACGGAGGTCCACAAATGGTCCCTCGCCAAGAAGCTGAAGCGCCGTTATGTGCCGAAAGTCCCAAGCTGATATCAACCTGATACAGTATTCATATTAGGTTCATCTTTTTAAATAGATGATATCTATCAATACTGCTGCGCGTTTGTATAAACGTTCGCGCTGCAGCATATTGATTAGAGCGCAAATTACCTTACTTCCTAAAGCGAGGAAGCGCAGTGCATGCCGCGCCCGCTAGGGTTTGAGGTGGCATCTGCTGTGTTGAAGAGTGGAAAACGCGAGGACAGCATGACGCCGCCAACTCTTACTGTTGGTCAAGTGCTTGCCCTATTTGGCAAGTTTTTAAAACCTGAGCGCTCGTTCATCGTGCTTGGAATTGTCTATGGCGTGGGCATTTCTCTGTTGTCCCTTGCAACGCCGATTTCCGTACAAATGCTCATCAATACGGTGGCTTACACCGGCTTGGCTGGGCCGCTGATCATGCTGTCTTTAACCTTGTTTGGACTGCTGCTTGCCTCGGCGCTGCTCAATGCGCTGCGCTATCATTTGATGGAAATCTTCGGCCGCCGGTTTTACGCGCGCTTGGTGTCGGAAATCGCGCTTCGGGCCATCTATGCCCAAGACCCATTTTTTTCAGACGATGGCCGCGCGCCGCTATTTAATCGCTATTTTGATATTGTAACTGTGCAGCGCAACATTCCAATTCTGATTGTTGGTGCCTTCACCATCCTACTGCAGGCCGTCGTCGGCTTTACCTTAGTATCGTTTTATCACCCCTATTTCATCGCCTTTAACACTGTAGTGATCTTCATTTTGGTGATGGTCTGGCTTGTATGGGGGCGCGGCGCGGTGCGTACAGCAGTCGAGCTTTCTCACAAAAAACATGGTGCAGCCGCTTGGCTGGAAGGGCTCGGAGCGTCAAATGGTTATTATAAAAGCGATCGTAATATCTCCTATGCCTTGACCGAAACCGACACGCAGACCGGAAAGTACATTGCTGCCAATAGGAACCACTTTTTCTACACCTTTAGCCAGGCGATTGCGCTGCTGGTTATCTATGCTGCGGCAAGTGCCGGCCTGCTTGGCCTCGGCGGCTGGCTGGTGATCAACGGGCAGCTGACGCTAGGCCAGTTGGTTGCTGCAGAGCTTGTCTTGTCCGCTGTATTTTTTGGCATCAGTCAGCTTGGGTCCTACCTGGGATACTTCTACGACCTATGCGCGGCCTTTGAAGAGTTGTCGCTGTTTTATCTGGTCGACCAAGAAGAGCCCAGCGGCCGCTTTGTGCCTGAGCATGACGATGCCACGCTTGAGTTTGTGGATGTGCGCGGCGATGCGCGTGGTCAACCGGCAAGTTTTAACTTTACCGTACCGGGCGGTTCTGCAGTTTTGGCGCGCGCGGCCAATCATGGCATTCAGCGCATCCTGACCAACATGCTGGATCGCCATATTGCGCCGCGCGGGGGCTATATCACCTTTGGTGGCCAAGATATTCTGGAAACCGAAGTGCATGCGCTTCGGCGAGAGATCATGGTGCTTGACCGGCCCACGATCGTTGAAATGACCATCCGCGATTATCTGCGCCTCAGCGGTATGGATGCGTCGCCAAAGCGCGTGACCGAAGCCATCAAAGCGGTTGGCTTGGAGCCGATTATTACACGCTTTGACGATGGCTTGGATACCAAGCTGGCGAGTACCGGTTGGCCGCTGTCACTCTCAGAAACCATGGCATTGAAATTGGCCGCAGCAATGTTGGCGCGGCCCAAAGTCTTGATCCTAACGCAATTGCTTGATGTTGTGCCGGGGCAGGTTATTGGCCGGGTCACAGATGCGCTGCGCAAGGACTGCGGGACAACGATCATTTATTTTTCAAATCGAGACGAGCCGCTCAGCTGCAACCTCTTTATGTTTCTTGATTATGATGAACAAGTCGTGACCAGCTCATTTGCTAAATATGAAAAGAGTATTGAAGTCTATGATGAACCTGACGCCGAACAAACCGGCGCGCTGGAGCATTCTGTGCCGCTACCAAGTCCGGACACCAAGACTTAAACCCTCCACCCCCTTATCGTAGAGCTGTGCATGCCCCTAAGAGAACAAAACACACAGTATTTTAAGACGCTGCAGACCATCCGTATTCCAATGGTGATGCAAACTGTAGCGGTTTTGCTGATGGTTGCATTATGCGCTGGCGGGGCGTTTTTAGCGCTCGTGCCTTGGGTTCAAAACGCAGCCGGGCAGGGTGTGGTCACAGCTTTGCGGCCAGACGACCGGCTGCAGGATATTAATGCGCTGGTCTCTGGCCGGATTGAACGCTGGTATGTTCGTGATGGCACAGCGGTTAAAAAGGGCGATCCGATTGTTGAACTCGTCGACAATGACCCAAAGCTGATTGAACGCCTGATGGACGAACGCGCCCAGCTGGTGGCAAAACGCGACGCTTTGGAAAGTGCATTTAAGACCGAGCAGATTAATCTGGGCCGCACCAAGCAGCTTTTTGAAGAGGGCCTTGCAGCGCGGCGCGATTATGAGCAATCGCAAATCTCTATTGAGAATATGCGCAGCCAGCTGGCGGAAGCAAATGCCGCGCTCAACCGCATTGATGTCTCCATTTCGCGCCAGTCCGTTCAGATTGTTAAAGCGCCGCGTGATGGCATGATTTTGCGAGTTAATGCTGGCGATACCGCAACCTATGTGAGTGCCGGGCAGGCCCTGGCGCGCTTTGTGCCGACCGATGTACCGCGTGCAGTGGAGATCTATCTCGATGGCCGCGATATCTCCTTGGTGCAGCAAGGTGCGCCTGTAAGGCTCGAATTTGAAGGCTGGCCGGCATTCCAATTTAGCGGTTGGCCGGGTGCAACCATTGGCACATTTGGCGGCCAGGTCGCGGCGATTGATCTCTCGGCCAGCGCAGATGGCCGGTTCCGTGTGCTCGTGGTGGAGCGTGAGGACGGTGTTGACGCCTGGCCGGATGATCGCTTTGTGCGCCTCGGGTCAGCAGCGCGCGGCTGGGTCTTGTTTGACACGGTGTCTGTCGGTTATGAGCTGTGGCGTCAGCTTAATAACTTCCCGCCGCAATTTCCTTCCGATGTTGCTGCATCGTCCCTATCGAGCGATGTAGCGGGTCGCTGATGCAGCAGCTTTTGAGGCTTGCCTTTAGCGTCCTCGCGGTCGCTAGCGCGGCGCTGCCGTGCGCCGCCCAGCAGATTGCGGCGACCGAAGATATAAAAATCTTGCGCCCGCAAGATGTACTCGAGCGCTCAGTACGCCATTTCCCGTCAATCTTGGAAAGCTTGGCACAGCGCAGTGTTGCAGCGGGACGAAATTTGGAAGCGCAAGGCGCTTTTGACATCGTGTTTTCCGCATCCTCGCGCAACCGGATAACCGGCTTTTGGGATGGCCAAATCATTGAAGGTAAAGCGCAGCGAAATTTGCGGCCGTTTGGCGGCCAGGTGTTTGGCAGTTATCGCCTCAGCGATGGAAATTTCCCCGTCTATGAGGACATCAATTTTACGGACACGCTGGGCGAAGTGAAAATCGGTGCGTTGTTTTCACTGCTCCGGAACCGCAATATCGACAGCCGCCGGTTTTCTATCAACGATACCTCGCTCGCCTTGAAACAAGCTGATCTTGATATTCTGCTGACAAAGCTGGGTGTGCAGCATCAAGCGCTGTCAGCCTATTGGCGCTGGGTTGCGGCTGGGCATAAGTTGCAGATTTTTCGGGATTTGCGGGTGCTTGCGGAAGAACGACAAAAAGGCCTGCAAAAGCAGGTTGATAGCGGCGCACGCGCTGCCATTTTTTTGACTGAAAATCAGCAAAACATCACACGGCGGCGTATTTTTGAACGCCAGGCGGAGCGCGATCTCAATGCTGCAATAGCCCGTTTGGCGCTGTTTTATCGCGGCCCCGATGGCGCGATTGTCTCACCAAAGCTCGATATGTTGCCGCCGATCCCGGTGATGGATGGCGTGGTCACGGGCTGGCTGGTTGAAACCGACCCGGCGCTGCCCGCAGTGCTGAGCTTGCGGCCTGACTTGGCGGTGCTGCGCACTGGGGTGGAGCGCGCGCGGGGCCGTGTTGCCTTGGCTGAGAATGATTTAAAGCCGCGGCTCGACTTCTCCTTCGAAGCGTCAAAAGATTTGGGGAATGTCGCCGAAGGCGGTATCAGCCGCGAGGAGACGGATACTGTTGTGGGGCTGCAGTTTTCCGTGCCTTTGGAGATGCGCCAAGCCCGTGGCCGGCTGGCCAGCGCGAAGGCCTCCATGGACGCGATTTCCCAGCAGGCGCGCCTCATGGAAGATCGCATTGCCGTTGAAATTGAGACAATCCTGATTGAGCTGCGCACCGCTTCAGATGTGCTCGAACTCGCCGCTTTGGAAGTCTCTCAGGCGGATACCATGCGCAATGCCGAACAGCGCCGCTTTGCCCAAGGCGCAAGCGATTTCTTTCTCGTCAATGTGCGTGAAGAAACCGCTGCAGATGCCCGGGTTCGGTACATTGACGCGGAACTGCGCGGCCACTTATCGCGCGCCGATTTTGATGCTGCGGTCATCGATACCAAAGCGCTTGGGATCGATAAGTAACCGCGGGCGGCTTTACAGCTGGATCCCGTAAAATGCACAAATCTTGTTGCCATCAGGATCACGCACATAGGCTGCATAGCAATCACCGGGTGCATGCGGGCGTGGCCCAGGCGGGCCTTCGCAGGTGCCACCGTTCGCCAGACCCGCAGCGTGAAAAGCATCGACATGCGCTTTCGATATCGCGCGAAAGCCAATGGTGCCGCCATTGGCATGGCATGCCTCTTTGCCATCTAGAGGAGCGCCAACGCCAAAGGCGCATCCGTCATGGCTAAAAAACAGGCCACCGGCAGGCGTGACCATAGGCTCTGGTAAATCCAATGCGCCCAGTGTTGCGGTATAAAATGCGTTTGCGCGCGGCTTATCGTTGGTGCCAACCATCACATGGGTAAACATTGAAGCGTCCTCCGTTCCGTCTCGCTCTGGCAATCTGTCTTTGTATGCTTATATCTGAAAAATGCACCTGTTCACCCTACGCTTTATAGCCGCCTTATTTTGCACTCTGGCGCTTGTCGCATGCGGCGCTGATGAAGGCGAAGTCGGCGAATTTTATAATGACTGGACGGGCAATGAGATCAAGGTCGATGCTTTTGCCGACCCAAAGGTGGATGGTGTCACCTGCCATATGAGCCATTTTGATCGCGGCGTAATTGATCGGATTTCGAAGGGAAAGTGGTTCGAAGACCCGTCGAACGCCTCAATCGCGTGCCGGCAAACCGGCCCAATCTCCATTGCCGATATTAAGCTGGGCAAATCCGGCGAAGAGGTTTTTAAAAAGCGCCAGAGTTTGATTTTCAAGACGGTGGCGGTGCGGCGTATTTACGATCCTGATAACGCGGCGCTGCTTTATCTCGTTTATAGCCGCAAGCCCATTGATGGTTCTTCGAAGATGAGCCTGTCTACCGTTGCTTTATTCGGCGCCGGGCCGGATGGCTCGACCCCGCGCCCTGCTAATCTGACGACACCGCAGCCAGGTCGCTAGGCGAGAAGAAACTACCCTGCGTCCAGCGGACATCGCTTGTGTCTTGCGCAAGGCGGCGCAGGATGTCGACATGAACATCGCTAAAGGTCGCCGCACTCTGCCAGTTGATGGGGCGGGTTAAGTCATCGGACGGCTGGTGATAGTGGCGAGAGAGAAAGTCATTCAATGCCGCAGCGCCGCGTTCGGTATCACCTTCACTATCGGTAATTCCGATGTTGAGATAAAGCGCAGGAATGCCTTGTTTTACAAAGGCATAATGGTCTGAGCGTATGAATATAGCCTCCTGCGGTTTGGGGTCGGTTTCAAGCGCAAGGCGGTAGCCTTGTGCCGCGCGATTGGCCACCGCTCCCAGCGAAGAATGGGTCGCCCCTGATGCATGTAGGGTTGCAAGCGGATACAGCGCGACAGGCATATCGATATTTAAGACCGCACTAAGCTTCGGCATTGGCAAGTGGCGGACAAGATACTCAGCGCCAATAAGGCCTGCTTCTTCGCCCGTCAAAGCGGCGAAATAAACATCGCGTGGCCACTGCGCAGGCAGCGCGGCAAGTGCTTTCGCCGTTTCCACCAGGCTTGCGACGCCGAGCGCGTTATCAAGCGCGCCATTATAAATCACATCGCCATTGATCGCTGGCCCAACCCCAAGATGATCAAGATGCGCCACCAACATAAGCGCGCCTGGCACTTGCGGCAGCTCTGCGCCGTTGATCTGTTTTATCGGCGTCTCCTTTGCATCGAGCCGCGCAATAATATTTGCCGAACGCATTGGTTTATATTGCACGAGGTTTCGCGCCGTTAACGCGGCATCCAATCTAAAGCCGCTGCTGGGCGCGCCGGCGCGTGCTGCTTTGAACACGTCTGCTAAGCTTTGCTCGGCGCCCTTAAACATTCGTGCTGCTGCGCTTGGTGCCATGGCAATAACGGCCTGTAAATCGCCATTTGGCGCATAGGCAATCTCTTCGTTTTCTGCCCAAGACAGGACGGGTTGCTGCGCGGTGTAGACGGCTGCCGCATAGGCCCAGTCTGCATCCTTCGTATCGTCAAAAAGCAAGACAAGGCCGCGCGCACCAGCCTGATGCGCATCCGCCGCTTTGCGTGCAATTGAGGCCAATACGGCGGCAGGTTCAGGCGGCAAACCGCTTGGAACGCCCGTTAATGCGACGGCAAATTTGCCGGCAACATCAAGGCCTTGATAGCTATTAAGGCCATATTGCGGCGCGGTAACGCCATATCCCACATAAACGGCTGCGGCGGTGATATCGAGGCGTGCGGCGATGGGGTTCAGCAGAAACACATAATCATCCACGTGCCGCAGCAGAAGCGCCGTTTCTGCGCGGCGTAAGATAAGTTGGGCACTGCCTTCAACAAGGCGCGCCTGCCGCAATGCAATGGGCTGATAAAAGGTGCCGGCTGCGCCCGCCGGCTCTAACCCAATGGCTTGGAATGTTCTGGCCACGTATTGGGCAGCTGCATCATAGCCTGGCGTTCCCGGTGCACGGCCTTGCAATTCATCATCTGCCAGCACGGCCACATGGGCTTTTAGGGCTTCTGGAGTAACATAGTCACGCGCCCTTGAGGTAAAGTCATCGCAGCTAGACAGCAGCAGCCATAGCGGCAACAGCAGCAAAACTAGCAGGTTTTTTTTCGTCATAGCGTGCCATCTATACCCCATAAGCGCCGCAGTGAAACCGATGGTTCGATTTGGCTGTTGCGCAAGACTTCGTGATAGGAAATTTGGGGCGAAGAGATGGCCTTGCGCACGCAGCTCTGTGATTTATTAAATATCGATGTTCCCATCATGCTGGCTGGCATGGGCGGCGTCTCTTATGCGGAAGTGACAGCTGCCGTCTCAAATGCTGGCGGGTTTGGAACGCTGGGCATGGCAGGGCTCGGACTGAAGCAGATTGAAGCGCAAATCAAACGCACGAAAGACCTCACCGATAAACCCTTTGGTCTTGATTTACTGGCAGCTCTGCCAGAAACGCTTGAGCGCACCGCGGATATGATGATCGACTATCAACTTGATGCTTTTATTTCAGGTCTTGGAGTGCCGTTTAATATCAAAGACAAGCTGCAGGCCGCCGGGATCAAGGTTATGAATGTCTGCGGCAAAGTCGAGCATGCAATCAAAGGCGCGCAAGCTGGGCTTGATGCTGTTATCGTGCAAGGTACCGAAGGGGGTGGGCACACCGGGCAAGTTGCTGGTATGGCGCTGCTGCCACAGGCATCTGGTGCAGTTGATATCCCGGTTGTCGGTGCTGGGTCTATTGTCGATGGTCGCGGTCTTGCCGCCGCGCTTGCACTAGGGTGTCAGGGTGTTTGGGTCGGCACGCGTTTCATCGCCTCGCAAGAGGCGCATGCCGCAGCCATGTACAAAGACAAAGTCGTCACTGCGCGCGATGCTGATACGGTGATCACACGCGCCTATTCCGGCAAGACGATGCGGGTGCGGCGCAACGCTTATACCGATGATTGGAATGCCCGGCCGCAGGATATTAAGGCGTTTCCTGAGCAAGCTAGTATGGCCACCAAGTCCGGCGTTATGGGCGGCATCTCTGGGCAGTTAGAAGGCCTTGATGAGGCGCGCTCTTGCTTTCCCATGGGGCAAGGTGCTGGTGGCATCGATGGCATTAAAACCTGCGCCACAATTATCGACGATATGGTGGCAGAAGCACAGCAGGTGATTGGTGGGCTCGCGCAGCTCGCCCTACGAGCTTGAAAGGCCTCATTTTTGCTGCGTTGCGCGCGCGTATGGAGATATCTCCTCGTTTTTTGCAAAATTTGAAAGAAACTACCAAGACTCGCGTTAGGGTTGCGCTATTAACTATCTTAAATTGATGACTTTTTACCAAAATTTTTAGTCTTTGTCTGTATTCCAAAGGGCCATTAGTTTGCTAGGGATGTTCACCAATGCTTTCTACGCTGAAGCGGCGCAGTGTTCACAGTGCCACTGACGAGACCGACGTCGTAAACGCCGCACCACCTGCTGATGCGGCACTGCGCATGGAACTTGCAACGCTGCGCGCCGCTGTCGATGGCGCGCAAACAGCCATCATGATGGTCGATCGCGACTTCATTGTGACCTATGTGAATGAGCAGACCAAACAGCTGCTGGCGGATAATGAAGCCGCCTTTAAAACAGTTTGGCCAGACTTCGCTGCTGCCGATATTTTGGGCACCTGCATCGACCGGTTTCATACCAATCCATCGCATCAGCGTAATTTGTTGTCGGATCCGAGCCGCCTGCCTTGGAAAACGGACATTGCGATTGCGGATTTGTCATTTGAGCTGGTAGTGTCAGCGCAGATGTCGCCCAATGGAGACTATGTCGGCAATACTTTAGAATGGGCTGACGTTACCGATAGGCGCAAGAGTGAACGCGAAAATGCCGACTACCGCAACCAACTCATGGCAATCGGGCGATCTCAGGCAGTGATCAGCTTTAGGCCCGATGGCACTATTTTAGATGCCAATGAAAATTTTACGACGGCGATGGGATATGCGCTCGAGGACATCGTTGGCAAACATCACTGCATGTTTGTTGAGCCCGACTACGCCAAAACCCCAGAATACAGAGATCATTGGGATAGTATTCAAAAAGGCAAACACTTTGCAGACGTATTTAAGCGCATCAAAAAGAATGGTGAACCGATCTGGATAAACGCAAGCTACAACCCTATTGCTGATGAAAACGGGAAAATCTTTAAAGTGGTCAAATTTGCGAATGATGTGACCGAGCAAATTCAGCGTGGTGAAAAAACTGAAGTCATCAATAAAAAAGTCGATGAGTTGCTTGAACAGATCGATACTGCCATCGGCAGCGTCGCTGTTAGCGCAAAACAAGCCAGTGATCGCTCAGAAGATACCGCAACGCGGGTGCAAAGCGTTGCTTCGGCATCTGAGAAATTTACCGATTCCGCCGCTGAAATAGCGCAAAGTATGCTGCGCTCTTCGCAGGATGTGAAAGATGTCCTTGAGGAAGCAGTCACTGCCGACGGCTCAACCAAAAAACTCAACGAGCTTGCCGGCTCCATGAACGGCATTGTTGATGTGATCAATGATATCGCGTCTCAGATCAATCTGCTTGCGCTCAATGCAACCATTGAAGCAGCACGGGCGGGCGAAGCCGGCCGCGGCTTCTCCGTGGTTGCCTCGGAAGTCAAATCTTTGGCCAATCAAGTCTCAAAGGCAACCGATCAGATTTCCTCAGAGATCACCGCCGTACAGGATGTCTCGCACGACGTTGTAAAACGTTTGGGCGCAATCAACGCAAAAGTGGAATCCGTGCATGAAAGCGTCACCGGTGTTGCTGCTGCGGTGGATGAACAAACGGCGACAACGCGGGAGATTACCAGCAGCCTGCAAGGCGCCGCCAGGTCGGTTGAAGATGTCAGTTCTGGTTTGTCCGACATTTATGCATCGGTTGAAGAAGCGCGCGGCCAGGCGGCTGAAGGCAAAGACCTCTATCGAAACCTGCAGGCCGCGTTATCAGCATAATCATAGAGGGATAAAACCCTTCACGAACCGCTAAATTCGGCTATAACCCCGCGTACCTAACCATAGGCGAAGGGATGAGAATGTCCGAGGATTTAGGCGAAAACTATAAGCGAGCCTATGACAATGCGCTCGGTTTCGGCGCTGCGCCTGCGCTCATCCTAGTCGACTTCGTGCAAGCCTATTTTGAGCCTGGCAACATGCTTTATGCCGACGTGGACGACGCGTTGGCGAGTGCCATCCGGGTGCGCGATACTGCGCGTGCTGCGGGTATCCCGATTTTTTATACCAATGTGGTGTATCAGGCCGATGGGCTCGATGGCGGTGTATTTTTTAAAAAGGCAAAGCCGCTCGTCAACTTCATCAAGGGCAGCCCCATGGGAGCTTGGCCGAACGGGCTTGAGCCGCTGCCCGAAGAACCCATCATTTCAAAACAATACCCGAGCGCGTTTTTTGGCACATCTCTCGCCGCGACACTCACTGCGCATAAAATTGATACGCTGATTATCACCGGGCTCACCACATCAGGCTGTATCCGTGCGACCTGCATTGACTGCTGCAGCCACGGCTTCATCCCAATCATCGTGGAAGAGGCCTGCGGTGATCGCCATGAAGCGCCGCATCAGGCCAATCTTTTTGATATGAACGCTAAATATGGCGACGTGGTCAGTGAAGCGAAAACCTTGGAATACCTAAAGGCCCTATAGCGCCTCAGCTTTCTGCAATCTCAAGCGCTGCATTGACGTGCGCGCGCTGCCGCATCAGCGGCACACCTATTGGGTCGAATTGCCGCCGTGCTTCAATCATCTGCTGCGCGATGACGTAGCGCTCAGAGCGAATGGCCGCATCAAGCGCGATTTGTTCAAATAGATCGCGCTGGGCATGGCTGCCGCCAATCTCGCGCAGCAGTGGCAGGGCAAGCGACATGTGTTGATATGCTGTGTCCCAATCTGCTTTTGCGTGCGCATAAAGCGCCTGTGCGGCAGGCTGGGCTACGCTTTGCCAGCCAGACGCGCGCTGCGTTTTGATGGCATCAAGTAATTCATCGGCTTCGCTCATCCCGGCCTTGGCGAGACCATATAGATATTGCAGCGACAAAAACGGCTGCACAACATCATGCGCGCGTCCTTTCAGCAGCTGCCCCAGCGTGGACCAGCGCTGTTCGACATCAATGCCTGCCAGTTCCAGTCGCGCCAGAAGAGACACTGCACCAATCTGGTCTTGACTGTAGCTTGGGTCGGCATTCAGGGTGTGATTGTCATAAACGTTGAGCGCGTCATCAAAGCGCCCAAGGCTGAGATAAAACAGCGCGCGGTGCCACCAAAGGTGTGTCAGCATGAAACTGTTGAGGCCGTCCCACGTGTCCTCAACGCCTTCTAAAAAGCGTGCCCCTTCGGCAATGCGGCCTTGCGTGAGCATCACATGCGCCAGCGCATGCTGCGCCCAAGGCTCTTTTTTCTCCAGTGCTAGTGCGGCCTTCGCCGCATCTTCAGCCTCGGCCAGCCAATGGCACTGCTCATAGCCGAAGGCCAGCATGCCAAAGACTTGGGCAACGCCGGGGTGCTGCTGATGCGCCGCTTGGGCAGCGCGCAACATGGCGGGCGCATCGCCGGCGTTAAAGCAGTGATATTGGTGGAGCTTCATGAGCACCAGGTCCTGCGGGAAGCGCTTACGCGCGTCCTCACCAAGCTGCAACAGCGGTTTATAGTCGGCCTGTTGCTGTGCGTTCAGCCAGGCCTTAGCATAGTCCAGCGTAAATTTTTCCCTCGGTGTGGCCGCGCTGATATAGGTCTGCGCTGCAGCCAGATGGGGCGCTGCGCGCTCTGGAGCCTCTGGAGATTCCAAAAACAAAAATAAGATGCCGCAATACGCATTTGCCAAGGCGCAATCGCACCCAGCGGCTTTTAAGATGCCGGCCGCTCGGGTTTCATAGCGGATGAAGCCTTGGATAAAGTCATTGATGGCCACCAGGTTGGCGGCGTCATCCGTGCTGACGTTTGATCCAAAGCAATCTTTGAGCATGATCTGCCAAACGTAAAGCCTCTAATAGCGAATGGCAAAGCGCAGACCATAGGTGCGCGGACGACCGCGGAAGCCATTTGCCACAAATGGAACGGCGCCGGCCTGCTGAATGAAAAAATTGCGGGTCTCGTCATAGTCCGTGTCTGTCAGGTTTCGCGCGTAAATGCCGATATCCCAAAGCCCGTCTT
>JBCCLR010000032.1:0-23773 GCA_039026755.1 Pseudomonadota bacterium | reverse complement strand
GATATTGCGCGCCAACGCCTCAAGCGGACGCGCTAGGATATTGGCCAGCACAAGGTCATAAGGCACATTTTTTTGGATCCGCCGATCGCCCATACCGGTGGCTGAAATGATCTCTAGCGCATGGCTGCGCCTGGCTTGATGCCCCGCAGTGATGCCGTTGAGCTTGGCGTTTTCAAGCGCCACAACGACAGAAACCGGGTCCATATCGCTCATCATGACACTGCACGGCTGGGCTTTATGCAGCGCAAAACCCAAAACACCGCTGCCGCAGCCAAGATCAAGGGCGCGCTTAAAGCGCTGGCGGCGGGTCAGCCAGTCAATTGCTTTTAAACAGCCAAAGGTGGTTTCATGCCTGCCCGTGCCAAACGCTTGGTTTGCCTCGATCCACAGTCCGATTTGGCCAGGCTTTAAGGTCTCTTTTGCATGCGCGCCATAGACATGGAACCGCCTAGCGGTAATCGCTGGCAGCATAGCTTGGCTGTGGCTGACCCAATCTACCGCAGGCAACGCCTCAACCTGATAGTCGACACCAACCAGCGCCTTAGCGAGTGACGCTGGGTCTGGTTGAATTGCAAAATATGCCTCGACTTCCAGGACTTCAGCGCCCTCTTCCGGCGCGAAAGCGGAGATGGATGGGACCGGCTCAAGCAGCTCGAGCGCAGCGTCAACCTGTTCGGCATCGCCGCGCTTCATTTGGAATTTCACGACAGTGCCTGCCGCTGCTGGATCTGACGTCATGCCTTGATGACGAAACTATCAACAACGCGTTTCAGGCCCGACGTTTCAAACTCCACGGCGAGCTTGTTGCCCTCCACATCTTGAACGATGCCATAGCCAAATTTGTCGTGGAACACACGCTCGCCCGCTGCATAGGCGCTTTTTTGCGCGCTGACGATGGTGAGCTTTTCAACCTCGCCTTCAATGACGCCGGCCCGGGCATAGCCGCCTGCCGCTTGCGCGCGGCGATAGCCGGGGCCGCGCCGCCGGCCTAGGGCGTCCCAATCATAGGCGCTATCCTGAAATTCTCCGCCGCCGTCGTCCATGCCGCCGCGCATCCAATTTGTGCCGGTCGCGTACATGCCTTGCTGGCGTACCCGATCAATATGCTCAGCCGGGAGTTCTTCGGCAAAGCGAGAGGGAATGGAAGACTGCCATTTGCCATATAAAAGGCGGTTTGAGGCATGCGAGATACTCACACTTTGGCGCCCCCGGGTAATCCCGACATAGGCAAGTCTGCGCTCTTCTTCGAGGCTCGCAATGCCGCCTTCGTCCATTGACCGCTGTGATGGGAACAAGCCTTCTTCCCAGCCTGGCAAATACACGTGGTCAAACTCAAGCCCTTTTGCCGAATGCAGCGTCATGATGGAGACTTTATCTTCCGCATTGGCATTTTCGGTATCCATCACCAGGCTGACGTGCTCCAAAAAGCTCTCAAGCGTATCAAATTCCGTCATGGCGCGGCTAAGTTCGGCCAGGTTATCGAGCCGGCCGCGCGCATCTGGGCTACGGTCCTTCATCAGCATGTCGGTATAGCCGCTTTCCTCCAAAATAAGTTCGGCAAGCTGATTGTGCGGCATGTCTTGGACGCTTGCACGCCAGCGATCAAAATCGGCCACCAGCGCCATCAGGCTGGTTTTCGCCTTGCCGCGCAATTCATCGGTGCCCGCAACCGTGCGCGCGGCCGCCATCATGGAACACAGCTGCGCGCGGGCAACGCCGTACAGCGTGCGCACAGACTTATCGCCAATCCCGCGCGTCGGCACGTTGATGATGCGCTCTAACGCTAAATCATCATCCGGCTGGGCAACAACGCGCAAATAAGCCAGCGCATCGCGAATTTCCTTGCGCTCATAAAAGCGTGGCCCGCCAATCACGCGGTAGGGCATATGCATGGTTAAAAAGCGGTCTTCAAAGCTGCGCATTTGGCTTGATGCACGCACCAAAATCGCAATCTCATTGAGCGGCACATGCTCACGCTGCAGCGCTTCAATCTCTTCGCCAATCTGCCGCGCTTCTTCTTGGCCATCCCAGACCGCCCGCACGGAGACTTTGCCGCCCTCATCGCCATCAGACCACAGCTCTTTACCAAGCCGCTGGGAATTGTGGCCGATGAGGTGGGATGCGACTTTTAAGATGCGCTGGGTGGAGCGATAATTTTGTTCCAGCCGGATCACTTTTGCGCCCGGGAAATCCCGCTCAAAGCGCAAAATATTGCCCACTTCAGCGCCGCGCCACCCGTAGATAGACTGGTCATCATCGCCCACACAGCAAATGTTGCTATGCTTTTGCGCCAGTAGCCGAAGCCAGAGATATTGGCACACATTCGTATCTTGATACTCATCCACCAAAACATAGCGAAACCGGCTTTGATAATCGGCCAGGATATCCGCATGGGCCTGAAAAATACCGATGACATGCAGCAGTAAGTCGCCAAAATCACAAGCATTGAGCGTGCGCAGCCGCTCTTGATACTGCGCATAGAGCTTTATGGCCTGACCTTCGGCAAAGCTATGCGCATCTTCCTTAGGCACTTTGTCAGGCGTTAGGCCCTTGTTTTTCCAGTGGTCGATCAGCCCAGCCAGTTGCCGTCCGGGCCAGCGCTTAGGGTCAATATCGGCCGCTTCTATCAGCTGCTTCAACAGCCGGATCTGATCATCCGTGTCGAGGATCGTGAAGTTCGATTTTAGCCCAACAAGCTCGGCATGGCGGCGCAAAATTTTGGTCGAAACGGAGTGAAATGTACCAACCCACGGCATCGCTTCAGCCGACGGCCCAATGATGCGCGCGACACGGTTGATCATCTCGCGTGCTGCTTTGTTGGTAAAAGTCACAGCCAAGATTTGACTTGGCCAAGCGCTTTGCGTGGCCAGGATATGCGCCAGCCGTGTTGTCAGCGCGCGGGTTTTGCCGGTGCCTGCACCCGCCAACATCAATACCGGGCCATCCAGCGTTAAAACCGCCTCACGCTGCGGCGGATTAAGGCCTTCTAGATAGCCGGGCACGCCGCCGTGCGGCGCCGGTGTCTCTTCAACCTCGAAATCATCAAAGGGGGAATCGCTCATTGCGCCGGTTATAACACCTGCACACGCTGCGCGTCATCGCTCAGCTTATGCATAAGCCGTGACAATCCAAGCCGCAGCACCAAGCAGGCACTGACCTTTCTTCGGTGACGCCGCGGTCAGCGCTTTTTCAATCGGCGCCTTAAAAGTTTCAGCATCAAGACCTTGCGTTCGGATGGCGCTGGAGAGCGGCCCCATATTGATGCAAAATTCCACCGTGTCAGCCATGGTCTCGCCCGGAAGGGTCAACTGCCCGGTCCATGGCGTCAGCGCGACATCACGCCAACCAGCGTCGCTAAAGATGCGTTTCGTACGGTCTGCATCGGCAAAAGCAAAAGGGCCCGGCGCTGTGGGATCGGGCGCCGCTGGGTCTTCTTTAAAATACGGGATGCCTGCTTTAAACGGCACCAACATCCAATCATTTTTGGCGAGTGCTTGCCAGCATACAGCAATAAAAACACCGCCCGTCGCCATTTTCTCCCGCAGAACCGTATATGCTTCAACGGGGTCACTAAAAAACATGATGCCAAAACGCGATACCATGGCATGCACTTTATCACCTGCATTAAAGCGCATGGCATCAGCTTTAAAAAACACCGCACCTGACGATTGCGCCGACGCGCGTTCGCGCGCAACACGCAGCAGCTGCTGCGATAGGTCAACCCCAGTGACGACAGCATCGCGGTGTTGTTTGGCGCAGGCCAGGGTCAGCGCCCCAGCACCGCAGCCAATGTCCAAAATGGTCTTCGGATTATGTTGCGCGACGCGTTCTAAGACGGGCGCCAGAAACGGCGCCAACATCGCGTCGAGGTGATCCGCGCCGCGTGCCCACTTCTCGCCGTTTTCACCATTCCAATATTCATCTTGTGTTTGTTCGGTCATGGCGCCCCCGTCGTCTTGATTGGACTATAGGGTAGTCGGCGCCTGGCTAAACAGCAATGTTTTGACTTCCAGATACGGCAGCAAACCTTCAGACCCTCCCTCTCGGCCATAGCCTGACTGCTTATAGCCCCCAAAGGCGACCGAAAAATCCGCTTTTGCGCCATTATCGCCCATGGTGCCGGTACGCACTCGGCGCGATACGTCATAAGCTTTGTCGATATCGCTGGTATACACACCGCCGGCAAGGCCAAAGGGCGAATCATTAGCGATATCGATGGCCTCATCCAACGTCTCATAGGGGATCACACACAAGACCGGACCAAAAATCTCTTCTTGTGCGATGCGCATGTCATTGCGCACATCGGCAAACACAGTCGGCTCCACATAGCAGCCGTTGCCAAGGCCTTGCGGCTTGCCGCCGCCACACACCAATCTTGCACCTTCGGCTTTGCCGATCTCGATATACTCTAGCACCCGCTCCAGCTGGCGCGGCATGGCCAGCGGACCAAGCCTTACCCCGTCTTCAAGGGGATCGCCAATTTTTACCGCCGCAAGTTCGTCCTTCAGCGCGCCCAAAAATTCGTCTTGTTGCTGCGCCGGCACCAGCGCGCGGGTCAGCGCGGCGCAGTTTTGCCCACTTAGCATGACCATGTTTCCAGCCAAGCTCTTGGCGGCCTGGGCTATGTCATAATCATCGCAGACGATGGCAGCAGACTTGCCGCCCAGCTCTAACGTGACGCGCGCCAGGCGATCGGCGCAGACGCTAGCGATGCGTTTTCCTGCAGCGACGCTGCCGGTAAAGCTGACCTTATCCACATCGGCATGACGCACCAGATAGTCTGACACCTCCCGGTCTGCCACCAGCAGATTGACGACGCCGGCCGGAAAGCCGGCCTGATCTGCGCAATAAGCCACAATATAGGCTTCAAGCGGCGTTTCAGGTGCCGGCTTCATAATGACAGTGCAGCCGGCCAGCAGCGCCGGCGCAATCTTGTTGAGGAGTGTCGCCAGCGGCGCATTCCAAGGCGCAATGGCGGCCACGACACCGACGGGTTCACGCAAAATTGCTTTAAAGCCGCCATCGCCCTCAAATGTTTCTTTAAAGGGGTATGTGCTGGCCAGGGCCACGTTGCGATCAATGGCGCCGATGCTATAGTTGGCTGAATTGTCAGCCATGCCTTTCAATGTGCCGGTTTGAGCCGTCCAGACCTGACTGAACACAGCGGCGTGCTGGCGCAAAATGACGGCGAACTTCTCTAACACCTCAGCGCGCTCGGCATGGCTCATGCGTGGCCATGGGCCGCGATCAAAAGCTATTTTTGCTGCATCAACAGCACGGTCCACATCAGCTTCGTTGGCGTGCGCCACGGTAAACACATGCGCTGCATCAACCGGAGAGTGCCCATCAATCACAGCGCTGCTGTGCGGCTCCTGCCACGCCCCATCGACATACACTTGACGCAGCAGCGCGGTATCAAAAGGAAGCTCAAACGCCATGGCAACTCTCCTCGGTCTTTTGGCTGTGCTGGGCGGCTAACATGGCGAAATCAGCCATTCAGTGGCCAACGCTGCTTTCCTCCACCAGTTGGTTATTAAGCAGGGCTTGCGGCGTCCTCATTGCGCAGGCTTTTGCGTTTGGCTGGCCGATGCGCCGCTGCGCATCTCCTCCTCATTTTCGATGAGCAGCCGATTAAACGCGGCAAGCACATCGGTGGTATGCAGAACGCCGACGACATGCCGATCTTGCACGTTGTCAAGGACTGGCGCGACGTCTTCGGGCCGGTTTTCCATGAGGGTAAGCGCCTGAGCCAGATTGTCTTTTGCAACAATGACTTTTGGCCAGGGCCGCGCCAGGTCATAGGCCAGCACCAGCGTGTCGAGCCCCGGATCATAGAGGTCCGAGGTCAAGTCACTAAACGCGATTTCACCGACAAAGCGGTCTTCATCATCCACCACAATCAGCATACCGCGGCGCTGCGTGGCAAGCAGCGCGCGCACCCGGCCCAGCGTGGTTTTTTGACGGATGGTCACGAAATCTTGATCCATTACGCTATCAACGGTACGCCGCCGCAGCGCCAGGCGCGCGCGGCTGTCGGTCAGCGCTAGGCCGCGGCGCTTGAGCTGCAGGTTAAAGAAACTGATATCAAACAATCGGCTAGAAATGAGACTTGCGACAGCAGTGGCGCCCATCAACGCTAGGGTCACTTGATAACTGCCGGTCAGTTCGAACACGATAAGAATAGTAGAAATCGGTGCGCCCATCACGGACCCAGCCACCGCGGCCATGCCGACAATGGCATAAAGCCCATGTTCCGCAGCAAGATCAGGGAAGACGCCTGCTGCCGCGATGCCAAACGCACCGCCAAGCATGGCGCCAATAAACAGCGAGGCTGAAAACACGCCAGTGCCAAACCGCCCCGCAATGCAGATGGCCGACACTACAATCTTTGCGATCAGTAGGACCACCAACAACGTAAAATCATACTCCATGCGCAGCGCGTCAGAGGTCGCGCCATAGCCGACGCCAAGCAGCTCTGGCAAGACAAGCGCGCTCACACCCACGACGATGCCGGCAAGTGGCGGGTTGAGCCAGCGCGCGACGGGCAACCGTTGATAACCATCTTCAGCAATCAAGATGGCGCGCATGAAACCGATGGCCACAAGCGCCGACATGCCGCCTAAAATGAGAAAGCCCGGCACCTCCCAAAAGCTAATGATTGCATAGTCAGGGATGTCAAAAGCCGGATAATCCCCAATGTGAATGCGGGTAATGATCGTGCCAAGCACCCCGGCGATCACAATCGGCGCAAAAGAGGCGATGGCATAGCTGCCCAGCACCACCTCAAGCGCAAAGAAGACGCCAGCGATGGGCGCATTAAAGCTGGCCGCAATCGATGCTGCAACACCGCAGCCCAGCAATGTGCGCGCGCTGGCTGGCGGCGCCCGCAACCAGCCCGATACGAGCGATGCAAATGCTGACCCAAGATGGATCATCGGGCCTTCTCGGCCCACTGAAGAGCCGGTGCCAAGCGCCGTCACAGACACAAGCGCGCTCGACAGCGCGGACTTAATCGGCACCCGCCCCGCACCAACCATGTTGGCTTCAATCACATCCGCAACGCTGCCGGCAGGCTGGCCTTTCAGCAGCCAGCGCAGCAAGGTTGCGACAATCACGCCGCCAAGGATCGGCGGACCCAGCTTAAGATACCACGGCAAAGCGCGCACATACGCGACCATATCTTCAGCACCGGTGCCGAAACTGAGAAATTGTATAGTTTCGATGCCAAGGCGAAATGCCAGCGCTGCATAGCCGACCACGACCCCGATCATCGCCGCTGCCACGCCGGTCGACACAGGGTCACCTGCCTGCCCACTGAGCCATTTAAGCGAGCGAGAAAGTGCCGGGGTGCGCGCTAATTTTGACGCCGCCATCTTGAAGCTACCACATTATGCCATTAACGTTTTTCCTATGGCAGATTAAGTGCGCACATTGCCATGGGTTTTTTAGTGTTTTGAGGCGGTTAACGACGGCACGCCGCTGCGCGGCCCGCAGGAAAGATGATGAGTATGAAAAAAATCATCCTGATTGGATCGATCGTCTTCATTGGGCTGATTGCAGCGCTCCTGATCGGGCCCTCATTCATCGACTGGAATGGCCAAAAAGTCCGCATTGAGACAACCGCATCGCAGGCGCTTGGAAAGCCCGTTCAAATCACCGGCGATATCGATCTTGCGCTCTTGCCCTCGCCGCGACTGAAAGCGCAAGGCTTAAAGTTGGGAGACCCAGACGCGCTCGATGCCGGGCCAGCACTAGTTGCCGAGCTGCTTGAAGTGCGTGTGGCGATATTGCCGCTCCTATCAGGAACGATCAAAGCAACGCGCATCGTGGTAAGAGGCGCCAATGTCACACTGCTCACCGGACAAGATAATCCACCGCAGCCGCCAGCAGAAGCCGCAACAGACACCGGCACATCCGCCGTTCCAGATATGGCGCTCCCATTGGTGCAGATCCAGAACGCAACGATTGCCCTGATCGATGCAAAGACCGGCACGACGACGACAGTATCGCAAATTAATCTAGAGTTGTCCGCCGAGAGTATGTCCGGTCCGTTTGAAGCCTCTGGGGATCTGCGTGTCGAGGATATACCCTTTTCACTCAATGCCGCTATTGGCAACATCGAAACGCCGGACTTTCCGTTTGATTTGACGCTTTCAGCAGCGGCGCAGACCCGCGTTAAACTGCGCGGGAAAGCCAGCGATGTGTTTAGCGCATCGCCGCGCGCGACGGGCCAGCTTGACATTGAGGCGCCCGATGCCGGCGCGGCTTTAGCTGCCTTTTCAGGCAAGCCCAAAACGCCAGACGGCAGTGCATTGGCCGGACAACGTCTTGGTTTATCCACGCCAATCCGCTTTGCGGACCAAGCCATCAATGCAGACACCATTGACATCGCCCTCGGCCAGACCCAGGCAAAAGCCTCATTCAGCGCAGATCTATCAGGCGACACGCTTCGGACCGTCGTTAAATTGACCAGTCAGCGCATCGACGCATCCGCCTTTTCCAACGCAGGGCAAAGCAATGACACCGCGGCCTTCGCGCCAATTGAAGTCAACCTGCCGAACACCGTCGAAGCGGTATTTGAAACCTCGATCAGCGAAGTTACCGGGCTGCCGGTTTCTCTTGAGCGCATTGAAGCGCAGCTCAAACTGTCCAAGGGCCGCTTGTCGATCAGCCGCTTTAACATGCTGCTGCCTGGCGGCGTGAACGCTGAGGTCAGCGGCAGTTTCAGCGCACCTGACGGGACACTTAAAGGCAATACGAACGTGATGCTGCGCGGGGCAAATGCACAGCAAGTTATTGCCGCAGCGTTAGGCGCAGATGCGGCGCAGCCGGCCGGGCCAATACCGCTCGAATTGACGGCCGATGCAGCCTTAGACGGCGACGGTGCACGCTTGACCGCGCTGGTCGGCAAACTGGGCGACAGTCAAATCAATGCGTCAGGCAAAGCGCGTTACGGCGCGCCAGTTAATGCCGAGATGACCGCACGCATTGACGCAATCATGCTGGATGACTGGCTGAGCGATACACCAAAAGGCGCGCAAGACAGCCAGCAAAGTGGCGCAACATTTGCTGGTCGGCTGCGCTTTGATCTTGGCGTTGACCGGCTGCGCTGGGACGGCCAGCTGTATAAATCCATTGCAGCAAAAGGGGTCCTGTCGGGCGACCGGGTTACCATTGAAAGTGCGGCCATCGGCAACGCTGGCAATGCGCGCGTGCGTATCAGCGGGAATGTCATTGCGCTCGGCACGGCGCAGCCTGGATTAAACCTAAAATTCAGCGCGGATGCAAAAACGCCGGGCCGGCTTATGGCGATGGCTGGACTTGACGCAATTGATACGCTGGAGAATGCTGGCAAACTATCGATCGGCGGCAGCGTGACCGGGACCACGGCAGCGCCCACCGTAAGCGCTCAGGGGACGCTCGGCCAATTGCGCATGGACACAGCTGCGCAAGCCACCGGCGTCGGCAGCGACGCTTTGGCCAGCAACGGGACGCTCAAACTTCAGCATCCAAACTTGGCAGCATTGCTCAGCCAGTTAAAGCTGCTTGAAAAAGCCCAGATCGGCAAAGCGGCTCAGCCGTTTACCCTATCGGCTGCCTTCAACGCGGGCGCAGAGCAGATTGAGCTCACCGCGACAACCAAAAACGCGGCAGGTAGCGCGGAGCTGCGCTATAGGGATAAGCGCGGTCAATACGAAGTTGCCCTGCAAGCTGCCGCCAAATCGGTGGCGCAATACCTTCAATCTCAGGGGATTGCGATCGATCTCTCCACGGCGAACTTGGGCCAGTTAAATGCTGCTATTGCGTTGGCTGGGCCTGCTGCATCGCTCAATTTCACAACACTTCAGCTCAATCTCGGTCCAGCGCGTATATCGGGTGCCGGCGGTATCAATGTGGCGGGCAAAGTGCCGGTTGTCGATGTCAACCTTAAAGGCCGCAATCTCGATTTGGCAGACATTTTGCCAACGGCCCAAACCGGGGCGCGGCAAGCTTATAACGGCACCGGCGGTCGCTGGTCGAAAGAAAAGCTGAACCTTGAGCCTTTGGCGGCTGTGGATGGCTCTGTCACGCTGGAATTCGACCGGCTGACCTATGACGCGTATGCGCTGAAAGATGGCCAGATTTCGCTTGCCAGTAGCGGCAAAACACTGCGCATGGGACTTGATCGCGGCGCGCTTTTCAATGGCCCCGCCCGGGTTGTAGCAGCGCTTGACGGCAGCGGCGTCCCGAGTTTGGCGCTCAAAGTTGATGTAACTGAAGGGGACATTGCCGAGGCAACCATGGCCAGCGCGGCAATTGCGCCAATGACCGGCCAATTTAACATCAACGCGGCATTGAGCGGGTCAGGGGCCAGCCAATATGATTTGGTAAAATCACTTAGTGGCAACGCATCAGTAACCGCGCAGAACGGTGTCATCGACGGCGTAGATATCGAGGCCATAAACCAACGTTTGGGCAACCTGTCCTCGGTGAATGACTTTCTGAAAGTGATTGGAAGCGCGCTGCGCGGCGGGCAAACCAATTATCGCATCATCGCGTTTGATACGGTTGCAAACAACGGCGTGCTGACCACGCAAAATGGCCAAATTGACATCGACGGCGGCGCCCAAGCGACCCTGCTCAGCACCATCAATTTACCGCGCTGGCAGATCAACGCTAAGGGCGGGTTTTCGCTGCGCGATCACCCCGACGCACCGCCAGTCGGCGTCACAATAACCGGGCCACTGGATCATGCAAATGTGGCCTATGACACCAAGAGCCTCAAGCAATATATTGCCATACGGGTGGGCTCTGCGGTGCTAAACAGTGCGCGCTCAGGCCAGGGGATTAATCTGAAAAGCCTGTTGGGTGGCGGGCAAACCCAACCTGGCACTACACCAAGCGCCAGCAAGGAAGAACCTGAGCAAAGCGAAGAAAAAGATCCTAAAGAGCAAGTGCGAGACCTTATTTTTCAGGGCCTATTCGGCAACAAAAACAAGTAACCGATCTCACTTAAACTGCGGTGTTGGCGCCGAGGAGACTATCAGCAGCCGCCCGCGCTTCGGGCGTAATGGCTTCGCCGGATAGCATCCGGGCCAACTCCTCACGCCGGTCGTCCGGTGAAAGCGCGATGACCTGGGTCAGCATATGGTCGTCAATCTGGCCTTTTGAGATACGCCAATGCTGTAAGCCAAGGGCAGCGACTTGCGGCGAATGAGTAACGACCAATACTTGACCGTCACTTGCCAACCTGGCCAGACGTTTGCCAACCGCCGCAGCGGTTGGGCCGCCGACACCGCGATCGACTTCATCAAAAATCAATGTGCGTTTGTCCCCGCGTCCCGCTAGCGCTACTTTCAGCGCCAAGATAAACCGCGCGAGCTCCCCGCCCGAAGCGATTTTAATGATTGGCCCAAAGTGCGCATTTGGATTGGTTGCCACTTCAAACTGCACTGTTTCAGCGCCCGCGGGCCCCCAGCGGCTTTCCTCAAGCGCGGTGACCGCCGTCTTAAAGCGGGCCGCTTCAAGCTTAAGCGGCGGCAGCTCTGCATTTACCGCCTGATCAAGCGCGTCCGCGGCAGCTGCGCGCCTGTTACTCAGGGCCGCAACAGCATCCTTAAAGGCAGCATAAGCCGCATCGCGCGCTGCCTCCAACGCGGAGACATCGTCTTGCGCTTGCGACAGGCTCTCGAGCCGTTCAGTAAAGTCTCTAGCCAGGGCTGGGAGCGCCTCTGCAGGCACATCATGCTTGCGCGCGAGCGCGCGGATATCAAACAGCCGGGTTTCCACACTATCCAATTCTGCCGGGTCAATCTCCACTTGCGCGATCAGCGCGGTCAGCTCGGCAATCGCCGCATCAGTTTCCACTGCTGCGCGGTCTAGCGCGTCAAGCACTTGGCCGAGACGCGCGTCATCGGCCTCGGGAAGCCGCGCGAGTTTACGAATGATGCCGCGCAGTTGAGTGTCGGGGCCGCGATCACCCGTGGCCTCACTAAGGGCGTCATGCAAGCTGGTGAGCATGCGCTGGCCGCGCTGCATCTGCGCCCGGGCATCCGCCAAGCTGCGCTCTTCACCTGGCTGCGGCGACAGCGCATCAAGCTCTTCGGCGGAGGCGCGCAGATAGTCTTCTTCAGCTTTCAAGGCAGCAAGTGCTGCTGTTTTTTCATCCAGCGCCATGCGCGCCTTGTGCCAAGCCGCATGGCAGCGTGACACGTCCTTTAAAGTGCTGGCATAACCGCCAAATTGATCGAGCAGCCTGATGTGGCCCTTCGCATCAAGCAGGCCGCGCTCATCATGCTGGCCATGTACTTCAACCAGCTGCATGCCAAGCTGGCGCAGCAAGCCGGCACTAATCGGCGCATCGTTGCAAAAGGCCCGGCTGACGCCATCAGCCTTCAGCTGACGCCGCACGATGAGATCGCCATCGGCGGTGATGCCGGCCTCATCAAGTGTTTGAAAAACGGCATGGTCTCGTGGCAAATCAAACTCAGCTGTAACGCTGCCGCGGTCAGTGCCTGCACGCAAGAGCCCCGCATCCGCGCGGGCCCCAAGCGCCAAGCCCAAACTATCAAGCAATATGGATTTACCAGCGCCTGTTTCGCCGGTCAGAACATTAAGCCCAGCGCCGAACTGCAAGCGCAGTGAGCGGATAAGCACAATATTTTCGATAGCCAGGCACGTGAGCATCCCACGATCACATTCCGTTGCAACAATCAGCTATTTTTCTCAAGCAGCTCATAAGCATAGCGGTACCACTTGCTGCCGGGATAATTATAGCCCAGCACGGCTGCGGATTTGCGCGCCTCCGCACGAATGCCAAGCGCCAAAAAGCTCTCTGTCATACGGTGCAGCGCTTCTGGCGCGTGGCTGGTCGTATCATAGGTATCAACCACGCTTTTAAACCGGCCAAGCGCTGCCAAATGTTGTCCCCGGCGCTGATAAAACCGGCCAATCTCCATTTCCTTGCCCGCCAGATGGTCGCGCGTCATGTCAATTTTCAGCCGCGCATCTTCCGCATATTCAGAATCAGGGTAACGCCGTGTGACTTCGCGCAAAGCCTGCAAGGCACGCTCCGTCATTTTTTGATCGCGGGCGATGTCGATGATGCGCTCATAGTGGCAAATCGCAATCAAATAGTGCGCATAGTCTGTGTTCGCGTTGCCCGGATGAAGCGTTAAAAACCGCTCTGCCGACAGCACGGCATCATCATATTTATTGGCCAAATAATTGGAATAGGCACTCATGAGCTGCGCGCGGCGGGCCCATTGGGAATAGGGATGCTGGCGCTCGACTTCATCAAAAAATACGGCAGCATCAGTATAGCGGCCTTGTTCCAGATAATCCTTGCCAAGATTGTAAAGGGCGCCCACCTCGCGCGCTACAAAGCGGCGCTCGCGATCATCCGATGAGCAGGCACACAGCACCAGGACGGCAAGAATAGAAAGACGTAGTGGAAAACGGAGCATAAACGCGCGGCACAGTTTTTTGTTGATGTGAGCTGCATAACACTAACAGACGCATTTCGGCAAAGAAAAGGCGGCAGGTGCGTGCTGCACCGCCGCCAGTACGTTTAACAAAGAGAAAAAGGAAGGTTTGGTGTGTGCGCTAATTCACCTGCCTGAATAGAAAGTTAGGGATTTCCAGGTCCTGATCATCTGGTTTTTTCACAGTTGCGGCTGGCTGTGGTGCCGCTTTTTGCGGCTCACTGGTTTTTATATCAGCTTGGCTTGCCGCTGTTTTAACCGCGCCAGCATCGTCAGCTTTGCCGCCACCGAGACCACGTTTAACCATATCAAACAAAGATGGTGGGACATCATCACGCATGTCCTTCGCCGCGTCATTTGCCGGTTTGGTTTGCGCCACCGGGCGTGTAGCCGGCACATCCTCTTCAACCAAGATGGCCGGCGTTGGTACAAACGTATCTGGTGCGCTCGTCGTTGCTTCAGACGTTAATGGCTGCAAATCAAGCGGCGCTGTGGCGGTTGCCGCAGAAACACCCGTCGCTGCCGCTGCTGCGACATCATCGCCCACGACTTTTAGCGCGACTTTCTCAGCCTGCTCCGCTTCTTCCACCACATGCTTTGCCAGCACGCTGTCTTCACGTTTTGCCGCAAGTTGATGCGGATCCACCGCCAGCTCTGCTTCCGCGTCAATGCCCGTGGCAACCACGGTGATACGGAATTTGCCATCCAGATCAGGGTCTAGCGCTGCACCGAAAATTACATTTGCATCGGGGTCTACCTGGTCGGAGATATGGGTGACGGCTTCGTCGATTTCCCATAGCTTTAAGTCATGGCCGCCAGTGACATTGACGACCACGCCTTTCGCGCCTTGGAGCGACACTTCATCCAGCAGCGGATTAGAAATGGCTGCTTCGGCCGCTTCGGTGGCACGTTGATCGCCGGATGCCTCGCCGGTCCCCATCATAGCTTTGCCCATTTCGCTCATGGCGGTGCAAATATCTGCAAAGTCGAGGTTGACCAAACCTTCGGCAAGCATCAAATCCGTAATGCCGCGCACGCCCGAATGCAGCACGTCATCGGCCATGGCAAAGGCATCGACCAGCGTTGTATTCTCATCGGCAAGCCGGAATAGGTTTTGGTTTGGAATAACAATGAGCGTATCGACGTTGCGCTGCAGTTCTTCAATGCCGCGGTCAGCAGCGCGCATGCGCATGCGCCCTTCAAACTGAAACGGTTTCGTAACTACGCCCACCGTCAGGATGCCCATTTCACGTGCGGCTTTGGCAATCACCGGCGCAGCACCGGTGCCGGTGCCACCGCCCATGCCGGCGGTGATGAACACCATATTGGAGCCCTGCATTAGGCGCTGAACATCCGTCAGTGCCTCTTCCGCTGCCGCAGCGCCCACCTCTGGCCGGGCGCCGGCGCCAAGGCCTTTGGTTTGTGATAGGCCAAGCTGGACACGTTCGCCGGCTTTTGACTTGGTCAGGGCCTGCGCGTCAGTATTAGCCACCACAAAATCAACCCCGCGCAACTGCGCGGCAATCATGTTGTCGATGGCATTTCCGCCGGCGCCGCCGACGCCGATCACAGTAATCTTTGGCCGCAGCTCCGTGAGGCCGTTTTGTTCAAAGTCGATTGGCATTTCGCCCTCCTTCATCAGGATTTTCCTCTTTCTCTCTTAGTCGTGCAGCGACCAGCCAATACGCAGCTGCCGCCGCCTGCTGCTTCAATGCGAAAATGATTTTGATACGCTACATTGCTCCCCAGCCATTTCGCTTGGCTGATGGATTCTTTGGATTTTTTAACGAGATGCCGTATCACCACGCGCTCCGAAGCCAACGCAGCATGCGCTTCGGCCACATCGGCGCGGCACTGCTCAGCGTACCGCCGGCGCGCAGCTGCCGCGACAGAACGCTGAGTTCGCTGCGCTCACCAGACATCACATGCACAAGACCGCCCACAGCCGAAGCAAAGGATGGCCCGCGCAGAGCAGCGGGTAGGCCCGCAAGGCGCGGCGGAAAGCCAAAGCGCACCGGGCAGCCGAGGATTTGTTCAGCCAATTGATGAATGCCTTGCAGCTGCGCGCCGCCGCCCGTGAGCACCACCGGTCCGGCATCGCGGCCGACAAAGCCGGCCCGCTTAAGCTGCTTTGCAACGGCGTTTAATATCTCCTCCACATCCGGACGGATCAGGCTAATCAGATGCGCCTTGCGCACCTCAACATGTTCAATGCGGCCTGATTGCGCGCGCTGATCAATGGCGATGACTTCTTTAAAATCTGCATCGCGCTGCCACACCCGGCCGTGCGTCTTCTTCAACCGATCAGCTTCGGACAGCGGCAGGCCAAGTTGCTTTGCCAGCGTACGCGAGATCATATCGCTGCCAATGGCATCAGCGGCGGAGAATACCATCTTGCCGCCACAGAAAATAACCGATGAAGAAATGCCGCCGCCGAGATCAACACAGGCGACACCAAGCTCTTTCTCTTCATCATGCAAACACGCCTGCGCTGCGGCATAGCCGCTTGATATCACCGCTGGAACATCGAGCATGGCGGTATTGGCAAGCGCTTCTAACGTGCCGAAATGGTTCGGTTCGATGGAAACCACATTGACGTCGAGGGTAAGGTTCTCGCCAAGCAACCCTTGCGGGTTGCGAATGCCTGAATGACCATCCACCGTGAAGCACGCGGGTACGGCGTGCAAAGTGACCGCTTCTGGCCGGTGCACTTCGCGCTCAGCTAAACGTACGGCTTTGGTAATGTCATGCGTCTCTATGGCATGCCCGCTTGCGGCCACTTCGACGCGTAAAATGTCATTGGGCAAATGACCACCGCTGGTGATGAGAACAATTTGATCAACCACATGCCCGGCCATGGTCTCAGCCTGTTGCACCACACGGCGCACAAGTTCGCTGGCGCGGCTCAGATCTTTGACTGCACCGCTTTCGAAGCCGCTTGAGCCCAGATGGCCCACGCCGGTGATGCGCGCGTCGCCTTCGGCATCTATTTTGGCAATGAGGCAGCAGATTTTAGCGCTGCCCAAGTCCAGCACGGCGATGCTATTTGCGCCCGTTTGTGCCATTATGCGTCATTTCCTATCTGCAACATTCGCATGATTTACCGTCCAGACACCTCGCTATTTGGCGCTGCGCTGATGGCGAGCATCTGCTCCATGCGCATATCAATGCGCATGGGCGCGCCATCGAGCAGCGCATTTTGCGTGTGCATGCGGCTGAGTTGGGAGAGCTTGTGCGCGATATCATCTTCTGGAAGTTTGATCAGCGTGCCGCCGCGCAGTGCGAGGTCCCAGCGGCGCTTGCCGACCCGCGTCGCTGATGTCAGCCGCTTGGCAATATCGGGGTGCTGATCGAGCGCTGCGGCAAGCGTACCAACCGCTTCGCCTGCCCCTGGGCCAACGATCAGCGGCAATTGCCGCCATTGATTGGGCCGCACCATGATAAACGGTATGCCCGCTTTATTGACGAGGCGGATTTTCCCGTTCAGCTGCCAGCGGGCAAACGGCTGATGCTCCGTTAAATCAAACCGCAGCGTATTCGGCAGCTTGCGCGTAACGCGTGCACTGGCAACCCATGTCTGGGCCTCAAGCCGGTCGCGCATAGCAGCAATATCTTGGCCAAAAATCGTCGCGCTATGATCAATTTTAATGAGCTCTTGGATGCGTTCTTCATCGACCCGTTTGGCACCGCTCACTTCTAAGGTTTTGACGGTAAACCCAGCACTGCGCAGCGCTGACTGGCCCGTACCGAGTGTCTGACTGGGCAAGGCGCTAAAATCAACAAACAGCCACACAAAGGCCGCCCCAGTCGCCGCCAAACAGCCAGCAAAAACAAATCCGAAAAGCCGCATGCGCTCGCGCAAGCTTGGCTTTGCGATGGCCGTCTTTGTGCGGGCCTTTTTGCCGCCCGTTTTTGATTTCTTTTGCTTTGGTTTTTTGGTCGTCATGTTAGAGGTCACCATGGCCGCGCGAGCGCGTCATCTAGAATTGCGGAAACAAGGCTGGAAAAATCGATGCCGGCATGGGCGGCAATTTCCGGCACCAGGGAAAGTTCGGTCATCCCGGGCTGCGTGTTGAGTTCTAAAAATACCAGCCGGCCCGTCTCGGGGTCATAACGGAAATCGCTGCGGGTCACACCGCTGCAGCCAAGGCCAAGATGCGCGGTCTGTGCGTGTGCGCAGGCTTTATCAGCAACCGCCTGCGGCACGTCGGCGGGCATGATGTGCTGCGTAACGCCATCGGTATATTTTGCTCTATAATCATAAAATCCAGCAGCTGTGCGCAGTTCAATCACGCCCAGCGCTTTGCCTTGCAAGACGGCGACGGAGAGCTCTTGGCCGGGAATGTATTCCTCAACCATGAGCCGCGCATAGCTTTGCCAGGGGCCCTCCATATCGGATGTTATGGGGCCGCTCTCAGCGGTGACGATCACCACCGACACTGAAGAGCCTTCATCCAACGCCTTAATCACGAACGGACGTGGCATTGGGTCGGCTTCATAAAGTTCATCGGGAACAATAATTCTATCCGCCGCCAGGTCTAGCCCATGGCCCTCAAGCAGCCGCTTGGTCAGCTTTTTATCCATCGCAACGGCGGAGCTTTTGACGTCGCTATGGGTGTAGCGATAGCCCAGCGTTTCCAAAAAGCCTTGGATCACGCCATCTTCACCGCCTTGGCCATGCAGCGCGTTAAAGACAATATCTGGGTCGGCACGCTCAAGGTCTTGTGCAAGCGCCGGCGTCACATCGATACGCTGCGTCCGGTGGCCAAGCTGCTCCAAAGCTGCATCAATCGCGCGCGCACTATCGAGTGACACATCACGCTCGGCCGAACGCCCACCCGCGAGAATTGCAATGTTTAGAGTCTTGCGCGCAGTCATCATGCGATGTTCGCCCTCCCCACACGCTTTATCTCCCAACTGAGCGATACGCCGCTGGTCTCCAAAACACGGCGGCGGACGGCTTCACCCAAACCCTCTAGATCAGCGGCGCTGGCATCGCCGGTATTGATCAGGAAGTTGCAGTGCTGCGCGGAGACCTGGGCTTTCCCATGGGTCAAGCCGCGGCAACCTGCTGCATCAATAAGCTGCCAAGCTTTGAGGTCGCCTTCGGGGTTCTTAAATGTGCTGCCGCCGGTCCGGCTGCGGATTGGCTGGCTGTCTTCTCGCGCACTGATGATTTCTTGCATGCGCGCGGCGATTGCATCTCGGTCACCCGGCTTACCGCGCAGCCGGACCGATAGGACGATCGCTTCATCCGGTAGCGACGCGGTCCGGTAGGAAAAGGCCAAGTTTTCTGGCGTAAGCGTGACCTGCTCGCCTGAGCGCAACATGACTGTTGCATCGACCAGGATATCAGCCATGTCCGCACCGTAGGCGCCAGCATTCATTGTCACTGCGCCGCCGATCGTTCCAGGGATCCCGCTGAGAAATTCAAAGCCAGCACGCCCGGCTTTATGCGCTGCCTTGGCGACCGCGAGGTCAGCCGTGCCTGCGCCGACACACATCACATCATCTTCAAATGTAATCTCCGCGAACGCGCGGCCAAGCTGGATGACAGCAGCATCGAGCCCGCCATCTCGCACCAACAGGTTTGAGCCCGCGCCCATGGGCATAATCGGCATATCGCTGGCCAGTTGCTTTAGAAACGCGCGCAAATCGGCGGCATCGGCGGGCCGAAACACCAGCGCTGCCGTCCCGCCGGTGCGAAACCAGGTGTGTTTGCGCATTTCAACGTGCGCCGCGAGCTTGCCGCGCAAACCGGTGAAGGCTGAAATGTCGAGCGCCATTGCCATCATGACTGCTCCTGACCCTCGCGCGCCAACGCAGCGCTTAAAGCGGCCGGTGCGTCTGCAGCCCAGCGCGTGATATCGCCCGCACCTAAGAAGATGATGAGGTCACCAGGCGCGCTGGTCTTTGCCAAGGTTTCAATAAGCGCGGCATGATCAGGAATTGCCGCAACGCGGCGATGGCCATTGTCCTTTGCCTTTTGCGCCAGGGCCTGTGCACTATAGCCGTCAATTGCCGTTTCCCCCGCCGCATAGACAGGCGTGATGTAGGCCGCATCAGCATCGTTAAAGGCCGTGGAAAAATCATCAAACAGATCTTTCAACCGGCTATAGCGATGCGGCTGCGCAATTGCGATCACGCGGCCCTTCGCGGCATCACGCGCGGCGGAAATGGCGGCTTTGATCTCCGTGGGATGGTGACCATAGTCATCAATAATAACTCGGCCATCGACATCCCCAACATGGGTAAACCGGCGTTTCACGCCGCTAAAGGCTTTGAACCCTGCGAGGATCTGCGTGTCGCTAACGCCAAGCTCCATCGCCGCGCCAGCTGCAGCAAGCGCGTTGAGGACATTGTATTTGCCAGGTATTGCAATTTGCGCGCCGGAAATGCGCTTGTCGGTAAGCGCGCCTGAGCACACGATATCAAAATGCGCTTTACCATCTTGCATACGCACATTCATGGCGCGGATATCGGCTTGCGGGTTAAAGCCGTAGGTCACCACGCGGCGGTCATTCAGCTCTGACACCATTTTTTGCACAACCGGGTGATCGGTGCACAAGACGGCCAAACCATAAAATGGAATGTTTTGAACGAAGCTACGGAACGCGGCTTTCACCGCATCATAATCGCCATAAAAATCAAGATGCTCGGGGTCAATATTCGTAACGATGGCAATGGTTGACGGGAGCTTTCCAAACGTGCCGTCGCTTTCATCAGCTTCAACAACCATCCACTCGCCAGCGCCAAGCCGCGCATTGGTACCATAGGCGTTGATGATGCCGCCGTTGATCACCGTTGGGTCGAGATCACCGGCGTCGAGCAGTGCAGCAACCATGGACGTTGTCGTGGTTTTGCCATGCGTCCCGGCCACAGCGATGCAGCTTTTCAGCCGCATCAGTTCAGCCAGCATTTCCGCCCGGCGCACGACGGGTATAGCCCGGGCACGCGCGCCGATCACTTCAGCATTATCCTCTTTAACGGCAGAAGAAATCACCACAACGCGTGCGTCCGCCACATTGTCTTCACCATGGCCGATAAACACTTTGATGCCCAAGCTTTCCAGCCGCTGCACATTAGGCGAGCGGGCAAGGTCGCTGCCTTGAACGGTATAGCCCAGGCTGTGCAGCATCTCGCCAATGCCAGACATGCCGATACCGCCAATGCCAACCAGGTGAATGACACCGATATTTTGCGGCGGCGGCCTCATGCAGCGCTCCTGGTGCGGCCGGCAGCGATAAACTCGCACATATCCACGAGCTGCTTTGCCGCCTTGGGATAGCCAAGCTGTTTTGTGACTTTTGCCATGTCCGCCAGGTCTGTTGCCGACAGCGAAAGCCGCTGCAGGTGTTTGGCGAGCCCGCGTGCGTTAAAGCTTGCTTCCGGCATGGAAATCGCGCCACCCGCATGCGTCATCACCGCAGCATTGGCGGTTTGATGATCATCCATTGCCGCAGCAAAAGGTACAAATATCGCGGGCCTGCCCATGGCCGTAAGCTCGGCAATTGTTGATGCGCCAGCACGGGCGATGACCAGATGTGTCCAGCGCAGCTTTTCGCCAACATCCTCCACAAAGGATGTCACTTCAGCCGCAACCTTTAGCTCCTTGTAGATTTGCCGCACGCGGTCGATATCTTCTTCGCGGCAGTGCTGGGTAATCTGAATGCGCGCACGCAAGGCCGGCGGTACAACGGCAAGCGCCTCGGGCACTACGTCACTTAGAATGCGCGCGCCCTGGCTGCCGCCAAGCACCAGTATGCGCATCACGCTGTCACGCGAAAACGCCGGGTAGTCTTCCTGGGCATAGCGCATGATATCTGGCCGGACCGGCGTGCCGGTGAGCGCAGTTTTCATGCGCCAATTTTGGGCCAGCTTGTGTGTGGTTTTAAACGACACGGCAAGGGCATTGGCCTTGCCGGCGGCCAAACGATTGGTGCGACCAAGCACCGCGTTTTGCTCATGCAACATAAACGGGATGCCGATGGATTTGGCTGCGAGCATGGTCGGCAATGCCGGATAACCGCCAAAACCGATGACCGCCGATGTGGGGCTGCGCGACAATAGTCCTTTTGCCTGGTGCTGCGCACGGCGCACATTTCGCACAGTCGAGACGAGGCTGAACAGGCCTTTGCCGGGCTGCTGCGCATCGAGGAGGGCAAGCTCTGCACCTTCAGGTTTACCTGGGAAATTCTGGCCCCGCACGTCGCTGACCAGCAGCACCTCATAGCCGCGATTGAGCATTTCTTGGGCGGTTGAATAGGCTGGCGCCATATGGCCGCCGGTGCCGCCTGCAGCGATCACGAATTGGCCGCTTGGTACGCTATACGCTTGCGCTGTCATACAGCGCTCCCGTGCCGGAATACGCGCATGCCTTGAGAGAACTGCACACGCCGCGTTAGCGCGAGTACAAAGCCCATCGTCATCGCTGTGCCCAGCATCGCCGAGCCACCATAGCTCACGAAGGGGAGCGTGACGCCGGTGGTTGGCGCCATACCCAAATTCACCGTCATATTCATCAGCGTCTGCAGGCAAAACAGGCAGAGAAGACCGCTTGCGGCAAGGAAGGCAAAAGGTTCTTCCTCGTGCAGCATGCGGGCCATGCCGCGCAGCACGATAAGGGCAAAAAGCGCCACCAGAATTGCACTCACGAAAAACCCAAATTCTTCGCCGACGGCAGCGAAAATAAAGTCGGCATAGCTATCAGCCAGCGAGGACTTAAGCTCGCCTTCATTCGCGCCGCGGCCAAAAAACCCGCCATTCATGAACGCACGAATGGAAATGCCGACTTGCGAATAGGGGTCAAAGGTGGGCGTTAAGAAGCTGGTGACCCGGCTTGCCACGTGCGGATAACTGAGAAACGCGACGGCCAGGCCAATCACGGCCGCCACACCGCTGCCCACAAACAGCCAAATGGAATAGCCAGCCAGCAAGATCTGCATCATCCAGACCGCGACCAAGAGCAACGACTGGCTGACATCCGGCTGCAGCAACAGCGGCAGGAGGGCGGCACCAAGCAAGAGACCACTGATCTGCAAAACGCGCATGGTCGGGTGCGAGAATTTTTGTGCAAGTACGAGCGCTATGACGACGACGAAAAGAGGCTTTAGGATCTCCGAAGGCTGCAGGGAATGGCCGGCGATGGGAAGCCAGCGGCGTGCACCGTTGAGTGGATCGCCAAAAAACAGCGTCATGCACACCAGGATAAAGGCTAAAAAGAGCCCAAGCATCGCCAGCTTTGGCAAAAGATGTTTAGGCAGCAGCGAAATGCTGAACATCAGCACCAGCGAAACAAAAGCAAAGGCCAGATGCCGCTTGAAATAGTAGTACGGCGCATGGCCGTTCTTTGCCGCCTCCGGCAAACTGGCGGAAGCGACAATAAAGAGTCCAAGCCCAACAAGCGTGAGAATGCATCCCAGGGTGACCCGGTCGACCGTCCACCACCAGCGTGCAATAAGCGATGTATCCGTGCGCTCAATCCACATCACAGCACCTCTTTGACAAGCGCGGTGAAAACTTCGCCGCGATGCGCAAAGTTGCGGAACTGATCAAATGATGCGCAGGCGGGGGACAGCACGATGGTGCAAGCCATACCACTTTGCCGGGCATCACGCAGCGCAGCCGCAAACGCGCTATCCATGGTCTCAAAGAGCTGGCTTTTAACACCGGAGACCTGCGCCTTGAGCGCTGTGCGTGTTTGACCAAAGAAATATGCCGCGCGAACACTTTTTATGTGCTCCGCAAGGCTGGAAAAGTCGCTGCCTTTATCACTGCCCCCGGCCAGCCAATAGATGTTGCTATAGGCTTGCAGCGATTTCGCTGTAGCGTCAGGGTTTGTGGCTTTAGAATCGTTGATGAAGGCGATTTGGCCGGTTTGGCCAACCGGCTGTGCGCGGTGGGCAAGCGCTTGGTAGCCCGCCAGACCGGCAGCAATGCCATCATAGGCGACGCCAAGGGCAAAGCACACAGCCGCTGCTGCCGCTGCGTTTTGCGCATTGTGCGGGCCCTGCAAGGCTGGCCAATCGTGTTGCTGGGATATGGCCTGACCGTGATGCTTTAACGTCCCGTTATCAACGCACCAGGCTGCATAAGGTTGGCCGATGCTGATGACCTGGTTTTTCACATGTTTGGCAAGGCGCTGGCCTTCTAAACTGTCCACAGCGATGACCGCTTTGCCCGCATGACCTTGCATGTCAAACAGCCGCTGTTTGGCAGCGCCATAGTGCGCCATGGATGCGTAGCGATCGCTATGATCAGGCGTCAGATTGAGGAAGACCGCAATGTCTGAAACCAGACTGGCGGTTTGT
>JBCCLR010000031.1:0-23779 GCA_039026755.1 Pseudomonadota bacterium | reverse complement strand
TTTGCAAGGTCAAGGCTGAGGCGTGCCTAAATGCTTTTCAAAAAACTGCGCAATACGATTGATCGCATAGGCATAGCGATCGCCGCGCCCCGCGTGCGCATGATTGGTGCCTGGAAACAACACCAGTTCATAAGGTTTGCCAGCTTCGGCAAGGCCATCGAGCAGCTTCATGGTGTTGGAAATGGGGACATTCACATCAGACGTACCGGCAACGATCATCAGCTGACTTTTCATTTGCGCCGCTAGTTGCGCGGCAGACCCGTTTGCATAGCCTGCTGGATTGCGGGCCTCTTCACCTAGATGCCATTCAACCCAATGGATACCATCGCTGAGGTCAACATCGGCAACGCTGAGACTTGCAGCCTTATAAAGGTCTGGCGCTTGCGCGGCTGCATAGGCGGCAAGCGTGCCGCCCCAGCTGTTTCCATCAATGCCGACACGGCGCAAATCCATCCATGGCCTGCTGGCCGCAATTTGCCGCAACGCAGCGGCATGGTCGGCAACAATGCCGTTTGGCCAGGTGCCATGCGTTTTGAGGTTATAATCACGCCCGCGCCCCGGCGTGCCCGGGCTATTCATCGTGACCACCACAAAGCCTTGCGACTGAAAATAGGCGAGCATTGCGCCATATTCCGTGCCCGGCCCGCGCATATTTGCGCCAGGATAGCCGCGCGGTGTCACCAGCGACTGCATGCCGCCATAAATCCGTTCAATCACCGGATAGCGCTTCTTCGGATCAAAATTGATTGGCCGGTATATGACACCGTGAATGTCAGATTTTCCATCTTCAGTTTGGGCGACAAAGGGCTCTGGCGCCGACCAGTCGCGCGTAAATGCCGCGTCCACTGAAGCCTTTGCCAAGCTCAGTTTGATGCCTCCTTCCGCATCCAAAAGCATGCTTGATGGCGGCGCCGTAAGGCTCTGATGATACACGATAAAATGGCTTTGATCCGGCGTGGGCACAGCGCGATACCTGCCCTCACCACGCGTGAGTTGGCGCTGACCCTTGCCCGCCAAACTGACAACATTCAGGTGTTGATCATACGGGCGCTGCGGGTCGCTTCCAGCAGAAAAAAACACCTTATCGCCGGCAACAAGCGCAATGCCGCCAGCGTCAAAGTCACCATGCGTCACTTGCCGCTTGCGCTTCCCATTCATTCGGTGATGGTACCAATGAAAATACCCGTTTTCATCAGAGCGCCACAGAAAGCCCTTATCACCCTCTAAGAAATGCAGACCTATGGGTCCGCTCGGCCATTTGATCCAACCATCTTTTGCCGACCGCTTGAGAACAACCTTTGCGTCCCCAGTTCGGGCATCGGCAAACACCAGCTCCTGCACGGATAAATCGCGCGCGTATCGGATGAACGCAAAGCGCTGCCCATCGGGTAGCCAGCGCACAAAAAATGCAAATTGCGTTGGAGACCCACCCGTTTTGATGTCGACACGCGCTCCGGTGTCCACATCAAACACGGAAAAACGGGTAATCGGCAGTGGCTCACCCGCCCGCGCCCAATAGCGAAACCGCTGCACATCATCAGGCGCGTCTAAGTAATCGATGATGGGGATACCAGTGATGCCGGACATATCATGACTACGGGCTACAAACCGTTTGCTGTTTGGGCTCCACGCATCATCAGAAAGTTCCCAGATATCATTACCATAAAACCACTGGCGCAGGTCCGTCCCATCATTGGTGCGCACAATGGTTTGCCGCGATTGCGCCGTCTCAATAATAAAATCTGGGCCGTCAAGTGTCGCAACGAATGCCCCATCGGGACTAACCAGCTCGCGCCGATCATAGCGGTTCATGGGAAACATTGACCGCACGACAGGATTGACCGGAGCGGCATAAGGCTTCGGCTTAGCGAGCGTTTTACGGGTCACATCATAGGCATATTGCATGTCCTCTGACACCACCGTCAAAACGGCGTCCGCCGCATTATATTCTAGGGCCTTGATCGACGCGCTAAGGCTAAAGGTATCAATAAGCTCTGCAAGGTTCACCAATTGGGTTTTAGCAGGTGCGGCAAGATCGATGAGGAAAACGGGCCGCGCCGGGTCACTTTCGTCGACATACCAAAAGGCATCATCGCCAAGCCAATGCGGCGTGATGAAGCCACCTTTGACGGAATCGCCATACGCATTCAAAAAGGTCCGCACAGCGCCCGGGTTCCAATCCACAGCGTGCACGGGAGACGCAGTCATCGCGTGGAGGGTCGAAGCGACAAAAAAAAGTGTTGTGACCCACCGCTGAAAAAGCATTACAAGCGCCCTAGTTTGTATACCCAAGCTGTAGTTTTGCATACAATCCTGCCATGAGCCACACGCAATATGCATAAAGAGCCTTCATTTGATCTCCTCTCCATGGGCCCACCACTGCATCACAGCATGCCGATAAAGGTCGCTGGCTTACCACCTGAACAACCAGCTTTAATAGAGGCTATTACGCGCGACCAGCGCGATATTCCATGGACCGCGCGTGCGCACTATAACACCTCCAAAACCGGCACCATCGATACATCCGTGGCGCCCAGTCTCAGTGGTAGCTACGTCGGTTTAGACCCAGACGGGCTGCTCTGGTCAGCCCAGCCGCCGGGAATGGATGACTATTTAGCGGGCCTGCATGGCGACCCGCAATTACCCTTAAGCCCGGGGCCGTTCGACTGCGACGACCTTGTGGTTGACTTGGCCGTGCGTGTTGAGGGTCACGTGTTGTGCCGGCACCAGCTGCGCCGGCCACAGATTGCCGCAAATGTCGCGGTGACAAAAGCCCTACCAGACCCTCTACGCGGCGAACTGTTCGAACCAGAAAACGTTGCGGCCAAAGGGACTGTCTTGGTTCTCGGCGGGTCAGAAGGCGGCATCGTTGCAAGCCGCGCAGCGGCGCTTGCCGCTGAAGGATATTGCGCATTGGCTCTGGGTTATTTTGCCTATGCAGACCGCCCGCAAGCTGCCATCAATTTGCCGCTCGAGTATTTCGCCCAAGCCGTTGCCATGCTGCATCAACGCACCGGCAAAAATGTCGTGATCTGGGGCGGGTCGCGCGGCTCTGAAGCAGCGATGCTCACCGCCATCCATTTTCCCAAACACATCGCGGGCGTCATTGCCTGGGTCCCCTCTCACTTGGTCAACTGTGGTTTCGATATGCTCGGCGGGGAAGATTTTTCCATATCGACAACGGCGATGTGGGCGCTTGATGATCACTCCATAAAAGGCGCGCCGATGCTTCCTGTAAGCGATGATCTCTTGTCAGCGCGCGGTGCGGGATATAGCGCGCCGCCCGGCTATGCATATAGCCCTGAGTTCGAAGCGATTTGGCAGGCCGCTGGGCAGGACAGTGACTATACGATCTGCGTTGAAAAGCTCGCGGGCGAACTGTGCATTATCTCCGCACAGGATGACCAGCTCTGGCCATCGGCGCTTGGCGGCGACATCTTATTTAAGCGGCGCAAACATCACGGTCTGGCAGCTCGCACACGCCACATTTGTCTCGCAAATGCTGGCCACGCCATTGGAATGCCAAACATGGCGCGCCCCTATTCTCACCTGACATACTGGTCGGGCGGCTATTCTGGCGTTCCCGAGGGGTTCGTATCCCTCGGCGGCACACCAGTTGACAACGCTGCAGCTGCGCGAGACGGCTGGGCGGCTGCGATTGATTTTTTAAGGGATGTGTTCGATGATTGAGAATGCGAATTCGCGCATGTCGCCAGCAGAGCGCACAAAATAAGAAGGTTGAGACGGGCGCCGCGCCCGCGCTTAGTATTTTCAAACTGGCACAAATCGCGTAAAGACATCGCGTAGATAGGAATGAGACCCAAACGCAACACGCGCGCGATATGCGAAAACGCCACGCGTTAACACTGCAATATGGCGGGTGTGTACGGCCATTGGGTGCGTGACAGGCAGGTTAGCTCGATTTATGACAGCGCAGTTTCCCAAAGCGACATTTCGAGAGTCGATGAATTGGCTGCATACCTGGACCGGTATTTTGCTGACGTTGATGCTGTTTGCAATCTTTTGGATGGGCACGTTGACGGTGTTTGACCGCGAAATCGATGCCTGGATGAAGCCGGAAGAACGGATCACGGTAGGTCCTACCAAGATTGATGCGGACGCAGCTTTAGCAGCGTTTGCTAATGCCCATCCCGGCGCTGATTTTAAGCGCATTTCGATTGGCTTTGGCAACGCGCGTGAACCTTATGGTTCGGTTTTTGGTGAATTTACCGAACCACGAAATGGCAAGCGTTTTACTAGCCACCGGATCAATTGGCAGACAGGCGAGATGCTTGGCGCACCGCAATCTTATGCGGGCACCGGGTTTATCTTCCCATTTCATTTCAAGCTGCATATCCCCGGCAACTTGGGATACTATTTGGTCGGGTTTGCGGCTTTGTCGATGATGTGCCTTACGGTGACCGGGGTCGTCATCCATCGCAAGATATTTGCGGATTTCTTTATGTTTCGCCCGCAAAAGCAGCTGCGCCGTTCTACACTGGACGTGCACAATCTCGCCGGCGTGCTCGGCCTTCCTTTTTACTTCTTAATCGCTTTGTCTGGCCTCTATATCTTTGCTGGTTGGTTTGCTGCATTGCCCATGCAGGCGGTCGATAACATTTCAGGTAAATCAACGACCGCCTTGTTTGAAGCAGCAGACGAGTATGCGACACTCACCCGCGAGCGCTCGGGCCTGCCACAGGCCATGACCAAGCCGGTTGCCCCGTTCTTAAAGCAAGCCTCAGACATTTGGACGGCGCGCTATGGCCGGCCGAACGCGCCAGATCGCTTCGCTATTTTCAACTATGGCGATCAAAATGCCATGGTCGTTGCGTATTTGTCGTTTCCGCAAGACCGCGTTGAAATGAACCGCGACCGGATATTTTTTGACTATGCATCGGGCGATGTTCTGCTTGATGCCGTGGCAAGCCAAGCGATGGCCACGCGTAGTTGGCTCGAAGGCTTTCACTTTGTGCAATTCAGCCACTGGCCGCTGCGCTGGCTGTATTTCATTGGCGGGCTCGGCGGCTGTATGCTGGTTGGCACGGGGGCTGTGTTTTGGATGCAAGCGCGTATTGCAAAGGATGGCACAGAGCCCTTTAAAGTGCGCTTCGTGCGCGGCATGACTGTCGGTTCGGTGACCGGCATTATCTTGGCAACCGCTGCGTTTTTTGTCGTCAATCGCGTTCTTGCTTTCGGTCTTAAAATCCCAAGCCTAGATCCAGCAGACGTTGAAGTTATCGGATTTTACGTCATCTGGCTTGCTAGCTTTGTGCATGCCAGCGTGCGCGGCAAAGCCGCCTGGGCAGACCAAGCGATGGGGATCGCAATCCTGTCAGTGGCAGCAGTGTTGCTCAACTGGATAACCACCGGCGATCATATTTTCAGCGCTGCGTCCCAAGGCCTATGGAGCGTTGCTGGCATGGATATGGTGCTGCTGATGAGCGCTGCAGCATCTGTCTTTGCAGTCGCGAAACTGAACGCCAGAGCGCGCAAAGCCGCAATTAAACCACAGCGCAAAACAGCCCGGGATAGTTCGGTAACAGCGGCAGATATTGAGCAGGTTCCCGCAGAATAACGACTGGGCTTTTCACTGGAATTTTTTGCTTACGCAAAGCTGAATGTGGGTGCTTTAAAAGCCGCCGGCCTGGCCATCTTTTCGCATTTCAGAGGCAGCCCAGTAGACCCCTGTTTTCGGCTCTCGATAAATCGCTTGGTAACCGCCAAAGGGACCTGTCGTCACTCTGATTGTGTGGCCACGAGCTTGCAACGCGTCGATCACCTGGCGCTGCACGCCGGCTTCAAGCTCCAACGCGCCGCCGTCTCGCATTTCGCCTGTCCCAGTTGGCTCGGTTGAGCCAGCATGGTGAAACCGCGCAAGATCGCCCGCTTCTTGCACATTCATGCCAAAATCACGCATGTTAACAATGATCTGCGCATGGCCTTGTGGCTGCATGGCGCCGCCCATCACACCAAAACTCATCAGCGGCCTGCCATCGCGCATCACAAAAGCCGGTATAATGGTGTGAAATGGGCGCTTTCCCGGGGCATACACATTCGGATGCGCGGGATCTAATGCAAATTGCGCGCCGCGATCTTGCAACATAAAGCCAAGACCATCTGGCACAAGCCCTGAACCCATACCCAAATAGTTTGACTGAATAAGCGACACCATCATGCCCTGCGCGTCAGCCACCGTCAGATAGACCGTATCGCCTTTAAGCAATGTAGCAGGCCCATGGTCAACGCAGTCCATGGCTTGGTTCATATCAATCAATTTGGCCCGCTGCGCCGCATAGTCGTCCGACAACAAGGTCGTCAGCGGCGCGTTATAGAATTGCGGGTCAGCATAGAACCGCGCACGGTCAGCAAACGCCAGTTTCTTCGCTTCGGTCATCACATGCAGGGCGTCTGGCGACAGCGGACCCATGGCGGCCAAATCAAAGTGCTTTAAAATATTCAGCATTTGTAGCGCGGCGACACCCTGCCCATTGGGCGGCAATTCATACACGTCCCAGCCCCGATACTCTATGCTGACGGGGTCAACCCAGGTCGATGTATGCGCTTCAAGGTCTCGCTTGCGAAGCGGTGCGCCGATGCAGTTGAGATAAGCATCCATGACATCGGCGAGCGCGCCCTCATAAAAGCTGTTGCGTCCGTCATCGGCCAGGGTTTCTAGCGTGCTCGCCAAATCTGGATTGGTAAAAATCTCGCCCTCACGATAGGGCTGGTCACCGCGCAAAAAGGTCGATTTATAGTTATCGATTTCCTCGATCAGCCCGTCTTTAAAATGCTGTTCAAAACTCGGTTTATAGCGTCCGAAGCTGTAGGCAATGAATTGGCTCAGTGGGAAGCCTTTGCGGGCATAGTCTATTGCAGGCGCCAAAACATCGCACATTTGCAATCTACCAAACCGGCCGTGCAGCGCGAACCAGCCATCAACAGCGCCAGGCACTGTGACACTGAGGCTCCCATATTCCGGGATGTGGCTCCTACCCTTGAGCTTCGCAAGCAACGCGTCCAGCGTTTGCCCGAGCGGCGCGCGGCCACTGGCATTGAGCCCATGCAGCTTGGCGCTTTTCGGGTCCCAAACCATGGCAAATAAATCGCCGCCGATTCCATTGTCTGTTGGCTCCATAACGCCCAAGGCAGCATTCGCTGCAATGGCCGCATCGACAGCACTGCCTCCAGATTTCAAAATATCGAGCGCAATTTGGGTCGCCAGCGGTTGACTTGTCGCCGCCGCACCGTTCGCCGCAAGCACTGGCGAGCGCGTTGCCCAAGGCATACCAGAATTGCGCGCGCCGCGCGCATCACCGCGTATCCCGGCCGCCACGTCCTGCATATGCTCAGACCAGCTCATAGCCCAGCCCTCCTTAAACGTCGCGCGTTGGCGAACGACACCAGCCAAAACAGATTGGAGTGATGAAGAAAACCCCAGTCAAATGAAATCTCTTTCGGCGCCAAGTTAGACTAAAAATTTTTTTGCTGACAAAAGCGGGCCCACTTGCCGTTACACAAATCCCATTGGTTTTGCAGGGACAGGCATGCTTCGACTGTGCAAAAACGGTTCATTAATGCATGAAAGGCGCAGATCAGCGGCGACCGCACCTTTCTCCATCAAAGCAATTGGAATGCATATATACCGGAATAAAACATGCCAAATAACGATATACAGATAAGCAAATTCTATAATTATCACAGTGTTTTAGGTGGATATCGCGAGGCCGGTGTGTCAGCTTGGACGCGTTAGGATCAGCGTGCGTAAGACGGCCATTTTCCGCGCTTAATCCAGAGAGCGCGCAGCGTCTTATTCCGCTGGGAAATATGGGGGTTTCGGGGCTTTGCGGCGCGGTCTTTCTGTTCTCGATCTATTGGTGAGCCAAGCCTTTCAATTGGCTGGGCTGCCGGACGCATTGACAAATGCGCTCGATCAAATCGCCATCGAATTTGATGATGAAATTGAAACGCCACAGTTTAGACGGTGGATTGGGACGTTGCCAGCTGAAGCGTTTTTACGCAGCGTTCTTGGCGTTGAAAAACAGGGCGATGAAAAGGACGGCTCTGAAACGCCATCCACACCGAAATTTATCGAAAGCCTGACCTGGACGCTTACTGTCACGCGCGGTGAAACGCCAGATGGCGAGCCACTGGAAAACCCGCCCGGCGACTGGGATTTAACCGTAGATCTGCGCGGACTGCGTTTAGAATTGCCTGAGGCTTGGGGCATTCCTTTATTGCCCGCACAAGAAATACCCGCGCAAGGCACAGATGTACGGCGGCTTCGCGCACTGGAAGGTGATACCCGGTCCGCTCTGGTGGGCAATTTGATCTTTCGGATTGCATCACAAGACGGCCGGCTTAGCGCCGGTCTAACCGGTCCGGGCGATGTTTTTGCCTCAGCCAGTACGGCCGGGTTTATTGCCCAAGCCCGGCTAGACCCGCCAGCAGCCGTCTTTTCTAAAGACGATGGCTTTGGCATCGTCCTCGACACAATTGAGGTGGATCAAAGCAAACGCACGACCCCCGCCACAATAGGGCGCGGCGACCCAGAATGGACAGGTTTTCGGCTGACACAAGCCGCTATTTATTTGCCGCATGGCGTGCCGCTCGTGCGCAACCTGTCCATTGAAACACGCGATTTGTTGATCCCAACCGGCGATACCCCCGGCAGCTTACAAGGCGAGTTTTCCGTTGAAACCGGCCGCATCTCGGGGCGCGGCGACACCCTAACGCTCACCCAAGACGACCGCTCCCAAGCCCTGCATTGGAGCGGCAGTTCAAACTATCTGGGGTATTATAAACGCTCTATCGAGGACGGCGTGTCCCAACCCGTAACTGTCACTTTGTCGGCCCCGACGGATGAAGGTACCTGGATCATCCTGGAAGCAGGGCAAACGCGGCCACGTAGCGAAAAGGGCGAAACAACTGGGCCAATCTTGATCGATGAAAGTGCCGAGGTCCGCTATACACGGCAGGACGAGCCGGACACTGGCGCTGATTTCAAATTGCTTCAGCGTAAGCCCGATGCGCCCAAAACAGCGCGCTACCCCCAGCCGGATCAAGTTATCCGCTTTACGCCTTTCGGCCCGCTGCCAGAGGCGCTGTTTCAGATAGACGTCCGCGTCAATGCCGATGACAACAATCCAGCCGGCGTGGATGACTTTAAAAATGTTTTGCATATTTCAGGGTCACCGGACGACCTTACCAAGCTGCGGTTTTTCCTCAAAGCTGCGCGCGGCGGCACAACAACTGCGGCGACCGACCAAACGCCCCGCGATGTGAACTGGGCTGTCTACCCCGAAACGCGTGATGACAAAGGCCCGCAATGTCCATTGTTTCGGCAGGATGACGCGCTCGCGCGGCACGATGATGGTGGGTACTTCACATGGGATGGCTGGAAAAACGACCAACCGGTGTTTGTTATCGCAGAATTTACGCCGCCAAGCGCTAAGGAGGATTTATTTCCGCGCCGCGTTGTGCAGCGGCTTTATTTGACGCCGCGGGCCGATACGGCCCTGCTGATCAGCCTCAATAATAGCCGCCATGCCGATACCAGCGCGCCGCGCATTGTTCAGCAACAGGCCGATAAGAGCTTTGTACCGCTCGGCGATGATGCCTTTGCGAATGCCGGCTGGGCCACTTTCCCTTTGAAGGATACGCAGACAACGCCGACCATGCTCACCGGCCGCGAGCGCCCAATTGGCAGAGTGCATACCAATGGTCCTGAAAACACGCTAAACATCGCCGACGGCTTTGCGCTTCTCGTGCCGGTCGCGCAAGCGCCGATTGTGGAGACAAATCCGCGCTATGGGCCCAATGAGTTTGTCACCTCCAAACGCGTCGCGACAATGTATTATGACCGGCCCTATTTCCAAGCATTGCTTGGCGAAGGGCCCATCCCCCCAGAAGGTGGCACCACAGACAGCTGGGCGGCCATCGTGGCAAAACGCTGGCTTAACACCAGCGCCCATTGGTTCTTCTCTGCCGCGAAGCCAGATGACACGACCAGAAAGACGCTTTTAAAGGCCGTTGATGCGGCGGTAACGCCAAGCGTAGCCGCAGGCGATGAAAAGATCCTGGCAAAGGCTCTGGCTGAACACGTGCGCTCGCTTGGTTTGAGAGAGGATATAGATCTCTATGTCATCGCGCACACCAGCCCAGAAGGCAAAGCTGAGCTCAACAAAAAGCTAGCTGAAGGTCCGCGGCTGGAAGCCGGCCTACGCGTTGCAAATCAAGTAAAAAGCCTACTGACCGACGCGCACAATGTGACCATTACCGCGCGCGCGGAGCATCAACCACGCAGCACCGACGAGCCAGACTATGCACAGGGGCGACCGGACGTGCCGGTCAGTATTTCTGACCCCGCCAAAAAAGCTACAGCGCCGGCCGCGCCGTGGGTTGAGCAGCGCACCTGGCCGCACACCTTTGCGCGGCAAGGGCAGCTTGGCGACGAAGATACCGGCCCTGGCGACAACACAACCGATCTATGGATTGGTAATCGCAAGGCCATGGCGTCTGAGTTGTTCGCCATTGAACGCAATGTGACGTTTATCTTCCAAGGACAACGCACTGCGGGTCATGTCACGACGACGACCCAGCGCCCACCCATTTTAATTGTCGTTCCGGGCGGGTCAGATACGTCTGAGCCGCCTGCACCGCCCGAAAGCGACCCAGGCCTGCCATTTCGCTTGCGCGCGCGGGCAGTTTGGGATGCCCCGGTCTATCGGGGCAGTGATGATTTGGTGCCCAATCTCACCGAAATTGAGCTCGTATTGCCGCAGTCGATCCTGCCGGTTGAAAACCCGCAGGATAAAACCTTCAGCATCGGCGGCCAGGTTATCCGCGACCGCCTGCTCAATGAAACCGAAGTTACGCTCGGGGTCTATATTGAAGACGACCCAAAGGGCCTGAAGACCTTTGAGCATACCGATATCTCCAAAGCAGGTGTTGCCACCGCACTATTTGGACCTGTCATCCTAGGCGCGCTCGATAAAACCGCAGCGGACCCAGACCTTACACCTGAAGACGACCAAGGCGCGTTTAGTAAAACGCTGGATATTGCCGCCGCCGTCACTGGGGCGGCATTTTTTGCGAGCGCCATGAAAGAAGGCAGGGTCATTTGGACTGGCGCAAAGCTGACCGCGACAATCCCTGGCCCGCGCACCGGTTTTGCAATCGATTATCTCGCTGAAGCCAGCATTGAAGTCAAAGGCGATGAAGACGACAGCGCCAATAGTGATGGCGATGATGGCACCGGCGATGATGATGAAGCGGGCATTATCATAAAAACCGACGAACCCGTTGCTATCGCCTGGTCAAATGTCGGCCTTGATATTGATTGGCGAAAATTAGAGAGCGATCCGGTTTCCGCGGCGGATTTTGAGGGGTCCAAGCTGTCCTTTGGTGCAGCAACGTCCGACGTTCTTTCAACCGGATCTTGGACCATCAAGGGCGCACTGAGTAAATATGTCGACGTCCGCGATCTCGCGCTTGGTTTTGGCTCTGCGGAACTCACAGCCACACTCGTTCCCACCAAGCCATTTGGAGAGTTTAAGATTGATGAGGTTGGCCTCCGCGCACGTTGGGACCAGTCTGCAACGCCGCGGTTTTCGCTCACACTCACGAAAGTCGGCGCGTCAATCAAGATTCCTAAAGTCTTTGACGCTGCAGGTTTTATTGAGGTGGACGGCGATGACTTTGCCGGTCAATTGAGCGCAAATGTGCCGGCAATCGGCTTTAATGCTGAGGCGTCGCTTGCAGTTCGGCGCGACGACAATGCGCCTGCCAGCGCACCGCCAATGGTGGCGCTTGGCGCGGTTGTAAAGTTTGCGACCCCGATCCCCATTGGCACCAGCGGTGTGTCTTTGGTTGGGATCGCTGGCCGGCTGGTGACCAATGGTGAACGCGTGCTCAGCGATGAAGATGTCATTACGCGCGAACTCAATTGGGCCAAAAGGCTTGAAGCAACGAAATATGGACCCCGGCAAGGCCAGCATGCCATTGGGCTGGGCGCCTTGCTTGGAACGACGCCAGATGGCGGCTTTTGCCTCAGCATGAAGGGCATGCTCACCGTTGCCTTTCCCGACATCGAAGCGGTGCTCACCTGTGCGGTCAAACTGGTTGAAGCACCAGAAGAAGCGCCTGAAGAGGAACCGGAAGGCGACGACGGCGTGCCAAAGCCAGAGGCTGGCATTCTGGGCATGGTCGTCATCAATAAAGAAGCGGTGGTGGTTGCCGTTGAAGGCAATGTGCACATTCCCGCTATCCTCAAGGCCAGCGTGCCGCTGGGCGCCTATTTCCCCCTTGGCAAGCGCGGCGACGCCAGCAGCAATGCGGATAAATTCTTCATCCGTTTGGGCAGCGATGGCTATGCCCGCCGCCCAGGTAACCCAATCACCGTGACCGCCTATCCCGGCACATTAACAGTGCAAGGCTGGGCCTTCCTACTGATTGAAGAAAACGGCATCACAGACCTTGGCGGTGACCGCGCGGATGGCATTGATTTGCACGGCTTTGCCGTCGGCGTCGGCCTGGGCATCGATATTGAACGAGAGCTTGGGCCGTTCTCAATGAGCGCCTATGCCAGCCTCATCGCCGGGGTCGGGCTTGATCCCTTTGTCCTCGCCGCACAAATGCGGCTCGGTGGCGGCGTTGATTTTGGGGTTGCAAGCGTTGGAATTGACACGGTTCTAAATCTAGAGACTATCCCGGATGCGCTGCGCATTCATGGCGATATCAGAGCCAGTGTCAGCCTGTTCTTTTTTGACCTCAGCGTCGATATTCCTTTTGACAGCAAATCAGGCGCCGATACCGCGCTGCTGCCGCCGCCAGCGGTATTGAAAAAAGTTGCTTTTGCAGATCCCTTTGATGGCGAAGTGGCAAAAGTCGAAGACGGTGCCAGCCAAGCAGACAGGCCCGTACCGATCAATTCGAGCATTCGTCTGCACTTCTTCCCAAGCCCGCTGATTGATCTAAGCGAAGGCAGCTTTGACTGTGCAGGCAAAGCTGGCCACGTGGCGAGCTGGGCCGGGTCTTCTGACGTGCGCTATGCCTACCGCGTGAACAGCATCACCCTGAAAAAGGGCGGACAGGCGCTGCCCTTTACAGGCGCCAAACTGCCAGCAACAGTGATCCATAATACCGATAACAACCATGGCGAAGCCGATAGCGGCCGGGCCCTTCAAATCAGTTTGCTCAGTCAAGATCCACTACCTTGGCTGGCAAATGCATCCCCATCCGAAGCGCTGACATCCGCCGTGCTAGATGAATTTCTGCCGGTGCTTTGCGAGGTGCCAGGTCGGCCAGAAGGGACCTCCCCCGCGGCGCTGTTTGGGCGCGAATTTGCACGTGGTGAGGCCGGTATGCGCGGCCGCAGCGATGGGCCGCGCACATGGAGCTACGTGGGGATCGCCAATGTTGCTGCCCTGCCGTTCTCCATGGGTGAGAACCCGCGCGAAAATCTTTTTCGAAACCCAGACTTCGATGGCCCATGGGCCGATTGGGCAGACGTTTTTGCAGCCGTGCAAGATACCCCATATCGCCTCAAAGATTTTGCTGTGTTACCCGAACGAGATACCACAACCAGTGGGTTCGTCTTGATGGGCGAAAAGCATAGCGGCGCCCTTATTTTGCCGGTGATCATGAGCGGTTTAACGCCGATCATGTCCATTCCGGTGCGGATGAACTTTAGCGGCACGATTTTGCCGCAGGATATGTTTTTATTGATGCAGCCTGTGGATCGCACTGCCACGCCTGCGGGCGGCGCTGTGAAGACGACGGAACATGTGTGCCTCAAGCCACTTGAGCCGGCAAAGGGCAAAATGCATATCAAGCGGCCAGATGCTGAATACCGCTCCAATGGCAAAGGCATCAACATAACGCGCAAGAATACCGAGAGCACCATTCACCTTGGTCATAGCAAAGCGAACCGCCTACAAATCACGTTGAATGGACCCTCGCGCCGGCTCAGCTTTGCCTATCGCATCACGCCGCACCCCAACTCTAGGTTGGCGCTTGGACAGGTGCGCATGCGCCGTCAAGATGGCACCAGTGTCAAGCATCTCAGATTGAACCCCAGCGCGCAATTCAAGACAATCACCTTAGACGCCGACGACTTTGAGAGCATTCAGTTTGGGGTATTTCGCGGGTTTCTTGAGCTTAAAAAGATCTGCACCGACCAAATCGTCGACGCGCCATTCGCGCCGCCACGAATTTGGGGCATCGATAGCGATGGCGCGGTGGAAGAATGGGATGTCGCGTTTCATAGCACCACGCGCACACGCGGCGGACTGCTGCGCTACCGCGCCGTTCCACGCAGCGCAAACCGGCCAATCAAAGCGCTGTTTTTTGGCGCGCACAGGTTTGGCTGGCTGGGGCTAGAAATGCTAAGCGCCACCAACATGCGCGCCATTGCCCAGCAGACCGCTGAAACAAGCCGGCGTCAAGCCATGCAGGACAGCCTGTCACGCCGGACGATCACGGCGGGCGTAAAAACCAGCAGGCATCCCGGTATCGCAGGCATTGTTGATATTACCGACACGGTGCCGCAAGCCGCTCGGCCAACACTGCTCGAACCGTCAACAACCTACACTGTTTCGATTGAAATGACCGCTGGTCAATGGCTTAAATCAAACACTAGCATTGCGCCTCCTAAATTGATTAGTTCGAATGATCTCAAAGAGATAGGCAGTGACGTAATAGTATTATCTCAACAGCGGGATATCCGCTTCACCACCGCGCCAGCGGAAGATGCGGCGGCATCTGCGATTAAAGCGTTTTGGCAAATCCTGCCCAACGACCGGCGCGGGCAACACTATCTCGAAGACCCAATCGCCGTTATTTTCAAATCGAACGATGTGCCGGAACTCTTGAGCGTTGCTGGCAAACAACTGGTCTATCGTCTGCAGCGCATCGACACGCGCGGCGGCGGCAAACCGGTTCCGCCGGAAGAGATGACCTTGCTGCGGACAGGCGGCCACACAGACAGCTGGAGCGGCCAGCTGCGCGAACTGGCAGAGCGGCTGGGCAGCGCCCCATGCGTTGCCGGTACGCCAGTGATCGGCGAAACGATGCTGCTGCATGCGCCGTTCGCGCCTGAAGCCACCTACCGGCTCACCTTAACGGTGGAAACGCCGGATGGTGCAGATGCGCAATATGTGGGCGAAGCCACGTTTACGACATCGCTTTACGCTAATCCTTCGGCCCAGCTTGCCGCGCTGGGCATGCAGCCGGACAGCGGCCTCGTGCCCGATGAAAAACTGCTTGCTGGTCCGCTCGAAATTCCGGCGCAAGTTGAAGCGCTCGATGCGGCGTTTGAGGCCTATGCCAGCGCCGCCGGTTTAGATCCAGCACCGACCGAGCAGCCGCTGTTGCAAACTCTGTGGTCACCAGGCCAGACCGGCTGGACTTTGGCGGGCGTCTATATCTCCTCCCCTGAGCCGCTAGACCGCGACGACGCCGTGTTTAATGAGACCGGCCTGTTAGAAAATGCCAAGCGGCTCGGTATAACCGCCGCACATCTCACATTCTCAAACGCGGCCGAGGGCTTCGGCCTTACCTTAGCGGCCCGCGATAGTGCGGGATGCCGCTTTATCTTTGCGAATACGCGCGATCTGCCTTCCGATGCGGATATCTCTCTAAGCGTACATATCAAACAATTTGGCAGCAGTTGGCAGAATGGCATTCTCAGTCCCCGGCGCGACATCGTTGCCGATGCGCCGCTTAGAAATGTTCCGGCTGCCGCGGAGCGGGAAGGATTGATCTGACGATGGCACGCGCACCGCTGAGCTTGTTTTCCGTTACCGCGAGTACTGCAAAGGGCGATGCTTGGCTGCGCGACGGCGTACACGTGCGCATGGACTTTTCCGATGCATTAGGCTTTCCGGCATCGCCATTTGTTGTCGTTTGGGGGCAAAGCAAAATTGGTGAAGGCAAGTCGCTCGAACGACCATTTTCGCCCAGCATTTTAACGCCCGCACAGCCGCAACAAGGGGGCACAAAACTGCTCGCCTACCGCACTTTGCCGCACACGCCAGACCTAGAGCAACCCATGCCAAGCTGGCAAGTGAGCCCACAAGCCCCACTTAATTTTATGCTTGAGGGCGACGATATCGCCTGGGCCTCGGTTAAATCTGCAACCGGCCCCATTACCATCAAAGGAATTGTTGATAGCCCGAGCGGCCCACGCGCACTGGCGCAGGCAACCGGCACCCAGCCTGAACTCTGCGGTGCGCTGTTCCAGCGCATTGAAGTGAGCAGCGCGCGGGGCACGACCATTCCGGAAATCAAACTGGTAAGCAGAACAGACATTGAAAGCTCAAAAACCTGGCAGAATTTGTCGCGCAATGGCCAGCTTAATGCGCTGGTGACAGTCGATGCAGCGCTGCGCATCAAGCGCCTCCCCGACGCGCAGCGCACCACAGTATCACGCACGGGCAACTACATCACCATGACCCTGCGCGGCACCGCAGCCGCCATGCAAGCCCAGCCCAACGCGTTCTTTCCCGCCATCAATGGCCGTGCGCCCAACGCCGACCCGCCGGACATTATCGCCGCCAGACTGCAGCGCAGGATGGCAGGAATGCAAGCTGACCTTGATGGCTTTATGGAGGAGCTTTCACGCCTTCTCAATGCAGACGGCCCGCAGCGCAGCGTCATGCTAGACGGCAGTCAAGATCAACGAGACGAACGCGGCGCGCTGACGAATAAGACGACTGCGCAGCTGCCCCTGTTCGCAAAGCTCTACCTGCAAACAGAAGATCCCATTTTTGCGATGATGTCGGGCCGCAGATTGGCGCTGCCGTTTGCGCCGCCTGCTATATTGGGCGCGACGGGCAACCGGCTAACGCAATTTCGGGAGCTTCTTGCCCAGGTCCCGGTGAGCGTTGGCGCACTGTGGGCGCTGCCTGATCAAACGCTGGATGCGATGCCAGACCTGGCGCGCATCGCAATACCGCGCGAAAATGTTGCTGCGATGATGCTAGAAGATCAGGTTTCAGGCGGCATGTTTTTGCCTCCTTTCCTTGCTGATGACGGTCCGGAAAACTTTGTGTTTCTGCAAAGCCGTATTCTGGCCAGCTTGACACCAAACGGACCGCCAGAAGCGCCGCGCGTGTTTGATGTGCCGGTGGCCGATCCGTTTGTTCCAAACGCCCCATTTCGGCGCGCCGAGATTGAAGCCCATGTAGGCCCCGCAGCGGCATTAACACTCGACAGCATTGGCAGTGACGTCAAGCGACTGAATCCGCAAATTCCTATTCCAAATGCACAGCAAGGCGACCCACCGCATTATCAACAGCTGTTTGGGGCATTGCCTCAAAAGCCATTTAAGCGGGCAGGCAAGACAGCACTGCCGGTGTCCTTGCGGGACGATAAAGCTGCTTTAGAGGGGCTGACCTACCGCGTGGCGCAGCGTGATGGTTTTGGTCGCTGGAGCAGCTATGCGCAGGTCAATTCCCCGATGCCGGAGCGGCCAAAACCGCCGCAACCGATTTTGCGACTGGACTGGCGCGCTGATGCAACCGGACAACACGCTGGCATGCTCCGCGCTGATATTATTGCGCCGCACCGCGGCATGTTGGCACCTGGTGGACGCGCGCTAAAAACGCTGTTTGTTCGGTTTCAGGTTGGGACGCGCAGCTTTACCGACGAGCATAGCATTGGCCCACTTCCGCCAGCGCCGAGCGAGACTGCGCCCGAGCGCGTTTTGACCAGTACGTTTACAGTGGAGCATCCTGACACCCACAGCGCTGAGGGTCGACCGGTGACGGTAACTGCTTGGTTTGACGACAGCGAGCAAACGCCTGGTCCTGAGGCGGTCCTCACCAAGCAGGTACAAGACGCAAGGCCACCCGCCGGGCCGCCACCTTTGCCCACATTGCGGCCGCTCAGCCACCCTAGCCCTGCCGGCGTTTGCCGGGCGGAACTTGTGCTCACCGGCTTTGGTGATGGCGCCGAATTCGTGGAGATAGAAGCCGCCCGTGAAGCGGCCATTCGGCGTGAGATCCTTGCTGAACACCCCAGCCTTAAAAGCGAAATCGAAGCGCTCAAAGGAGAGCCGAAGCTGGCCGCACGCGCGCAAGGCTTAAAAGCGTTTGAAGATCGGATCGGCGCGGCGGCCTGGGGGCCATCTGGCAGCACCCCGATCGTTGGCGATAAAGCCATCATTTCACACCGGGTAAACGGCCAGCCGCGCGATCTTGTTGCACTGCGGCTGCGCACGCGCAGTGCGTTTGGCGTGCTCAGTGAAGACGCGCAAATTGTTTATTTCGGCCTCCCCTCAGGAAAACCGCTCAAACCACCGTCACTCGAGGTGAAGATGGTAGACAGCGGCGACGGCACTGCAGCGTTTGACGTGCTGATCAAACGGCCCTCCGGGCCACAACCCAATCTCATCCGCATTTTGCGCTCCACGGTCACTGACCTGCCCAGCCAAATGATGCCGGTGGCTGAAATTGTGGTTGAAGACGAGCCAACATGGCCCATCGTGCTGCGCGACCAAGGGCAAACAACATTCGGGAAAAAAGCAACGCTGCCGCACTACCGGCCCATACTTTGGCGCGCTCAATGCGCATCACAGCCACGCTTTTCCGGTGCGCCGCAAAGCCCTTGGACGGAGGCTGGACCGGTTGCCCGCGCGCAATGGGCACCGCAAACCCCGCCGCAGCCGCCAGGCGCACGTTTGCTGCGCAACGCCAGCGGGCTGCAGCTCCTGCTCGCAAATATAGTGCCATCGATGACCGACGTAATTAGCGTCGCCATCACACCATCTCTCGCGCTTCCAGCGGGGGACGGCAGCCCGCTCATCATCGCTGCTACGGATGAGAGTATGGATGTCGATTTGCCGGTCGATGCGGACGCGTTGCGGACCCTGACAATCACCGCGATCGACCCGGCCGGCCGCAGCAGTGAACCGGTCATTCTGACCGCTGAGCAAATGATTGAGCCAACGCCATGACAAGACTTGCGGACATTCAAAGCCTCGGGCTCAGCGCGCCAATCATTGGCCCCTGGTTTTATGCACATCAGGCCAAAGAACAGCCTGAGCTTCCACTGCCTGATGCCGGCTCACTTGCGCTGAAATTACCACAACTTGAAAAAGCAGACGTAAATGACAAACCGGTGCTGCGCTGGCTGCCGCCAACCATTGGCACGCTGACATATAGTTTTGCCGGACCGAAAACCGCCAAAGCGTTAAAAACCCTGCGCAAAGCAGATGGAACGCCAGCGTTTTTAGATGAAGGCGCAGGATTTATTGCGCATTTTGAAATTGAACGCGGCGCCTACCGGCGGCTACAGCAGCTGTTTGACCTACTGCTAAAGGATGATGCAGCGGATAACACAATTGGTCGGCCATTGGCAGCAAGCCTCACCATGGCCATTTCAGGCATCACCGAGGCAGATGTATTAGACCTGGTGCCTGGTCTGCCCAGTGAAGAGCCGTTGGCAGCTATCGGCCTTGATGACAAGGCAAAGCCAGTGCGGGATTTTAAAATTCCAGCGGGCAAACTGCCGGTTGAAGATTTTGAGATATCCGAACGCATTAACAGCTTCGATATCAACTTTAATTTCCAGCAACCTGCCACGTCTCAACTTTTGCTCAACCTGACCAACGCGCACATCGGGAATGCCAGCATAAGCGCGCATGATAGCGATGGGCTTCCCGTTGACCCCGGCGCATTTGCTGCGCAGTTACAAGCACTTGTCGAAGCGCAGCCTGGCATTGCGGCAAAAGCGCTGACCGAAGGTTTGCCTATTCCGAGCGCGGATAATGAACCGCAACCGGTATGCCGCGTGGCAAGCGGCCGGTCGGTACATGTCATCGGGCTATTGCCGCATACACTGGATGGCACCTTGCGCAAGCGCGTCAAAATAAGCTGGCGCGACAATCAGGACAATGAGCAGACCGTCGACACGGGCGCTGTCGTCCTGCCGGACGGCGATGATGACGTTGCCGTTAAGCTCGCTTCAGGCGCTGACCCGCTGATTGCGGGCCTGATGCCATCGGGGCAGCTTAGCTTTGGTGAACAAGAAGACCCACCCACCGATGATAAGAAACTGCTGACGCTGTGGGAACAAGACGCGCCGTTTGAACGTGATCAGCTGCGGCTGGTAGTGGCGGCGCCTGAACAGCTGTTTACTGGCGCAAAGCGCCAGAGCGAGACAGAGAAGAAAGACAAACAAGATTTTGCCAGCAGCCGTGTGTTGATTGGCCGGGCCGAAATTAAACTGGGCGTTACGGGCGCGGATGCCGCCAAAGCCTTCAGCGACACAGCCGCCGCAGGTCAGATATTGGCGGCAAGCGAAGCTGCAGATGCAAGCTTTGGCACAGCCGAGGCCATAACACCCACAGAGCTAGATCCAGATACCGATTTTGAGGCGTTGCGCGAAAACCTGAGTGTCAGTGCCGAGCATCTGCGCGGAACAGGGAAGCAAGCCAATGGCGTTGTGACAGGAGCCTACGCGCTCGTGACAGCGCGTTTTAGCGCTACAGGGCCAACTTTGGCTGAGGGTGTCATGGTGACCGCTCTGATGCACCATTTGGACAGCGCCAGCGGCAGGCTTGTGCGCGTTATTGCCGGCACGGGCGTTGCACGGCTAGATGCAAACTCAAACCAAGCTGAGGCTCTAGTTTTACTGGGTCCATTGCCTGAGATATCAGATCAAGCAAATGATGCTATGCTCGGTTTTGACCTCGTCTTGGAAGGCTCTGGCCAAACGCGCATCTTGCAGGATTTGCGCGTCCCAAGGCCGGCGTTCCAATCCGCTGATCCCATGACGAACGCGGCACCGACAGACCCAATCTTGGCCGTTGAAAGCGGCACGCGCCAGCCTGCCGGACCACCATCACACACACCAGCGAGAACACATATCGCCCTCAGCGCGGATGGCCCCACCCTCTGGCAGCCAAGTAGCCAAACGGCATACGCCTCAGACACCTTGGCACAGAAATTAACGGCGGGCGATCAAGTCACGCTTTTTCCCATCAAGGATACGACTGCCGACCTTGCGCAAGTGTCAGCGGCCACGGTGACCGTGCGATCCCTTGCCGATTTTCTACCTGCAGCAGGTACTGGTTTGATTGGCCGCTATCGCGGCACGGCGGTTGCCGTAAACAGCAATGACATAGCCACCGAGAGCTTTATCAGCGGCGCGCCGCTGTCAGCGCGGCTATGCGGCTCAAGCAGTCTGCAAGCGCCCAATGATGCAGTGATGGGACGGCCAGCCTGCGTTTTATCAGCCCAGATTAAGGGCGCTGGACCACTGTTTGCAGAGCAAGTCCGCGGCGCAGTCGAGCCCAATAGTATTGCGCTGGCCACAAGCGCGCCTGATTTTGTTTCGGCAATGCAAACGGCAAGTGATGCGCTAGAGATCAGCGATACATCCGCCAGCTGTTGCGCGCTGCGCAGCACGGGCATCGCCGGCGAAGGCAATCAAATTGAAGGCGCGGTGGTTGCTGTCGATAGTATTGCGAAAGTGCGTGATTTTGAACGCTGGCTGACTGAGGAACAAGACAAACTCGATAAGCCGTCACTCACGCCTGAAGAACAGGTCCGTAAAGCCGCGCTCGATCGCTTAGAGACGGAGATTGACGCGCAGGACCACCGGCTGCGCGCCGCACACCGGCGCGTGCTTGCAGCGAGCGGCTTGAATGAAACGCGTAATGCACTGCTTTCAGCGATTGCCCGGGCGGAACATGATATTTTTATCTGCGCCGAAGCTGCCGATGATGACGCTGCCGGCGGCAAGATGATCCGCGATGCGCTGTTAAAACGGCTATCAGAAAACCCATCTCTTCGCATTATCGTCGCAATCGCTGCGCCGCCCAAGGCGCTTGGTGATATGGCGTTTGACCCACAGGAGAAGACCTATCGTGCAAGCAAATGGGCGGCGCCGCTGATTGCCGAGGCGCGCGAACGCGTCGGCTGCTTTGTGCCGGCTGGGCCGTTGCGCACCGTTGGCAGACAGTTCGGTTCCAGCCTGTGTGTGGATAGCCTTGCCTGCGTCCTCTGGCCCGGGGGGCTCACGCGCTGGGGCCTTGCACGAAACAGCTCAATTGGGGCCGCCTTCATGGGGGAACAATTGAGCGGCAATAAAGCCGAACTTGTCAAAAAGTTCCAATCGGCTTTGCTGAGTTGGGCCATCAATGATGATCAACTGCCAAGCAGTCTTAAGGATATTCTTAAGCTGCTTCACCAAGCCAGACGGATTGGCGACACAGGCCGCATTTTGAGCGATTAAGGCGCGGTAAGGGGTTTTGACTTAGCAAATCCGGGGCAGCGGATCGCCAGTGAGCCAGTCGACCATGCGGCGACCGCCAAGCGGCGTTTTCATCTGAACGAAGCCATTAAAATCGTCGGTCACTGTGCCAATTATTGCCGCATCTTGGCCAAGTGGATTGGCTTTTAATGCTGCGAGCGCTGCCTCGGCATCGCTGCCGTCCACAATGGCGATAAGCTTGCCTTCATTGGCTAAATACAGTGGGTCAACGCCCAGCAGCTCACATGCCGCATCCACCGTGCGCTTGATGGGGATCGCACTTTCCTCAAGCTCCGCGCCGCAGCCGCTGGAGCGACAAATTTCATTTATGGCCGTAGCAAGGCCGCCGCGGGTGGGGTCGCGCAGCACATGCACATCGGGCACGGCAGCGATCAATTGAGCGACGAGCCCATGCAATGCTGCCGTATCACTCGTCAGCGGCGCCATCAGCGGTAGGCTTTCGCGCTCAGATAAAATTGTAATGCCGTGATCGCCCATACTGCCTGATACGAGGATTTTATCGCCCGGTTTTGCGCGGTTCGCCGCCGGGGGATTACGCAGAGTTTCGGGTATAAACCCAACACCGGTCGTATTGATAAAAACGCCGTCGCCCTTACCGCGCTCCACGACTTTGGTATCACCAGCGATGACCTCAACACCTGCCTCTTGCGCAGCGTCCGCCATGCTTTGGGTGATCTGCTTTAGGGTGCTGAGGGCAAAACCCTCCTCAAGGATAAAACCAGCAGTGATGTATTTTGGGACCGCGCCGGCCATGGCCACGTCGTTGACGGTGCCATGAATGGCAAGCGCGCCGATATCCCCGCCGGGAAAGACGATTGGCGAGACCACATGGCTATCGGTCGCCATCACCATGCGGCCGTGCCCTGCGAAGCGGGCTTGGTCATCGCCCGCATTGAGCATTGGGTTTGAAAAAGCGGGCTTAAACACTTCTTCAAACAGCTGCGCCGATGCGCGGCCGCCTGCCCCATGCGTTAAATCAACCGCACCGCGCTTAAGGTCGAGTTTTTTGGCAAATAGCCGCTGATTTCTGCTTTGTACGCTATCTACTCCCATGCTGCGCTACTCCGCTGGTATGGCCACTGGCTCTTCGACGACATCGCGGAACCGGCCATACAGATAGTGCGCCGCGCACGCGCCTTCGGGCGAAACCATACAAGAGCCAAGCGGGTGCTCTGGCGTACATGCGGTGGAAAACACCTTGCACTCCTTCGGCGTTTTTTCACCGCGCAAAATGTTGGCACAATCGCAGGCTTTATGATCTGGCCGGGAGACGTAATCGAGCCCGAATTTGAGCTCCGCATCAAAATGGGCATAGGCATTCGACAACTGCAGCGCGCTCTCAGGGATGCTGCCAAGACCGCGCCACTCAAAGCTATCGCGCAGGCTAAACACCTCGCTGCATAGCGCTTGCGCCGCACTGTTGCCGCCAGCGCGGACAGCCCGCGCAAAGGCATTTTCCACAAACGCTTCACCGCGATTAACCTGGCGCACCAGGGAC
>JBCCLR010000030.1:0-24584 GCA_039026755.1 Pseudomonadota bacterium | reverse complement strand
CCCCTCGGCCAGATAGACCTCAGCTTCACGTAACTTTGAAATAATCTCTTCCGGTGAATACCGTTTCCCCGACATCACAAATCTCCTTCAATTGGGCCATTTTAATACTTTCACATGGCTGCATTCAAAGGGGTCGGGTCAGTTTCACTTACGCAGTTTTCCCTGAGCCACTACTTGGGAAGGCGAACTTGGCGCCTTCACGCAGATGGGCACTTGGCCAACGCTGGGTAATGGTTTTGCGGCGGGTGTAAAAGCGCACGCTGTCTGGGCCGTAGGCGTAGAGATCGCCGAAAAGTGAGCGCTTCCAACCGCCAAAGCTGTGGACGGCAACAGGCACCGGCAGCGGCACATTCACGCCAACCATGCCGACTTTGATTTTATCTGTGAAGTACCGTGCCGCTTCCCCATCGCGGGTGAAGATGCAGGTGCCATTGCCGAACTCATGACCATCGATGAGTGCCATAGCTTCATCTTGGCTCCTCACACGCACCACACATAACACGGGGCCAAAGATCTCTTCTTTGTAGATGCGCATGTCGGGGCGTACATGGTCGAACAGGCATGCGCCGAGGAAGTTACCTTCCTCATGGCCTTGCACGACCAAGTCGCGGCCATCGGCGATAAGGGCCGCGCCTTCTTCGACGCCTAAATTCACATAGCTGCGCACTTTGGCATGATGCTCGGCTGTGACCAGCGGGCCCATATCGTTGTGTGCATCTTTCCCGGGGCCGATTTTCAGGTCTTTGATCCGCTCTTTCAGGGCTGCAACGACGGCATCAGCAGTGTCATCGCCGACGCAGACAGCAACGGAGATGGCCATGCAGCGCTCGCCGCAGGAGCCATAGGCTGCGCCCATAAGAGCGTTGGCTGCGCCCTCAATATCCGCATCAGGCATGATGATGGCGTGGTTCTTCGCGCCGCCGAGCGCCTGCACGCGTTTGCCGTTCTTGGTGCCTGTGCTGTAGATATATTCGGCGATGGGCGTAGAGCCCACAAAGCTGAGGGCTTCCACATCTGGGTGGTTGAGCAGTGTATCGACCGCTTCCTTATCACCATTGACGATATTGAATACACCGTTCGGCAAACCCGCTTCCGTCAGGAGCTCGGCGAGCTTCAGCGCCGTACTCGGATCCTTCTCCGACGGCTTTAAAATAAAGGTGTTGCCGCACACGATGGCCATGGGGAACATCCACATAGGCACCATCGCCGGGAAGTTGAACGGCGTGATGCCGGCGACAACGCCAAGCGGTTGATGCTCTGACCAGCTATCAATGGCGGGGCCGACATTCTTTGCATGCTCACCTTTGAGCAGCTCCGGCGCGGCGCAGGCATATTCCACCACTTCCACGCCGCGGATGAACTCACCCAAGGCATCGTCAATCACTTTGCCATGCTCGCTGGTGATCATGGCCGCGATCTCATCTGCATCGCGCTCCAGCAGCTCTTTATAGCGGAACATAATACGCGCGCGTTTTAGCGGCGGCGTATCGCGCCAGGCAGGGAAAGCGGCCGCCGCAGCAGCCACGGCGTCCTTGACCGTCTCAGCGGAGGCCATGACAACTTGGCATGTGACTGCCCCCGTTGCAGGGTCTGTCACGCGCGCTGGGCGGTTGTCATCGGCCACGGCCGCACCGTTGATATAATGGCCAAGGGTTTGAAGCTGGGTCGTCATAGTGTCTCTTTCTGTGCCGGGTCAAACAACAGCATCGATCGTCCGGCGAACCTTTTCGAAGGTCATAGCGATGTCGCTGGGTTTGGAATTCAGGAAGGGTGAGAATTGCAGAATGTCGCCGCCATTGCGGATCACGAGATCTTCGTTCCAGAAGCAGTGTTTGTGGACGGCTAGGCCGCGTGCGCCAACACCGTCTGGACCGGGTGCCAGCTCAATAGCGCCCATCAGGCCAATGTTGCGCACATCGATGACCTCAGGGTGATCAGCGAGGCTGTGAATGGCCTCTTCAAACACCGGCTCCAAGCTGCGGGCTTCCTCAAAGCTGCCTTCAACCTCATAGGTTTCCAAAGTGGCAAGACCCGCAGCGGCGGCGATGGGGTGCCCGGAATAGGTATAGCCATGGAACAGCTCCACCATATGCGCTGGGCCTTGGACGATGGTGTCGTAAATTTCTGCTTTCACCAGAACAGCGCCCATGGGGATCACGCCGTTGGTGATGCCTTTGGCGGTCGTGATAATATCAGGGACCACGCCGAAGCGATCCGCCGAGAAGGCGCACCCAAGCCGACCAAACGCGTTGATAACTTCATCAAAAATCAGAAGAATGCCATGGCGGGTACAAATCTCGCGCAGGCGCTGCAGATAGCCAACCGGCGGCGGCAGAATACCCGTAGAGCCAGGGGCGGGCTCGACGATCACGGCCGCAATGTTGCTAGCATCATGAAGGGCGCAGAGCCGCTCAAGTTCATCGGCCAAATGCGCACCCCATTTTGGCTGGCCTTTGGCAAAGGCGCTTTCACTGAGATTGAATGTATGCGGCAGATGATCGACGCCAGGGATAAGGTTCTGACTAAACGCCTTGCGATTGGCGACCATACCGCCCACGGAGATGCCGCCAAAGTTGGTGCCATGATAGCCGCGCTCACGGCCAATCAACCGTGTGCGCGTGCCCTCGCCTTTAGCTCTTTGATAGGCCAGTGCGATCTTCAGCGCGCTGTCAGCGGCCTCCGAGCCGGAGTTGCAGAAAAATGCATGCTCAAAGTCGTCAGGCGCCATGTCTGTCAAACGGCTGGCGAGTTCAAAGGCTTTCGGATGGCCTGCTTGGAAAGCCATAGCGTAGTCCAGCTCAGCCACTTGCACTTGCACTGCTTCGACAATGCGCGGATGGCAATGGCCCAGTCCGGTAGTCCACAGCCCAGAAAAGCTGTCATAAAGCTCCCGCCCATCCTCAGTCTCATAATAATGGCCAGACGCCTCAGTGATTATGCGCGGCGCAGCCTTGAAATCCTGGTTGGACGTGAAAGGCATCCAGTACGGCCCTGTATTTAAATTTGAAACCAATTGCTGTTCCACTTATCTAATGTGATCTATAGTATTTTACTGAATATTTTGAATATTCATTGTTTGAAGGTGATAAAATTTCAAATAAATAGGGATTATTAATGCAAATTCATCGGTAATTTAAAAATATTTTTGAAAATTCTAATAATTTTTTATCAATTAATTTCAAATAATCATTCCCCTCTACAGTAATATTATTAAAAATAATAACAGTAAAATGATATTTTGGAAAGTATCTATTTGAAGAAGTAAATCCGCCAAAGTATCCGTAATGACTAATAGAATCTATTTTTTTCTCTATATCTATTTCATTAAAAAGCCCATATGCACTATAAAGACTTTCTCCAAAATTGACTTCAATAAATAATCGACTATTCGTCAATTCTTCGTATGTCTTAGATTCTTTAAAGATTTTATTTTGGTGGAGTGCTTCATTCCACGCGATTAAATCATTGGCAGTGGAGTACATCATCCCAGCAGAATATGGCTGTCCGTACTCATATGGATTATGGAGTTTCGCCGGTTGATCACCCGACCGCATATAGCCCAGTGCAAGCCCGTCTATTGGTTCACCATGAGCGACCGTTCCGGTGTTTTCGAGGCCGATTGGCTTCAAAACGATTTCTTCTACAGCAGACCCATAGTCGAGACCGGTCACTTTTTCGATGATTGCACCGAGAATTTTGTAAGCGGTGTTGTTGTATTCAAACTTGCTACCTGGTTCGAATACCAAATCCTCTTGCACAACCGCTTGCGCAAATTTCTCTCCTTCTCGCCGCGTGTCGATTAGGAAGGGAAAATTGATGTCAGGCACAATCCCAGAACTATGATCCATCAGGTGACGAATGGGGATTTGCGCTGCCGGCTTCCCATCAAAATAGGCTAAATACTGCTTCAGTGGCGCGTCAAGATCGATTCTACCGTCTTCTGCTAGCCTCAGGATGGTGGTCGCCGTAAACTGCTTCGTAATGGAAGCAATTCGAAAGCGTGTTTGTTCTGTAAATGGCACCCGTTCAAACGCAAGCGCATATCCGCGCTTTACAGAGCATAGGATTTTGCCTTTTTGGGCAATGACAGCGAGCCCGTTGAACTTGCCAGCCTGATGCATGGTGCTGAGGTCTTCTGATAGGGTTTCGCACGCTTGAACTTGCCTTGGGTCTTCTGCAAGCGTCGAAGCCGGGACCAATATGTTGCACACAAGAACGACAGCAGTGGTAATCGTGACCTTGAATGCCTTGTAGGCTGCGAGGTTCATTGTGGTCTCCTAATGATGCGTTTTCTCCAGGCCTGACATCTTGGCGCCACTAAGCCGTAGCTGGGAATACCGGCCAGTAGTCCATGATCTTACCATCCTCAAACACGGCGATATCACCGAACTGGAGGAAGACGGCTTCGCTTTGGTGCGGGCGATAGAAGACCCAGTCGTTTCGTTTGAGGTCTATATGTGTGCCGCCGACCAGCATCTCCTGGTTAGACGAGGGCGGTGAGGCGGGGTCATAGCCTATGCCAACGGGGTCAACTGGATCGGCCATCCAGTTGCCGCCATAGACAAAGATGGTGTTGTCTAAATTGGGGTTCATGAACCGCCGCAGGGTGTTGCGCCACGCCGGCGCACCGGGCATGCGTGTCTCGTCAAAGCTCTTGATGACGGGCGAAGCTATAAAGCTCGATGGGACAAAGTCGCTTAAAATCTCCGAATCATAGTGATTTGGTTTGACAAGCGCGGTGCCGACCGCAAGCTCGTTGGCAATAGACGTGTCTGTGTAATATTTGAAGGTCGGACTTCCAGCGGCATTGAGAGTGGCGTTTTCAAGCGCACCCGATCCAAGCACTTCTCTCGCTGCAGAAAGGGCGTCTTTATAAATGCCCCATGCCTTGTTGAGTTCTTTTTGTTTGCCCGCTTCTGACGCGATGCCTGACACATGAGGCTCATAGCCCATGAAGCCAGAAAAGGTGACATTGGGGTCGACTCTGAGCGTGGTCAGCATGGCGGTGAGGCCTTCACCTGGCGCGATACCGCCGCGGTGCAGTCCCACATCTAACTCAATGTTGACGCGGATGGGCTGTCCGGAGGTGTTTGCAACAGCGATATAATCGGCAAGCCGGCCATTGTCATCAATGAGCCATTGCACGTTGCTGCGTGCCTGGGCTGTGTATTTGCCGGACTGAAGGTAAGCTTTCGCAGCATTGATCGGCAGTGGCTTGCCAAGCAGCTGGCTTGCATCTGCCATGCCCAGCGAGAGCTCTTCAAGCATGGACAGATTGAACGTCATGATGCGGTCGGTGCCTGTACGCGCGCGGATATGAGAAATGAGGTCCAGTGACGGCAGCGACTTGGCCACAATCCGGAAGGCCATATCCTGCGGAAAGGCGCGCATCATCGTATCGATATTGGCATCAAGCCGCGCTTTATCGATGATCAGCGTTGGCGTGCCGATCTCGGCTGCTTTGAGGGCGTTTTGAAGGCCTTCAAAATAAGGGTCTCTGGGGCCACTTTGATCGCTTTCCCGCAGCGCGAGCACCCCGCCGCCGACAGCCGCTGCGCCTGCGATGACGGCATTGCGGCGATTGAATAAGCCGTTAGTCTTTTTTGCCATAGTCTATTTCCCACCCATCTATTTGATATTTCAGCTCTCGCTGCTGCTGTGCGAGCGATCAGTCATTGACCGCTGTTGCCAATCGGTTTTTAATCCCGTGGCCTGGGTTGACATCGGTCGCCAATATACCGTCGCGCACAACAAAGGTGCCGCCCACCATCACATGCTGGATCCCTTTTGAGGGCTGCATGGGATCGGTAAACGTAGCGCGGTCTTTAACGGTTTTTGGATCGAATATGGTAATGTCCGCGTCCGCGCCTTTTTGAATGCGGCCTTTTTTGGCAAACGCGGGCGCAAAGTCTTGCATCCTTTGAGCGGGCATCAGCGTCATTTTTCTGATGGCTTGCGGCAAGCTAAGCAGCTCGTCTTCTCTGACATATTTGCCAAGGACACGCGCAAAAGAGCCAGCCCCGCGAGGGTGCTCCTTACCCGTCATCCAAACCAGCCCGTCGGAAGCAATCGATACAGCCGGATGCGCAATCGCATAATCCACACCGTCTTCGGGAATCACATGAAGGATGATCCCGCCATCGGGTTGTTCTTCGCGGTACTTGGCAAACGTTGCTGCAGTTAACCGTTCTCCAGTGGCAATCCACGCAATGTCACTGTAATCGGCATTAAATCGTTCGCGCCACCCTTCACTCAGCATATTGGTGCCAATAGTGTTCCCGCCAGCGGTATAGGGATAAACCTCCGCTGTTATATCCAAGCCTTGCTTTTGCGCTTGTGCGATGAGGTCGACAATGTCTTTGGTATCCGAAAGGCCGGTGCTTGCCACATGAACAAGTTGCAAAGGTGCCCCTGTCGCAGCTGCATTCGCAATGACTTCTTGCGCAACGGCCATGGGAACGCCCGGTGCGTCGTCTAAAGGCCTGCGTCGAACATGGACGAATACCGGTGCCTTCACTTTCGACGCTTCTACAAAAATCGAATAGATTTCCGCGCGGGACGCACCAGGCACATATTCAATGCCTAACCCAAGGCCAAGCGCGCCATGGTTTAGCTCTGACTGTGTGAGCTCACGCAGCTTTTGAAGCTCTGCAGAGTTCAGCGGCCGGTTTTCGGGCTTTGGAAACTGCGTGGCAAACATCGCGCCTAAAGCGCCGATGGCGTTAGGCTTACCCTCTAAAATGTCAATCGGGTCGGGACAGGTCACATCGTGCTGGGCTTTTAACCTTATGCATTTGTGGCTCACAGTTGCGCCAAAGTGAATAAGGGCATTGCCTTCGCGTTTTTCGTAGAACTCCTGTATCGGGTAGGCACCTAACTCCATCTCCATGGCCGTTGTCACACCATCTTGGGCTTGAAGCTCCTGCGCGACGCGATGCTGTCCATGGGCGTGAAGGTCAATAAAACCAGGAGCCAAGACGAGGCCAGAGATATCAATCGTTTCATCCCCGGTAAGCGGTTCTTTCGCCACTTTGGCAATGCGGCCATCTTTAATCGCAACAGATCGCACACCATCCAAGTTGGTTTCAGGATCAATCACCCGGCCGCCGATAAAGACGACGTCATAATTCTCGGTCGGGGAGGAACACCCACAAGCCACCGTGCCGGCCAATGCAACGGCTGCGTAAAGAATTTTTTTGATCCTGGAGCAAACCACTTCGTCAATGCATCCTTGCGGCGTACCGTTTCCCTCGCGACACGCCTCGTAACTCGAAATTAAGCCCCACCCATGTCATGACGAAGGCGAGTGCGCCGCCGTAGATGGCTTTGAAGGTATAAAGGGAGGGCAGGCTCCATTGCGCGCTTGCAATGAGGGGCATGAGGATGGTTGCGAGGGTGAAGACGATACAAGCGGCGATGAAGGCCAGGAGCGCGCAGCGCAGGAGGACGTTGCTTGGCGCAGTGATGGGACCCCTGTCCATAAGGCTGATCTTACCTGCTTTGAGCCTTGCGCGCGTGATGAGCGTTGGGACCAAAATGGCCATGAAGGCGACGCCAAAGGTTTGCGGCAGGAAGTCGAAGATGATGCCTTTGGGGCCGGTCAATGGAATGACGCTTTGATGGCGGAAGATGAGCCAGACGAACAGCACGCTGATAGCGGCATTGATCACGACGCTAACCAGGGACTCCGTGAGAAGATATTTTTTGTGATCGGTTGTCATCGCTGCGCTCCCAGTTGCTGGTCAAGTGTGTGCAGAACTTCATAGCAAGGCAGCACGTCAGCCACGCATGAGTTGGGCTCGCGGCCCTCGCGGATAGCGGCGATGAACTCGCGGTCTTGCAGTTCGATCCCGTTCATGGAGACGTCGACCTTTGAGACATCAACGGGCTCTTCGCGTCCGGTGACGAGGTCGTCATAGCGGGCGATATAGGTGCCGTTATCACAGATGTAGCGGAAGAAGGTCCCAAGGGGGCCGTCATTGTTAAAGCTGAGCGAGAGCGTGCAGAGCTTGCCGGTCTCGGTTTTGAGCTGGATGGACATGTCCATGGCGATGCCGAGCTCTGGGTGGTGCGGACCTTCAACGGCGTTGCAGGTGACGACCTTCTCGCCGGTTTGGTATTGGAACAGGTCCACCGTGTGGGCTGCGTGGTGCCAAAGCAGATGGTCTGTCCAGCTGCGCGGCTCGCCCTTGGCATTCATGTTGGAGCGGCGGAAAAAATAGGTCTGCACATCCATTTGCTGAATGGCGAGGTCGCCCGCTTTGATCTTGTTGTGCACATATTGGTGCGACGGGTTAAAGCGCCGGGTGTGGCCGCACATGGCGACAAGGCCGGTTTCTTCAGCCTTTTTGACGACTGCTTGCGCATCGGCGAGGCTGTCTGCCAATGGAATTTCCACTTCCACATGCTTGCCTGCCTCAAGGCATTGCAGCGCTTGGGAAGCATGCATTTGGGTTGGCGTGCACAAGATCACGGCATCGACCGCATCCATGGCCAAGGTCTCTGCCAAGTCTGTGGTGACATGGCCAACGCCATATTTATCCGCCAACGCCTGAGTGGGCTCTAAGCGCCGCCCAATCAGGCTGGCAACCTCCACGCCGTCGATCTTTTGAAGGCCATCTAAGTGTTTTTCCCCAAACGCGCCGCCGCCTGCCAATGCTATTTTCATAGCTGTGTTCCCCCCGGTTGTAAGACGATGTGACCCACAGCCGTGTTGCTGGCGGGCACATGATAATGTCGGTGAAGCTCCGTGACGGATGGACCAAGCGCGCCGCGCATGATCATCCACATAACCATCTCAATGCCTTCGCTGCCCGCTTCGCGCAGATACTCGATGTGATCCATCTGGCGCAGACGCTCTGGGTCCCTAGTAAGGTCATCTAAAAAGGCGATGTCGAAGTCTTGGTTGATCAGACCAGCGCGCGGACCTTGCAGCTGATGGCTCATCCCGCCCGTGCCCCAGATGTGGACATTCAAGTCTCCTTCAAAGCTTGCCACAGCCTTTGCAATCGCTTGGCCTAAACGGTAGCAGCGATTGCCAGTGGGCGGCGGGTAGGTGACCACGTTGACGGCGAGCGGAATGATCTTGCACGGCCAAGCCTCAGGCTGGCCGAACATGAGGCTCAGCGGCACTGTGAGGCCATGATCCACATCCATCTTGTTGATGATGGTGAGGTCAAACTCATCTAAGATGCAGCTTTGCGCGATATGCCAGGCCAGATCAGGATGGCCTTCTACGGTTGGCACAGGGCGCGGGCCCCAGCCTTCATCGGCGGGCGTGAAGCGTTCCGCGCAGCCAATGGCGAAGGTGGGGATGATGTTCATGTCAAACGCGGACGCGTGGTCATTATAGACCAAGACAATAACGTCGGGCTTATCGTCTGCGATCCAGGCCTTGGTCCATTCGTAGCCAGCAAACACCGGCTGCCAATAGGCCTCGCCTGTTTTGCCGAGGTCTATGGCCGCGCCAATGGCGGGCACGTGGCTGGAGCCAATCCCGGTGGTCAGGCGCGCCATCTAAGAGGCCTGCGTCTTGGAGCGGACGCCGTCTGGTGAACGTCCGCCTGCAACCATCATGGCTTGATAGTCTTCGGGTGACATACCGGTCATGGTGCCCACAGCCTTTAAGAAGCTCAGACCATCGGTGGAGAAGACTTTGGCCAGGAAGTAGATATTCCCGCCTTCATCCAGCGCTTTGTTGTAATCACGCTCCAGCACAGCTCGTTTTTGCGCATCCGTCATGGGCCATTCATCGAGATAAGCGCGTTCATCGGCCTTAAAGCGCTCACGGTTCTCTGCCGTCATGAGGCTCATGCAGAACTGATTGAGGGGGTAGCCCTTGCGCGCACGCTGAGCGGTGAACACCCGGGTGCCTGGGATGTCTTCAAACGCTGCGAGGTAGCTGTGAACATCTGTGATCATGCGGCGCCTTTGAGCGATCCATCAGGCGCATCTTTGGCTTTCAAAAGGGCATCGAGCCGTGGGTACACCCGCCGGGCATTGCCTTCATAGACTTGGTGTCGCTGCGCCTCGGTCAGATCGAGGGCGTCCACATATTGCTTGGTGTCGTCAAAATAGCGACCCGTTTTGGGGTCAACGCCGCGCACCGCGCCAATCATCTCCGAGCCAAACAAGAGGTTGTTGATGTCAATTGCATCGAACAAACAATCGATGCCCACTTGATCGTAGACGCAGGTATCAAAGAAGATGTTCTTCATGACATGCACCTCGAGCGATGGCTGGCTGAGCATGTCTGCCAGGCCCCGGTAGCGGCCCCAATGATAGGGCACAGCGCCGCCGCCATGGGGAATGATAAAGCGCAAGTCGGGGAAGTCCTTGAACAGATCGCCTTGAATGAATTGCATGAAGGCGGTCGTGTCAGCGCTGATGTAATAGGACCCCGTGGAATGCAGTGCTGGGTCAGAGCTGCCGGAGACATGGATCATGGCAGGCACATCCAGTTCCACCATCTTCTCATAAAAGGGATACCAGCTTTTATCTGTCAGCGGCGTCATATTGGAAAGCGTGCCGGTTGGATCAGGGTTTAAATTACAGCCAATAAAGCCAAGCTCGGTGACGCAGCGCTCCAGCTCCTCAATGGAGTTGGCGATGGGCACGCCGGGTGATTGCGGCAGCATGCACACGCCCACAAACGTGTCGGGATAGAGATCGACGACCCGCTTGATCAGGGTGTTGCAGTGGCGCGACCAGGTTTGGCTCACCCTGTCATCACCCAAATGATGCGCCATGGCCGACGCCCGCGGGGAGAACATGGTCATATCCGCGCCGCGCTCTTTGATGAGCTTGAGCTGCTTGGTCTCAATGCTCTCGGCAATCAGGTCGTCGGAGATGTCAGGATAGGCCGGTGCATGGCCAACCGCTTCAAAAGCCGCCAATTGCGCTTGGCGCCAGTCGTTATGCGGGGCAGGGCAGGTGGTATAATGGCCGTGGCAATCAATGATGCGCGTCATGCGGCTTCTTCCTTCTTGGATAGACTAGCGAGTTTGCCTTGGAGGCACAGGGCTGGCGATGCGTGTCCTAATGCACCCAAGGCACTTTGCCGCGCGACTGTGCCTTGGCTCATCACCGAGCCTGCGCCAAGCGCATCAAGCGTGCGGACAACTTCTTCCATCTCGGCCGCGCGGCGCTCGCCGTGCACTATCATCCGCTCAAGGCGGTAATTGGCTTTATCCAGCCAGCCTTCTTCAAACGTGCCCGCCACGTCCTCTAAGACGCCTGCTGTGTTCGCGGCCAGAACGCATTCAGCTGTGAGCGCTTCCAGGCCTTTGACCATGACGGAGCGGATCATTTTGGTGATGGAGGCTTGACCCACATGGTCGCCAACGACTTTGGTCTTGGTAAAACCGACGTGCTGCATCGCAGCCTGACCCTCTTCTGCACGCGGGCCGCTCAATAGCAACGGCGATTTCAGCGCTAAAGGCATGATGGGCGACATGATGGCCACATCCACATACTGCCCACCAGCATCCGTGATGGTTTGTGCCGCCTGTATCTTGGTATCCGGCGCAACGGAGTTCATATCGCAATACAGCGCGCCTTGCGGCAAAAAGTGCGCTGCGGCCTTGGCCGCAGCCAAAGCTTGGTCCGCTGTCACGACGCTCAGAACGACATCGGCACCGCCCAACGCCTCGGCCAAGGTCGAGCATCCGCGCACCCTGGTCTTATGATAATCGCGCTCTTTAGCCGAACGCTGCCTCGGATTGTTCGTTTTGATATCGTAGCATGCCGGCTGCGACTGCAATGAACTGGCCGACACAACTGTCTGCGCCACTTCTCCAAAGCCAATGATGCAAATTCGCTCCAACATAGTTTTAAGGTAAGGTCATGATGATCCTGCCCGCCAATCAGAAGTAAAAAGAGCTCATAACTTTTAGGTAATTGGAACTTTAGGTATTTGGCCTAGGGATCATACAGTAAGTCGATGAAAGCAGTTTGCAGCGGGGTTGGCCGCCAGCCTGCGCGTGTCGTCACGCCTATTCTGCGCACGAATGTGTGGGGAAGGGTGCGCACCACTTTTAACCAACTGGCTTCGAGTTCTACAGAGACTTGGTCTTTAGACAGCAGGGTCAGAAGGTCACTCTGGCGCAGGAGTTCTCGAATGAGAAGCACCGAGCCGCTTTCAATGGGAACAGACGGGGGAGGGAGTCCCTCGCTTTCAAAAAACGCACAACACTGCTTGCGCAGCGGCGTGCCTTGGGGCGGCAGAGCCCACTCATAGTCTGCTAACTCCGGTAGTGAGACAGCGTCTGACTGTAAGATGGGGTGATGCGCGCCAGCAAGGATCACTGGGTGGTCTTCAAACACCAAGGTTTGGCTAAGATCGGCGGTTGCTTCTGGCCTGAGGGCGCCGATGATGACGTCCAACGCGCTGTCACGCAGGGGTTCGATGAGCTCAGCATAGGACCCTTCATGGACTGCAATCTCCACCTGGGGATGACGTGCGCGGAATCGACAAATGGCAGCGGGCAGGACACGCGCCCGAGACAACGGCATGGCTCCTATGGCGATCCTGCCGACTTCTTTGCCTTTTATGTTTTGTAGTTCGGTTAGCCCCGCAATCAGCTCTGATCGTGCCAATCGGAATTGACGCGTGTGTGTGCGGCCTTGCGCCGTGAGGGTCATGCCGCGCCCGCGGCGCGCAAGAAGCGGTTCGCCCAAAACAATAGTGAGGTCTCGTATGGCGCGATTAAGCGAAGGAGACGAAACGCCAAGGACCTTGCTTGCGCCCAGGTAACTGCCCTCATCAGCAAAGGCGATGAGGGCGCGCATCTGTGCCATCGTGATATTAGGACTTTGTAAAGCTTCCAGAGCAGTCTCGATCCGAGGTGCGAAGCTCTCAGCAAAGGCGGTGGACGTCACACCGTCTGGGCGTCGTTCAAAGAAGGAGCAGTCAAGGCCAGCTTCCAGTTGGAACAAGGCCTGGCTGGCAGCGGGCTGTGTCACATGCGCTTGCCGGGCGGCTTCGCTGAGGCTTTGGGTGCGATGCACTAACGCCAAGATGCGCAAGTGCCGAAGGTTAAGCTTGAACCATTCCATGGTGTAATATTAACAAGAATTTATGAGCTCTGCAGCCTTTGATTTAGGACTAAGTGTACTCTTGGCAGAAGATATTCGCTGTTTAGCTGAATAAAGGATGCCGCATGGCTGGAATTGTCCGCACCCAAATTGAACGTGCTCCGCGCGATGTCATCGATGGGCTAGCCAAAAGCGGCGTTGCTACAGTGCATGAAGCGCAAGGGCGAACCGGGCTGCTTGCCAGCTATATGCGGCCGATCTATTCAGGTGCGCGCGTTGCCGGGTCTGCCATTACCATCTCTGCGCCCCCAGGCGACAATTGGATGCTGCATGTTGCCATTGAGCAAGTGCAAGACGGCGACATCCTGGTCTTAGAACCAACCAGCCCATGCGAAGATGGGTATTTTGGCGATCTGCTTGCTACTTCCGCGCAGGCCCGGGGCTGCCAAGGCCTCATCACCAATGCAGGCGTTCGCGACGTGCGCGATTTGAAAGAGATGAACTTTCCCGTTTGGTCCAAAGCCGTGTTCGCCCAAGGCACAGTCAAAGCGACTATTGGCTCGGTCAATGTCCCCATCGTCTGCGCCGGATGTGCCATCAGCCCAGGCGATATCATTGTGGCTGATGATGATGGTGTTTGCGTTGTGGCGCGCGAGGAAGCGGAAAGGGTGCTTGCGGCGTCTCAGGAGCGCGAAGCGCGAGAAGAAGACATGCGCAAGCGCCTCGCTGCTGGAGAGCTCGGCCTTGATATTTACAATATGCGCGACCGTTTAAAGGCTGAAGGCCTCACATATGTCTGATGGCATCCGCGCCATGTGGATGCGCGGCGGGACGTCTAAAGGGGGGTATTTCCTCAAGGACGATCTGCCGTCTGACGCAGCGGAACGAGATACACTCCTGTTGCGCATCATGGGCTCTCCGGATCCTCGCCAAATCGACGGCATGGGCGGCGCGGACCCACTGACCAGTAAGGTTGCCATTGTCTCTCCATCCGATCGGCCAGGCGTCGATGTGGAGTACCGCTTTCTTCAAGTATCTGGGGACCAAGCGATCGTGTCTGACGCGCAGAACTGTGGCAACCTGCTGGCTGGTGTCGCCCCATTTGCGATTGAACGTGACTTAGTAGATGCCCAAGACGGCGAGACGGCCGTTACAATCTACATGGTAAACTCTGATAAGACGGCTGTTGCTCGCGTGCAAAGCAGTGATGGCAGCCCAATTTACAGCGGCACCACCTCGATAGATGGAGTGCCTGGACAGTCGGCGCCTATTGAACTTGAGTTTGAAGACATTGCTGGCTCCACATGCGGCGCTTTGCTTCCCACCGGGCAAACGCTGGACGTGATAGACGGCATTCCCGTTACACTCATCGACAATGGTATGCCCTGTGTCCTCATCAAAGCCGCTGATGTGTGCGCCTGCGGCTATGAGGACCGAGAAGCGCTTGACAGGGCCGAACACGTCAAAGCCAAAGTCGAAGCCATTCGCCTCAAGGCAGGACCAATGATGTCTTTGGGCGACGTTGCAAATAAAACAGTGCCGAAGATGATCCTCCTCGCCCCACCCCGCCATGGCGGGGTGATCACAACGCGCAGCTTCATTCCGCATCGCGCGCATGCCTCCATCGGCGTGTTCGCGGCTGTCTCGGTAGCAACCGCCTGCACCATAGACAGCAGTGTCGCTGCGCCTTTGGCAGATATGACCGGCAGTCATGGCCATAGCCTATCTATTGAGCATCCCACGGGCGCCATGTCTTGCCTCGTCGCCCGCGATGACAGCGGCCAGCTCATACGCGCAGGCCTGGTCCGAACAGCGCGCAAGCTCATGGACGGAAAGGTCTTCCCATGAGCGACCGGATCATCAGCTGGCATCAAAACCCTAGCAAGCCGAGCTTTCAGCTGCCGCCAGGCGCAGTGGACGCCCACTGTCATGTCTTTGGCCCGCAGGCACAATTCTCCTTCAGCCCAAAGGCAAAATATCTGCCAGAAGATGCTGGTCCCGAGATGCTCTTTGCTTTGCGCGATCATCTCGGCTTTGCGCGCAACGTCATCGTACAAGCCAGCTGTCACGGGACAGACAACGGAGCCACGCTCCATGCCATAGCGCGTTCCCAGGGACGCGCGCGCGGGGTGGCTGTCGTCGACCCAGATATTGACGATGCGCAACTAGAAGCTATGCACGAAAGCGGCATCCGCGGCGTTCGGTTTAACTTTCTAAAGCGGCTGGTAGATAACGCGCCAAAAGATAAGTTCCTTGATATTGCCACGCGCATCGCACCGCTTGGCTGGCATGTGGTGGTCTATTTTGAGGCGGATATCTTAGAGGATATGCGGCCTTTCTTAGAGGCCATCCCAACGCTCCTCGTCATCGATCATATGGGCCGCCCAGATGTATCCCAAGGGCCAGACGGTAAGGACATGAAAGCCTTCCGCGCTTTGCTCGATAACCGCGATGATATCTGGACAAAAGTTACGTGCCCAGACCGGCTTGACCCTAATGGACCGCCCTACGCTGACTTTGTGCGCGCGGTGCGGCCACTGGTTGAAGACTATCCAGACCGTGTCGTCTGGGGCACCGATTGGCCGCATCCAAACCAGCAAAACATCCTGCCAGATGATGGCGCTCTTGTTGACATCATTCCACAGATCGCGCCGACGGTGGAGTTGCAGCACAGGCTGCTCATGACCAATCCAATCCGTCTCTACTGGCCGGAGGACTGCACCTAGAGCTTTCTCATATTCACTGGAAATATTAGAAAGCTCAAGCTCCTTTTTTGGTCGCAGTTTCGAATCGAATAACTGGTGTCCACTTATTCTGAAAATGCTTGTCTATTGAAGTTGTCAGCTTCCTGGTATTCAGGGAACTGGCCCACGCCACGCCATTTATGGCGTGCGCCGGCGGAGATAGGGCCTGTGATCAAAATAGGCGCAAGATCTGCAGTCAAGAGCAGGGCATAACAAGATGCTCGTCGCCATAGAGAAAAAAAGGGCGCGCATGGCACGGGCCGCCGATTCACGGCCTACAAGGAATGATGGCCTTCGAGGCTGCTCATCTTAAAAGGCACTGAACCGAACGGATTCCCATCATGGGCATCGGTGATTTTGCCCCTACGCAAAGGCCGGATAGATTCACGCAGCCAGTGTCAAAACAGCATCAAAATCTACCTTGCGGGGGAGGCGTCTATAGATTCATTCCTTCGCGATTGCGCTGAGACCAAACTATTTCTTGGATCACAACACAAATCCAGTGGCATTGGCGCTGATGGGAAACACGCTCAAGCCCTCCATTTCTTATTTTGCATGAGAGGCCATAGTAAAAAGAGCGTGGCCGCCACAAGCAATGTCATTGAAACAGGCGATCCGAAGACGGCAGCTATATCGCCATCACTCATGAGAAGGCCGCGACGGAAGTAGACTTCTATGATAGGTCCTAGGACGAGGCCGAGGATGACGGGGGCGGCGGGAATGTTGAGGGCTCTTAAGCCAACGCCGAGTATGGCGAAGGCGAGCATAACGTTCGCCGCGGCTAGACCGCCGGTGGCGATGGTTCCAGTGACGGATAAGGTAAGGATTGAGACGGCAAGCACGGGATAAGGCATGCTTGTCATCATGGCGATGGGGCGCATGAGGATGAAGCTTGCCAGCACGAAGGCGATATTGGCGATGAGGACTGCAAAGAAGATAGTGTTGAGCAGCTCAGGCTGCTGAGCGAACAAGAGCGGACCGGCTTGCAGATTATGGATCTCAAACGCGCCTAAGATGACGGCTGCGGTGCCGCTGCCAGGAATTCCAAGGGCCAGCAGGGGGATCAACGAGCCGACGGCTGCGGCATTTTTTGCTGTTTCTGGCGCTGCAAGCGCTTCGGGGACGCCATTGCCGAATTGTTCGGCGTTTTTGCTGACGCGCGCTTCCGCGCTGTGCGCAATGAAGGCTGCGCTTGAGGCTCCCGCGCCTGGCAAAATGCCAGTGAACAAGCCGATAGCCCAGCTACGCACGAAGGTGCTTGTGAGCTGCAGATAATAGCCCAAAGGCGGGAAAGCCCACTTTTGGGCGAGAGCGCCACGGCCCAGCTGGGGCACATCGTTGGTCAATATCCGCCAAAAGACATCGGCGACAGCAAACAAGCCGATGATAGCCGGGATGAGGGTGATGCCATCTTCAAGTGCTGGGACGATAACAAAGCGGTAGTCGCCGCTGATTTGGTCTGGGCCAATGGTGGAGAAGAAAAGCCCCAGCAAAACGGCGAGCAAGCCCCGCGCTAGGTGATCTCCGCTTGCTGAAACGACGGCAGCGCAGCCCAAAATACCAAGCGCAGCATAATCGCCGGGACCGAAGGAGAGTGCGACTTTTGCAAGCAGTGGTGAGACGGTCATGAGGACAAGTGTTGCTGCGACCCCGGCTGCTCCGGAAAACACAATCGCAACGCCAAGCGCTTTGCCAGGCTCCCCGCGGGCGGTAAAGGGATAGCCTTCCACTGCGCTCATAACAGACTCCGATGTGCCAGGGATGCGGAACAAAATAGCTGTAATGGAGCCACCAAAGACACCGGCACAATACATCGCCGTGAAGAATGCCAGAGCCTCGGATTGGCCCATGACGTAGCTGAGAGGCAACAACAGCGCGACGCCGGTGGTGATGTCAAGGCCAGGCATGGCGCCGACGATGAAACCCGTCAGCACACCTGCCGTGATCAGCGCAATCAGGAGCGGCAAGTCTGGACTGGACAGGATGGCACCGAATTCAAACATGGTCGATCAAATCACCACATTATTGAGGCTATAGAAGAGGCCCGTGCCGCGAGGCAGGGGCACCGATAAGGCCTTAGTGAAGAACAGTGTGAAGGCGGCAGTCACACAGATTGGTAAAGCGCACAGCCAAAGCAGCCCGCGGCGCTTGAACACAAGCGCTACCGCCATGGCCTGGAACACCAGCGTTGCTAATACGAAGCCGATAAATGGGATGACAACAACATAGCCAAGCAGCAGTCCGCAGATTTGGCAAAAGGCTGCTGTATTGAACAGGGTGCCTGCTGCATGTGCAGGGCTGGACGGCGCAGGTGTTCTGGTCTGGCGCAGAAACGAAAGGCCAACCCCAAGCAGACACAGGAAAATAAAGCCAGGAAAGAGATAGGACAGTCCTTCTGGATAGTCCGCTAAGCGCTGTTGGCGTATGGTAAAAAATAGCCCTGCAAGTGCGCTAAGAAGTGTCAACCCTGTGAGCACAGCCTGCGGCCGTTTGGTCGCCGCAGATGGCGCAGATGGCGACGTGTCGTTCATGTCTTAGCCTTTTAGTGCCGCTTGAAAGGCGCCGCGTTCTTGCGCCAGAGCGTGCGCAAAAGCAGGACCGTCTAAACGGCCTTCCAGCAGATCCAGATTGCGGGCTTTCTCATAAGCAACATAGGCGTCCGACCGCAAAGCGCGCGCAGTGGCTTTGGCAAGGCGCAGCTTGTCTGTCTCCTGCGTCTCAGCATGAATGCCGATGCCGCGCCAAATAGCTGGCGCTGCTTCCAGCCCCAGCGCCGTTGCCGTTGGAACCGTGTTGAGCCGGGCAAGCGGAGTGTCAGACATGACAAGCAAAGGCGTCGCCACACCTGCTTCATAAAGCGGCTTCATCACGCCATATTCGTCATAGACCGCATCCAGGCGCCCGCCGAGGAGGTCGGCTTGCATCTCTTTTGTGCCATTATAAGGAATATAGCGGTAGGCGATATCACTCGCCCCAAGGGTGATGTCGACAGCCGTGCGGTCAAAGGATTTTGCGCCGGTACCACCCACCAAAACACGGCGGTTGTCTTGGCGCGCGCGCTCAACAATATCTTCCCACCGCGCCGGCGCATCCCCGCGAGCGCTTAGCAGGCCAAGCTCGGCGTGCGCACGCGCAAGAAGCGTGAGTTGGCCGAGATCGACTTCATCACCGTGTATCGCTTCTAAAACAAGATAGTCGGATGTGAGCGCAAGCAAGGTGCAGCCATCAGCAGGGCGCTTCATCAGCTCGCGAAACGCACCGCGCCCGCTGCCCGCTGTGATATTAACCACTTGCACTGGCGTGCCCATGTCCGCGCGCATGCCTTGCGCCAAAGTGCGGGCGAACGTATCGGTGCCGCCGCCGATCCCAAAGCCGACCAGGATCTCAATGGCCGAACAGTTGCCCGGGGCGTTGCTCTTTGAGCTATCTTGCGTCTTCACGGCCGAGCCACAGGCGGTCAGGCAGCACAGAATGCAACACCATATCAGCCGTACGATCACAGCTCTCTCCCCCCAATATGAGGCCAATGTGCGCCTTGAGCGCGCGCTGTGGCCCCTCATTCCGCTCAAACACCGAATAGCCCCTCCGACTCAACGATGTCTGCATGCGGATACTTATACATTGTATGCAGACTATGGTTGGGCTATCAAGATGAATATCGCGTTTGCGAGAAAAGTCTTGATGCTGTCATTGAAGGCAGCGGGGTCGGAATGCCACTATGGGCTCGCTGCAGAGGGTGAATGAGAGGGGGCGCACTGCCATGAAACTGGTCGATAAGATTGAAGCGAAGCTGCTTGACCAAATGATGAGTGGTGAATTAGCGCCTGGGGATCGCTTGAATGAGACAGCCCTGGCTGAGAAGTTTAAAGCATCTCGGACGCCTGTTAGAGAAGCCATCAACCGCCTTGTGACGTCCGGTCATGTCACCCTTGATAAGGGCGTGGGTGCACGGGTTGCTGTTTTGGATGCGGCGAGCGTCATCTCGATGTTTGAAGCCTTGTCTGAGCTTGAGGCGCTTTGCGCCCGCTTAGCAGCGCGGCGTATATCAGCGGCAGAGCTGCGGGACCTTGAAGACGTTCATGAGAGCTATCGCAGTGCTGCAGAGCGTGAAGACATTCGTCTCTACTATGACTTAAGCATCGTCTTTCATGACCGTATTGTCGCGCTGTCTCAAAACAAAACCTTGACGTCTATCACGCAGGACCTGGCTAAGCGCCTTCAGCCTTATCGGCGCAAGACCTTGCAAAAACAGTTCCGCATCAAACAATCTTGGGCGGAGCATGAGGCAATTTTAGAAGCGTTCCGCCGCGGCGATGCGGAGGCCGCAGAACGTCAAATGCGCGCCCACACAAGTATTGTCGCTGATAACGCCATGGCGATTATCCAGCTGCTTGATACCCAAGATGCCGCGGACGCCCGCATAGCAAGTTAATCAATGCTCCTTTCAAACAGCCTTTGTTGCATGCATATACTTTATTGTTGCATGCAATAAGTGTCTTGCTATATACAACGCCTCTAAAGTCTAGAGGGGGACGCCGTGGCAATAGGACGGATTGATGTTGAAAAAGGCGCAGACGGCCTTGTCACCATCACCTTAAACAACCCAACCAAGCTGAATGCGATGACATGGGACATGTGGGTGTATTTTGGCGATGCTTGGGAGGCGCTGAATGAAGACGACAGCGTGCGCTGCATTGTCTTAAAGGGTGCCGGCGATCGTGGCTTTTGTCCCGGCAACGACATTAGCGAGTTTGAGCAATATCGCTCTAATGCTGAAGAGGCCCGCAAGCTCTCTGAAAATATGAACCGGGGCCGTAATGCTATGCTGGCCTGCCCGCATCCGATCATTGGCCAAATCAAAGGCGCGTGTGTTGGGGGGGGTCTTGAGATCGCGGCCATGTGCGATATGCGCATTTGCTCTTCTGATGCCCGCTTTGGCGCACCGCTCAACCGCATTGGCCTGTCCATGGCCTATGAAGAGATGCTGCCCATTTGGCGCATTACCGACCGTCCGACGATGTTTGAGTTTCTTGTGGAGGGCCGGATTATCGGCGCTGAAGAAGCCAAGCAGCGCGGCATCGTGAACCGGATTACCTCACGTGATGGCCTACAGCCGGAAGTCGATGCGGCCGCCCAGCGCATTGTGCAAGGCCCGCCCTTGGTCAATCGGTGGCATAAACGCTTCTTCAATCGCCTGGAAGACCCGCGTCCCCTGACCGAGGCGGATCACGATGAGCATTATCTCGCTTTTGAAACTGAAGACTACAAGATCGGCTACCGCTCTTTCTTGTCCAAAACCAAACCACAGTTTGTAGGAAAGTAAAGCCATGACGGAAGACTTCTATCAAAAAGGCCCGCTTGAGGGCGTTAAAGTGCTTGAATTGTCTCATGTGATGGCAGGGCCAACCTGTGGGCGTATGTTGGCTGACCTGGGCGCGAGCGTGATTAAGTTAGAGCGCCTTGAGGGCGAAGACTGCCGCACCATGGCGCCGCCATGGCAAGGCGATCAAGCGGCCGGCTTCTTGATGCTTAACCGCAACAAGCGCGGCATTGCCGTGAACCTCAAAGACCCACGCGGCAAGCAGATTGTGCGCGATCTGGTCAAGACGACGGACATCACGGTGGAGAACTTCCGCAAAGGTACGCTTGACCGCCTTGGCATCGGCTATGATGTCCTCAAGGAGATCAATCCGGGCCTCATCTTTGCGGAAATCTCTGGCTATGGCCGCACCGGTCCCTATGCCGATAAAGGCGGCTTTGATGTGGTTGCCCAAGGCATGAGTGGCGTGCTCAGTGTCACCGGCGAAGCGGAAGGGCGGCCGCCTGTTAAAGCAGGGGTTCCTGTCGCTGACATCGGCGCAGGCCTTTATGCCGTCATCGGCATTTTGGCAGCCTATATCAACAAGCAGCAGACTGGCCTTGGCCAGCGCGTGGACACTTCGCTTCTGGAAGCAGCCGCGTCCTTCATGACTTGGCCTGTTGCCAGCTATTTTGCCAATAAGTCCATCGCCAAGCCCATGGGCACCGCCCATCCGCTGGATGCGCCCTATCAAGCCTTTGAAGCGAGCGATGGCTGGTTCATGGTCGGCGCGGCCAACCAAGCCAATTGGCTGCGCTTGGTCGAAGCCATCAACGCTCCTGAACTGGCTCAGGATGCGCGCTTCATTGACAACCCTGCGCGCGTGGAAAACCTGCCCGTTCTCGTCGAGACACTGGCAGCCATCTTCATCACAAAGCCAAAGGCGCATTGGATGGACGCGCTCGACAACGCAGGTGTGCCGACAGGACCCATCAATACGGTCAAAGAAATGCTGGAAAACCCGCAAATCCAGGCGCGCGATCAAGTCCGCACCGTCAAACACAGCAGCCTCGGCGAAGTCAAAACCTTGGGCCTACCCATCCGCTTCTCCGAAACACCTTCAGAGTTTAACAGGGGTGCGCCCCTCCTTGGCGAGCACACATATGAAGTCCTATCAGAGCTTGGATACACCACTGCGGACATCCAAACACTTCTAAAAGATGGCGTGATCGGCGAATCGGCCTCAACAAGTCAAGCCGCGTAAACATATAAATCTGAAGGCCGCAGCCATGCCGCAACCAACCAGGATTGCAATTGCCATCATATCAGCGGTTTTGCTCGTGATCGATAGCATGCCTGTGAAGGCAGATATCAGCCACATTGCAAGCAACACGCCCACCTATATCGCTGCCGCTCTTCCGACCGCCGAGCAATTGAGTGAGCAACGGTACCGCAATTCTATTGCCTTGCATACCCAGCTTTTATGCTCGGGCGTCTTTGTATCGAACCGAAAGCCCGAAGCGGTCATTGCAGAAGATTTGTACTTTAAAGACTACCACTTTCACGATTGGGCGACGACCAAGTGGAAGATTAATCCAAAGGCGAAGGCAGTAACGCTTTGGGCGCCTGCAACTAAAGAGTTTAAAGCTACACCAAAGGTCACGTCTGTATATACACCGGGTTTTGGCTGTACATTATTGCCAGATGGAGCGCAGCGTACGGCCTTTGCACCTCCTCAAATCTTGCCTGTTAAAAATGCGCCAAAGCAACGGCATTTCCCTGTCAAACAATCTAATCCAGAGATTGAAGCCGCGCTTGATCTTGCGTTCGATGATAGCAAGTGGGACACGCCCAACAACACTCGGGCTATGGTCATTGTACATAAAGGGCAGATTATTGGCGAGCGGTACGCCAAAGGCTTTGCAGCAGATCAAAGGCTTATTGGGTGGTCGATGGGCAAAAGTGTCGCTGCCCTTTTATTCGGCGTCTTCGTTCACGAAACAGGCTATAATATTGACGATCCAGTTCCCATTGCTGAATGGGCCGGCAGGGGCGACCCAAGGGGTGCAATTACTGCCCGGCATCTTCTTAATATGGCCGGTGGCTTAAAGTTCCATAACCCAGGGCCAAAAGACAGCTCCTATTATAGCGAACTCCACGACCATGAATCGGTTTATTTTCGTGGTCAAAATACCGAAGCCCTGTCAATCAAGCAGCCGCTTCAATATACGCCAGGCACGGTTTTCCAGTACCGCAATGCCAACACGCTCACCCTAATGAGCCTCTTAAAGCGCTACGCCCACCAAACCGATCAAAGCCATCTCTCTTGGCCCCGAACAGCCCTTTTCGATAAGATTGGTTCGTCTAGTTTTGTATTGGAACCCGATGCCTATGGCAATTTTGTTATAACAGGCTATGACTATGCAACTGCTCTAGACTGGGCAAAGCTCGGCCAGCTTCTGCTTCAAGACGGCGTTTGGGAAGGCAAGCGCCTATTGCCAAAAGGATGGGGAGCCTTTATGGCAAAACCCTCACCGGCGTCTTCAAGATATGGCGGTCAAGTTTGGCTCAACTCAGAGTTAGACTTGCCGAATGTGCCTAAAGATGCATTTTGGTTTTTGGGTTGGTTAGGTCAATATGTCCTAATAATCCCGTCCCGGGATCTTGTCGTCGTGAGGTTAGGTCATTCGTCCGAAGGTGGAACGCGTGCTTATATGAACCAAGTCGTAAGCAAAGCAATACACGCCCTGAAGGACTGAACGAGTGGTGTAGTTACCCATCAGAACTTTAGGCTATGAACCACGCCGCTTGTTCTCTGTCATTGCCTATGTGACGGAACCCCAATACCGACGTTAAGTTTTATATAACCATTTCTTTGGTGCCGATGGAAAACCTATCTGCTTGGGTAATTATCCCCAAAACCAAGGGGTTGAAACTTGGACTTTTCCAGCTTTTGGTGAGCATGTGTAATTACCGGACGTAATCTCCTCAAAAGTGCCGAAGTAATATTCCCCAGCTGGTAGCGGCAGTGCCGATTGCGAACCTTAAATATTCGCAATTGGTGCTGTCGCGGAACGCAAGCTTGATACCTGCCTTTTTCGTACGATTGGGGGAGGCAGGTGAAGGGAATAAGGGAGATCGTTTTGATCCAGGATTTAAAGCAACAGGGCCTCAGCATATCGGCTATCGCCCGCAAGGTTGGCTGTGACCGCAAAACAGTCCGCCGCTATCTCGAGCGCGGCCTTGAAGCGCCGTCTTATGGTCCGCGCGCGCCGCGGCCGCGTGTTATTGATCCTTTTGCAGCCTATCTGCGCGAACGCGTTTTGGCCTTTCCTGATTTGTCCGGCCAACGCCTCCTACGGGAGTGACCCGACCCCTTTGAATGCAGCCATGTGAAAGTATTAAAATGGCCCAATTGAAGGAGATTTGTGATGTCGGGGAAACGGTATTCACCGGAAGAGATTATTTCAAAGTTACGTGAAGCTGAGGTCTATCTGGCCGAGGGG
>JBCCLR010000029.1:0-24594 GCA_039026755.1 Pseudomonadota bacterium | reverse complement strand
TTGCGCCCCCAGGTAAGGCCGCTGTTGAGCGCCAGCGGCGTCACCGGCAGCTCCAAGTGCCGATAGAGCGCGGCAATGCCAGATTGATACGCGCCGGTTTTGCCGACCGCAACGCGTGTGCCTTCGGGAAAGATCACCATCGTGCGGCCATCATCTTTTGCACGCTTTGCGGCGCGCAGCATGCGGCGCAGCGCACGCGAGCCGCGTGAGCGATCGATCGGCACCATCCGCATCTTAACCATATACCAGCCGAGCACGGGGATCCAGGCGAGCTCGCGCTTGAGCACAAAAGCCGGGCGATCCAGCACCAGCGCAAGGGTGATGGTCTCCCACGCACTTTGATGCTTGCCGGCGACGAGTGCAGGTTGACCGCAGGGCGGCGGGGTGCCAAGAAACTGGTGGCGAACGCCAAGACACAGCCACAGCAGAAATGCAGTGGCATAGGCCCAGGCTTTGAAACCAAGATACACCACGCGAATAGGCATGAAGAGAGTGGGCAGCCATAAAATGCAAATCAGCGATGTTGAAAGCACGAAAAGCACGTTGAATGCGAGCGAGCGGAGCCAAAGGGTCATGGTGGATGTCAGGCGCCGCGCTGCGGCGCAGGCAAGTGCAGCATTCGGGCACTGTATTTTACAAATTCTGCAGCATGTTGCAGAGCTTTGCGCGGCTGGCGGACGGTAATCGGCATAATCGTGATGTTCGGGGCAGCGCGCTGCAATTCCAGCATGGCCCGCGGCATATGAAAATCGGCGGTAATGAGAAATACGCGGCGCGCACCGCGCTGTTTCAGCCATGCCGCGCTTTCAGCGCCATTTTCTGTGGTGTTGCGTGCAGAAAACCCCAGGGATATGCAGCACGCGCGCATCTCTTCTGTTAAACCAGGCACCGCTGGCAGCTTAGCTTTGCTGTATTTTTGCCCAACACCAGAGATAAACACATGATCCGTACGGCCATCACGCAGCAACTCAAGCGCAAGTTTAATGCGCTTGCTGCCGCCGGTTAAAACGACGGTTTCAGGCGTTGATACGTCACTAGTGAGCATTAACCGGCTGGCATCAGCATATGTGTGCTGGCGCGCGCGAAACACCACATAATTGCCAAGCACACCAAGCGCACAGATCGCCAGGCCAATACTCACCACGCGGCGCATGTTAGAGCACCGCTTTAAGCGATGAAAACACGGTAAAGCGTGCCGTCAGCATGGTCAAGAGAGCCGCGCCAAGCGGGATTGGCACAATAAACAAGACGGCAAACCAATTCTCGATCAGCACCGCCACAAGGCCAACATCAGGCACTTTGAATGTCAGCCATAAAATCACAATGGTCAGCAGCGCCATCGCCGTACCCAGCAAGCCGCCGATCAGCCCAAGCTTTAAGAAACTGTATTGAAATTCGCGGGCAATGACCCGGTCTTCAGCGCCCATATGATGCACAATCAGAATTGTTGATTGGTGCGCCGCCAGCTGCGCTCTGGTCCCAAAGGTCACCACCGCAAGGGTTGCGGCAAGCACGAGCATGACAACAAAATACGCATTGGCAATAATGCTGAGAGCTGCGGTTTTTATTTGGCTAAGCCAACTGGCGCTGCGTTCCACTCGTGCCCCAGGGAATGCTGATAAGGCAGCATCAAGCGTACTTTGCGGCACCTGCGCATCAACTGCTAGAGTGACATCAATAAGAGCTGGAACCGGCAATTCATCGCTCACATTCCCTTTGCCAAGCCAGGTTTCCAAAAGGTCTTTGTTTTCTTGCCGCGATAGCACATCAATGCTGGCAACGCCCTCGATTTGGCTCAATGCCGTATGGATTAACACATCAAAATCTGCTTGTCCGGCGGTCTCTGCGGGCACTTGTATGGTAAACGACCGTTCGAGATTTTCGCTCCAGGTTGCGATGCCGAACTGCAGTGAAACCGCGCTGAATATCGCCAAAGCACATAAATACATCATCACGGCGATGATCCACGGCAACAATCCGCCAGCGCGCGCATCTGCAGGCAGAATGTTGTAATCGGCGCGCCCCAAAGCCACTGGATTAGTCTGCCTGCTGGCGGCCAGATGGCTGCACATCCGAAGCGCCGGCTGGCGGCCCAGCATGCGCGGCTGCGGGTGCGCCAGATGACCCTGATGGCGCTGCAGGCACCGAGGCGTCGCCAACCAAGCCCCGGGCGACCGGGTCACTTGATGCGCTATTTCCCACCAGTTCGCCATTCTCCAGCCGGAGCAAGTTGGCGGAAAACCGCTCTAAAAGTGAAAGATCATGGGTCGCCAGTACAATTGTGGTTCCCAATTTGTTGAGTTCGGCAAACAAATGAAGCAGCCGCCGCGACATGTGCGGATCAACATTTCCAGTCGGTTCATCGGCAATTAAAATATCAGGCCGGGCAATCACCGCGCGGGCAATGGCTACGCGTTGCTGCTCCCCGCCTGACAGTGTTGGCGGTGTCGCGTCCATCCGATCATCTAGTCCAACCCAAGACAACAGCTCGCGCACATGCCCGGTAATCTGACTGGATTTACCGCCAGCCAGACGCAGTGGCAACGCCACATTTTCGAGCGCTGTCAGATGATTGAGAAGCCGGAAGTCCTGAAACACCACGCCGATGCGCCGCCGCAACGCAGGCAATCTTTTGCGCGGCAATTGCGCAACATCCTGTCCGAAAATCTCAATAACGCCGCGCGAGGGCCGGTGCGCGAGATAAAGCAATTTGAGCAGCGACGTCTTGCCCGCGCCGCTTGGGCCGGTCAGAAAATGAAACGATCCCGGGTCCAGTTGAAAGCTGATATTGCGCAGAACCTCACGGCCCACACCGTAGCGCATCCCGACATTTTCAAAGCGCACGCGATTGGCGCTTGAGCCCGTTTCAACGGCTGGCGTTATGGCTTTGGATGCGGTTTCAGGCACAAAAATTGCTTATTTCTGACGTTCGCTCTGCAGTTTAGCGTTGCCTTCGCCCAAATCTAGTGTCAATTCAGGGTCGTGGTCGCTTTTTGTAGAGCCGCAATTCCGCCGAATAGACCGACAGTGTCTTTAGTGCGCGCTTTATGAAGAGGGCGACAGGTCCGTGGGAGCACGCGCGTGATTGTGACCTGTGAGAATTGCAGCAGCCGCTTTGTGGTCGATCCGCAAGTGCTGATGCCCAGTGGCCGCCGCGTACGCTGTGCGCGCTGCAAACATATTTGGTTTCAAACGCCGCAGCCGTCACGTGCTGACACAGCTCCAGGTTCGCTGCCACCCAACGACACTGAACGACGACAAATTTTCCAGCCGCAAACCACGTCGGCTGCAGCCGCAAAAAGTGTATTTGATGACAGCCCAGCTGCAGCGAAAGATGCTGCTGAAGCTGATCCATCAACGCTAGATGAACCTCCTCCAGTATCGCCGTCCGGAGAAGATGATGACGCAGATTTAAAGGCGCTTTACAGCAATGACCTTGGCACGGGCGACGATGCTGGCGGCAGCGGCGATATTGAGACCGGCAATGCAGCGCGCACAGATGATGATACGGCGATGCCAGACATCAGTTTGGACGGGCCAAGCCGGCGCCGCAAAAAAACCCAGGTTCCGGCGGTTTATAAAAAACGCTCAAAACTGGTTGCGGCGGCAGGCTGGGTTGCAATTTTAGCGATCGTTTTATCGGGGCTGGGCACAGCGATTTTCGCGCGCGAGACGATTGCGGCGAAATTGCCAGCTGTAAAGCCTGTTTATGCAGCCATAGGTCTTGCGATTGAGCCGCAGCTCATCACCGCAAACGCGGGGCAATTTTTGTCTATTGAAACACCGCCGCAAAAGCCTGCCTATTGGCGCGACGATCAACTTATCCAAGAGATTAACGGCGCTATAATAAATACGGCAACCGCGCCTGTACGCGTGCCGCCGCTGGAAGGCATTTTGCGCGACCGCGATAATAATGAGCTATTCCGTTGGCTGTTTTCTGCAGAAATTGACATTCTGCAGCCCGGCCAAAAAATCAGCTTTGCAACGGAGATTGTCGATATGCCGCAAGACGCGGCCGAAATGGAACTGGTGTTTACAAACGGCAAGCAGAGTGGTCAGGCAAAAGCGATGACAGGGGCGAAAATGAGTGCTTTAGACTTGCCCTCGACTGGACGCTAGATCGGCTGGAATTCATGGCTCGCCAGCAGCGAAGGCGCATTATGGGGTAACGTGCGAATGCCGCAAATCTTGGTCGCAGAAGATGATACAGCCGTGCGCGAATTCATCTGCCGCGCACTGGAAAGCTATGGTCATCACGCCGACAGTGCGCCGCATGGTGGGCAAGCGCTCGAAAAACTGCATGCCGGGACCTATGATCTGTTGATCACCGATATTGTAATGCCGGTCATGGATGGCATCGCGCTTTCTTTGGCAGCGAGCTCAGCCTATCCGGCGATGCCCATCCTGCTTATCACCGGATACTCTGCAGAGCGCGAGCGCGCCCATAATCTTGACGCGCTGATCCATGATGTCCTGCTCAAACCCTTTAGCTTGCGGCAGATTGGAACAGCAGTAGAGCGGGCGCTGCGGGCCGCCTGCTAAAACTTAAAGCCGCTAGCGCGGTGCCATGCGTAGAGCGCCGTCAAGCCTGATTGTCTCGCCATTGAGCATTGGATTTTCAACGATGCTTTGCGCCAGCTTCGCATATTCCGCAGGCGACCCAAGGCGCTGCGGGAAGGGTACGCCGGCTGATAAAGAATCAATAGCCTCCTGCGGTAAGCTTTGGAACATCGGCGTTAAAAACAGGCCCGGCGCGATGGTACACACGCGGATGCCATCGCGCGACAAATCCCGCGCTATGGGCAGCGTCATGCCAACCACACCGCCCTTGGATGCGGAATAAGCCGCTTGACCAATCTGGCCGTCAAAGGCTGCCACTGAAGCGGTGTTGATAATCACGCCGCGCTCTTCATCATTCACCGGGTCGGAAGCCGCCATACGCAGCGCCGTGCGGGAGATGCAGTTGAACGTGCCAACCAGATTGACATGGACAATTTTAGCAAACCGGCCCAGATCATGCGGCACGCCTTTGCTGATGGTTTTTTCGCCGACCGCAATACCCGCGCAATTGACCAAAATACGCGGCGTTCCATGTGCTGCCTCCACTGCATCCAGACCTGCGTTTACGCTGTCTTCCTCGGCGACATTCACCTTCACATATTGGCCACCAATCTCACCAGCAACGAGGGTTCCGCGCTCATCGTTAAGGTCAAAGATCGTCACCTTTGCGCCGGCGGCTGCAAAGGCCCGTGCTGTGCCTTCGCCCAGCCCACTTGCGCCGCCTGTAACAACTGCGCTTACCCCGTTCATATCCATAACATAACCCTTTCAAACCAGATGTATTACGCCAGGTGTAGTCGCTGCGAGCATGCCTCGCCACTCCGTCAAAGTGTTAGGCGCCAATCTAGACGTGTGATGTCGCTGTGGGGCGCTTAGCGCGTGCGCGACCCTGGGCGGCGGCGGCGCGGATCTTTGAACGTAAAGGTACTGTCGGCCACCGCGATATTTTCTTCTTGGTCACGCAAGGTGACCTGGGTGAGATTGCCTTGCGCATCAAGGACCGTCCATGCCTGCAGAAGGAGTTTGCTGCCGGCTGCATCAACGCGGTCAAACATCATGGTCAGCGTACCATATTCGCGGTGTTTGGGGTCTTTCGAGGTGACGGCGATGGTCCCCGCCATCGGCCCCTCGGTCACTTCTGTGACATTCAGCGCCAACGTCTCGATTGCCGCACTATCAAGCAACGGCGCAAGCGGGGTCTCTTTGAGCGGATAGCGGCTTAACTGCCGGACTTCATAATCAATAAAATAGACTGCCTTGCCATCCGCAACAATCAGCAGATCTGATGCGTCTTTGTAATCAAAACGAATGCGGCCGGGCTGGCGCATGGTAAACGTCCCGCGCAGAAACGAGCCATCGGCGCCTTGTTGGATAAAATCGGCACGCAAACTTTTGGTGTCGCGCAGCCAGCGTTTGACATCACTTTCGGCAGCGGGCTCATCAACCGGCTTGGCGTTTTCTGGCAGCTCCTGTGCGCGCACCATCTGGGATAAACCCGCGCCAACAAACATTCCACCTGCGATAATGCCGACGATAACGGCTACGGATTTCAAGATCGCCAGTGCGTACACCGTCATCTTTGCTGCCTTATACCGCACTACAATTTGCCTTCCGGTTGCCCATGCTTGCCATAGCTTTGGCCACTTGCAACTGAACTGTAGCTTAACGAAACGTTTAGAAACAGGCTTTGCTTATATCCGCATTTTCATGGGCCGAGAAGTCGGCCAGCCTGTATGGCGCGCTCGGCGCAAGCAAATCCCAGTAAAGCGGCGCGGTTTTTGACCTCTATCAACCCCCCGCGCACCGGCGAAAGCCATACTGAAAGCCTGCAAATTAAAACCACAGGTGAGACATGCAAACCCTCCTCGTTCATATCTCCGGCACACATGGGCAGGCCGCTCGACTGCAGGCCAGCTTTGATATTGCCCGCGTCTTTTCAGGCCAAGTTATGCTGTGCCAGCCGGCACCGCCGGCCATGGTGGCCACCGGGCTGGCGCCCGGCAATCTGGCAGCGGTGGTGAATTTTGAAGATTTGGAAGCTGAAGCGGTGGCGCAGCGCCAGGCCGTGAAGTCCCAGATCATTGAGCAGATGCGCCAAGAAGATGTGCCCTGGGAGTGGGTCGACGTGCGCGGCTTTGCCGCCGAAGCTTTTGTGTCCCAAACCAGCCTTGCCGATCTTGCCGTGGTCACACTTGCCGAGCAGGATGCCGCACTTGAGGGTTCGGGCCCGTTCTTAAGCCATGTGGTCACCTATGGGGCAGCGCCGGTGCTCGCCGTGCCGTCGACACTGAAAGCGTTTGACCCACTTGGCACTGTTTTGATCGCATGGGATGGCTCCTTCGAAGCGGCCAAGGCGGTCAAGGCAGCGCTGCCACTGCTGCAAAAAGCCAGCAGTGTTATGGCTGTGACCATTGGCTCAAGCAATGCCAGCCGCCCGGATTTATCTGACCTCGCGCGCTATCTCAGCCGGGCAGGTGTGCATATCGAAGCCGACACCATCCCAGCCGAAGGACATGTCTCAACCCAACTGATGCAGCAGGCCAAAGCCATCAACGCAGCGTACATCGTGATGGGCGCCTACAGCCGTTCACGCCTCCTTGAAACCATTCTCGGCGGCGAAACCCAGCGCATGCTGGCGCAAGATGAAATCGCAGTGCTGTTTGCGCATTAACGGCAGCAGGTAAGCGCTTTGGATTTTTAATGGCGCGATTTGGGACGGAGCGAATTTTTCGCTTTCCCGTCTTAAGAGGAGGGAATCAATCCCGGAACCATTTTTGTATTGGATATTCGCACAAAAACGACCAGTAGTCGGCCCCTGTAAAACACCAGATCGTCGGCATGCCTAGATTATGCCATCACCATTTTTTTGGCGGCTTTTTTGACCCGTTGAATCAGAAACCCCAGTGCGAAAAGCTCGTGCAAAAAGGCCGGCACTAGGGCTGCAACCATGGCAACGCAAACCGCAGCACCTAAAAACACCCCAAGGCCCATGAGCCCATCGCGCGTTGTCAGGTCCGCCGGTCCATAACTACCGCTGTCGAACAATGCGGCGACAAAGACGATGCCGAGCAACACTGATAAAACCGCCGCCCATAGCCGCCAGCGCCGCCAGAACTTCATGAACCCAACAAGTGCATCAACACTGATATAATTTTGCTGCTTATCGCGCGTTCTGGCTGGTCCGCGCAGTTGAACGAACTGGCCAGTATCTTGATTGACGCCCGCGACCATCAGCGGACCAAATTTATCGCGGGTCTTTTTCTGGCCCCAAACGATCGACAACCATTGCCCTTTGGCAAGCGGCATGTCGGTGCTGTTCAGATCCAGCATGGCCAGTTTGCCCTCAGGTGTCGGGACAAATGTCTGATGCATAATGCTGCTACTGCTGCTGATCCGCACGGGCGACGTGCCATGCATCGGCCCTAATGAACCGCCGCCACCGCCGCTAATGTGGGTTTGGGAGATCGTTTCCACGTCCTTAAGCAAAAAGTCTATGCGCGTGAGGGTTATGCCTGCGGGTCCCTCCTCTGCATGCATGCGGATTTCATCCACCGCTGGGCGCTGTGCTTCTGCCATTTGCGAACCCCTACCAATCGAAACATTCACGTTATTTGATCTCTCGCTACCAGATCAGATCGAAAATAGCGATGCCGTACAGAGCGCTTCCTTGCAAGGTTCATCGATCTGCACACTTGCGCTCACGCGTGCCTTGAAGCGCTTCCAAAATACCAAGCCAGTGCAGGACTTTTCGCCCAGTCTTATACCCGCAGATATCGAATTTCAGTTGCGCTCACGGCTGGGTCTGCTACCTCCTGGAAACGTCCATACCGGTATGGAGAAGACCCGTGAACGCACATAGCGCCAGCGCCTTGAATGCAGTTATTTTGATTGGGATGTCGGCGTGGGGCTATCTCTCGTCCGCCACACCATCTTTTACCGCACTTATTCCCGCGGCGTTTGGGGTTGGCCTGCTGGTCTGCCTACCGGGCGTTAAGTCTGAAAACAAGGTGGTTGCACATATTGCCGTGCTGCTCACACTGATCGTGCTGATTGCACTGTTCATGCCGCTGCGCGGGGCGATCAATCGCGGCGATAGCCTAGCCATAGTGCGGGTGGGTCTGATGCTGGTGTCCACCGTCATTGCCTTTGTGTTTTTCATTAAAAGCTTTCGCGATGCGCGCAAAGCGCGGCAAGCCCAAGGGAATTAGACCCGAAGCACCCAATGACATCGTTTTCCGCCGCCGTTTGGCAGCAAAACCTGCCGCTCTATGAAAAGACGCTGAACCACCCGTTTAATCGCGACTTGGCAGCGGGAACTCTCACGCCCGAGCGCTTTAAACACTATATGATCCAAGACGCACATTATCTGGAAGGCTTTGCGCGCGGGCTCTCGCTGGTGGCGGCCAAGGCCTGGAGCACAGATCATATCGTGCAGTTCGCCGATGCCGCCAAAGAAGCCATTGTAGTTGAGCGCGCACTGCATGCCGATTATTTCAGGCAATTCGCCATTTCTGCCGAAGACTTTGCCAGCGCTGAGCGGTCGCCCACCTGCGCGCATTATGTGGCTACGTTGCTGAGCGTAACGGCGCTTGAGCCGTTTGAAGTGGGGCTCGCTGCACTCTTGCCATGTTTCTGGATTTACCGCGAAGTGGGCGCAGCGCTGTATAAGCAAACCGGTGGCAATGCGCTTGCCAGTCACCCTTACAAAGCTTGGATTGAGACCTATGCTGGCGCGGAATTTGATGCTTCGGTTGATGCAGTGATTGCAACGGTAGACAGCGTCGCCGCAGCAACCGCGCCAAGGACAACCCGCGCAATGCAGCAGGCTTATACGCGCTCAGCGCAGCTGGAATGGATGTTTTGGGAGAGTGCTTACCAGCTGGAGGGTTGGCCAGCCTAGGAAAACCAGCAGTCCTCCAATATGCCCGCACCGCTCTACATGGACGTCATAGATAAGGAGCGAGACCATGGCTTTGCCGACCCAGCGCCGCGCTGTAACCATCCCGGCCTATACCGAAGACTTTGAAGCCGTTTTGGCGAGCCTGAGCGTTACAACGCTGCCGCTTCGGCCTTTGCAAAAAGGAGAAGTGTTGGTCGAAGTCGAAGCTGCGCCATGCAACCCGTCCGACATGATGTTCATGCGCGGGGTGTACGGCGTACGGAAAACTTTACCTGCCGTGCCAGGCTTTGAAGGGTGCGGACGGGTGATTGCTTCGGGCGGCGGCATGATGGGCCGGCTCTTAAACGGCAAGCGTGTCGCCATCGGCAGCCAATCTGATGACGGCGGCTGCTGGGCCAGCCATGTGATTACGCCGGCCAATGCCTGCCTGCCCGTGCCTGAGGATTTAAGCGTCGCCAATGCGGCCAGCTTCTTGGTCAATCCCTTTACCGCCTATGGCTTTATTGATCAGGGCCTTAAAAACGGCCACCGCGCCATGGTGCAAAGTGCCGCCGCAAGCCAAGCTGGCCGCATCATTAACGCGATCGGGCAGCGCCGCGGCATGACGGTGCTCAACATTGTGCGGCGCGAAGAGCAAGCCGACCTGCTGCGCCAACGCGGCGCAAAACACATTTTGATTTCAAGCAAGCCTAACTTTGACGAGGCTTTGCGTAAACAGATTGCTGACCTAGGCGTGACTATCGCCTTTGACGCGGTGAGTGGGCCGATGACCGGCACGCTGTTTAACGCTCTGCCGCCGGGCGGCACCGTGTATGTGTATGGCGGGCTGGATGATACCCCAATTGGAAATATTGACCGCAAAGACCTCATCTTCACGGACAAATCAATCACCGGGTTTTTCCTGGGCACCTGGATGGGCAGCCGCAACCTGATCCAGCTCGGAAAAGCCGCCAAAGCAGTCGGCAAGCTGTTTGCCGAGGGCGTGATTGAAACTAGCGTACAAGGCGAATTTCCACTTGATGATGTGCAGGCAGCCTTAAAAACCTATTCCGGCAACATGACGGGCGGCAAGATTTTACTAAGGCCGTGAAATAACCTTCACACCATGATCAAAACACTATTCGACCAGGCCAAAATGCACCGTGCGATCTATGGAACGCAATATTAAAAAAGTTCAAGGGCGAGACTGTGATGGATCGCACATTTACCCGCATTGGCGCCCGGCTGGTGCATATGCGCGTTGCTGGCAAACCAGACAACCCGGCGCTGATTATGCTGCATGCCTCGCCGGCATCGTCCATCGCGCTGGTCGGCCTGATGCGGGCGCTGGCGGATGATTTCTATCTCATAGCGCCAGATACGCCGGGCAATGGTCAGTCGGACCCCATGCTGGAAGACAGCCCCACCATGGCTGACTATGCGGCGGCAGTTCAGGCCTTGGTGGAGACGCTGGGCCTGTCAGACATTGCCGTCTACGGCACGCATACCGGCGCGCACATTGCGATTGAATGGGCCAAAACGATGCCCGGCAAATTCCGCGCGATGATCCTTGATGGCGTCGCCTTGCTTGATGCGCAGATGCGCCAGGAGTTTTTAGAGAACTACGCGCCGCCGCAGACACCGCAGCCCGATGGCGCTCAGTTCCACTGGGCCTGGCAGTTTATGCGCGATCAGATGATCTTCTTTCCGCATTATAAGAAAGACCTGGATCATTTGCGCCCCGGCGGTACTTTTGATGCGCAGGTGCTGCACATGCTGACGCTGGATGTGCTCAATGCGCTGGAAACCTACCATCTGCCCTATGAAGCGGTGTTTCGCCAGGATGTACTGGCCAGCGCGCAACAAGCCGCTGCGCCAACACTTGTCCTGACCTCGGATGATGGCCCAATCGAAAGCGGCATGGAGCCGTTGGTTGCAGCACTGCCAACCGCGCAAACCGCGCAAACGAGCGGCGCCGATGCGCAAAAAGCCGCTGCGATCGCCAAATTTCTCTCCGACCTGAAGGACTAAGCCATGCTCCTCAAAGACAAAACCGTCCTCGTTGTAGGCGCCAGCACCGGCATGGGCCGCCGCACGGCGATTTACGCTGGCGAACAAGGCGCAAAACTGATCGTGGCAGCCCGCCGCAAGGACGAGTGCGACAAGATCATCGACGCGCATAAAGCAGCCGGCGGGGACGGCCTTGCCTTGCATATGGACGGCACCGATGAAGCGTCCGTCAATGACGGTATCGCGCAAGTCGCCGAAACCTATGGCACGCTCGATTGTGTGTTTAACAATATCGGCAATACGCAAGGCTTTGGGCCATTCATCGAAACGCCGCTAGAGCGCTGGCAAGCCTCCATGGATGTGAATGTCACCAGCGTCTTCATGCTTATGCGCGCGCAAATCCCGCTGATGCAGAAAAATGGCGGCGGCGTCATCGTCAACAACTCGTCGACCGCCGGGCTACAGGGTGTACCTACCATGGCGGATTATTGTGCATCGAAATGGGGCCTTATTGGGCTGACCTATACGGTTGCCAAAGAATATGGGCCAGAAAACATCCGCTGCCTCGCCATCGCGCCCGGAGTGATTATGACCGAGCGCGCCCAAGAGATGGAAAGCAAGATGCCGCAAATATTCGATAATATCCGCAAAGACATTCCGCTTGGCCATACCGGCGATATGCAAGATATCGCCGAACTTGTGTGCTGGCTGATGAGCGATAAAGCCAAATACGTAACCGGCATCACCGTACCGATTGATGGCGGGCGCACGGCATAATGCGATTGGCGATCGATTAGATCACCGTCTTTTTTTACGTCGTTATCTTAGCCGCGCGTGCAAACGCGGCTTAAACCAGCAAAAGCGCTCTTGCCTATGCGCTAACGAACCCGGCGGCGCAAAAGGCCCGCCCCGGCCATGACGGATCCAAATAAGAGGGCAGCTGGCGGCACAGGAACTGCTGTTAGAAATTCAACAGACACGTCATCAATGGCAATCGCTTGAAACGATCCAGCCGTTGCGGAATTGATCCCCGGCCATGCGGCAACTTGCAATGTGTCAAAGCCGGCGGCGTCAACCACGCCAACAATGCTGCCGACAGGTGTATTGATAAAACCTGAGCCAACGGACATACCGTCCCGCTCCGCATTCCAGGCAAAAACTGTATCAATAATATTACGGCAGCAACCGAAGCTCGTATTTCCATCACCGAACAGCAATTCCACAGCGGTGAATACATCACCGTTAACCGCGGTAATTTCAGTAAAGCCATTATTGCCGCCAGCATAGTGCAAGTTGTTGGATGCAATGGCAAAATTAAAGGCATCAAACGCCCCATTATTTGTGACCGTCGGCGTCGTAAACCGCAGCCCATCTTCTTCATACACAAAGAGGCTTGACTGTATGCCGGTAAAAGTAGCCATCGCATCTGGCGATGTCACCGCCGATCCGGCCCCCGTCGTTAAGCTCGCCGCGTGCACGGAACTCGCACTCCAGCCGGCGCTCAGTGCGACTGACAACAGCACATATACATATTGCTTTGAAATTTTTGATAGCATCGCAACCCCCTTCGCTACAGAATAAGCTTGTAGGCCCAATTGTTACGGTTAATCAAGAATATTTGTGATGTCGACCCTCCGGTTGACATCCGATCGCGAAAGCCTGGGCTGAGAGTTTTTTAAAGGCTCAGCCCCCCATCCACAACAAACGCGCCGCCGGTGGCGAAATTGCTTTCGTCAGACGCTAAATACAGCACCAGATTGGCAATATCGTCCGGCTGGCCCATGCGCTTGATGGGCGCATTGTTGGCAAACATATCAAGCATGGCCTGCGGGTCGGACGCGGCGTCAGCAACACTTTGTACATTGGGCGTAAGGACGACGCCGGGGTGGACGGAGTTAACGCGAATGTTATTCTGGACTTTCGCGCAATGGAGCGCGATTGACTTATTGAGCATCTCCACCGCCGCCTTTGCGCTATTATAAGCGGCAAGGTCCGCATCAGCACGCAGACCAGCAGCAGATGAAAAATTGATCATCGACCCGCCGCCAGAGCGTGCCATCAAATCCATCGCTGCTTTACAGCCGAGAAAAACCGAATCCACATCAACCTGGTAGCAACGGCGGAAATCTTCGTAACTGATATCTGCAATAGAGCCATAAACGGTGACCGCTGCGTTGTTCACGAGCACATCTAGGCGGCCATGGTTGGCCTCCATATGCGCAATGACCTCGGTCCAGCGGTCGGGATCCGTCACATCCTGGCCGATGAATTCAAGCCCATGTTTCTGTGCCGTGGCGCGGCCAGCCTCTTCATTATAATCCGTAATTGTAACATGGGCGCCCTCGCCCTTCAGCATCACGGCGGCAGCTTCGCCAAGACCCATTGCGCCGCCAGTCAGCAACACAACCTTTCCTTCAACGCGGCCCATACCCTCTCTCCTTGCAGAATTGTAATGCTGCTGCAAAATCTAGGGCTCAGGCGCCGCGCGATAGCTGCCTAAAGGGACGGGCCGTTACACTGCGCGCAGTTGGCGCAAAGGCCGGCCAGCGGTGAGCGCTTGCGCCGCTTTCATAATGCCGCGTGCGTCAATGCCATGGTGTTTATATAGGTCCTTGATGCGTCCCGTTTGGCCGAAGTGCTCAACGCCCAGGGCGCGGCTGCGGTGGCCATGCACCGAGCCAAGCCAGCCAAGCGTTGCCGGGTGGCCATCAAGCACGCTGACGATACCGCAATGCTGCGGCAAGTCACCAAGCAGGCGTTCGATATGGCTAGACGCATAGGCAAGGCCATTCTCACGCTGGCGCTGGGCTTCGGTCCAGCCGGCATGCAGCCGGTCTGCCGAGGTGATGGCCAGTAGACCAACATCCCGGCGGTCTTCCGCCATGAGGCCCGTTGCTTTGATTGCTTCTGGCGCCAGCGTGCCGGTATAGGCGACAACAACTTGCGCATTTGGGCCAGGCTTGCGCAGCCAGTACGCACCTTGAATGATATCGCTTTCAAGATCCGGCGTGATCTCACGCTGCAGCTGTTCGAGCGGACGCGTTGTCAGGCGAAGGTAAATTGAGCCACCCGCATCATCGCTCAGCCAGGTGTCTTGGTTTGGCGTTTTGGCGCCATCGCGCTGCATATAATCAAAGCCAAAGCGCATGATGGCAGCAAGCTCATCCACAAACGCGGGCTCAAACGTGGCAAGCCCATCTTGCGCCATGCCCACGAGCGGTGTGCCAATCGACTGGTGCGCGCCGCCTTCTGGCGCTAGCGATACGCCCGAAGGTGTCGCCACGAGCATAAACCGCGCATCTTGATAGCAGGCATAGTTGAGCTGGTCGGCGCCGCGATAAATAAACGGGTCATAGACCGTGCCAATCGGCAACAGGCGCTCGCCATTGAGTGAATGGGATAAGCCAAGCGCAGATAACGTCAGAAATAAGTTGGATTCGGCAATGCCAAGTTCAATATGCTGACCTTTGGGCGAGAAATTCCACGTATACGTCGATGGGATCTGCTCTGCTTTAAAGGTGTCTGCCATCGCTTCTTTGGCAAATAAGCCGCGTCGGTTGACCCACGGGCCGAGGTTTGTAGAAACCGTGACATCGGGGGCGGTGGTCACAATGCGGTCTGCCAGGTCACTCTCGCTGCGGGCGAGCTCATTAAGGATTTGGCCAAAGCCCATTTGCGTTGATATTGGCTTGCCGCGCCCTTGCGGAAACTCGAGTTTCGCAGGAACCGGTAACTTGGGCGCCTCAAGCCGGCGTGTGCCTTTGACAAAAAATGGCGCGCTGGCAACGGCGGCTTTTAACGTGTCTTCCGGCAGTCGGGCACCTTCCCACAGATCCCACTCATGACCCGCACGTACGCGCATGGCCGCGCGCCAGGCTTCCATTTGTTTGGGGGTGAGCAGGCCAGCGTGATTGTCTTTGTGCCCCGCCAGCGGCAGGCCCATGCCTTTAATTGTGTAGCATAGGAACAAGGTTGGCGTGTCGTTCTGCGCAGCCTCTTCAAAAGCGTCTAGGAGGGAGGGGATGTCATGTCCGCCAAGATTGCACATCAAACGCTCAAGCTCTGCGTCGCTACGGGCGTTGATCAGCGCAGACACCGGGCCTTGATCGCCAATATCGTTGAGCAGCCGCTCGCGCCAGTCTTTGCCGCCTTGGAACGTTAGCGCTGAATAGAGCTGATTTGGGCACGATTCAATCCATTGCCGCAGTGCTTCTCCACCAGGCTCGGCAAAGGCCGCTTCTTGCAGCTTGCCGTGGCGCAGAATTTTAACGTTCCATCCAAATGAGCGGAACATATCTTCAAACTTCTGCCACAGGCCTTCGCGGATGACTGCATCCAACGACTGACGATTATAGTCAACGATCCACCAACAGTTGCGCAGCCCGTTTTTCCAGCCTTCCAGCAAGGCTTCATAGATGTTGCCTTCATCCATCTCCGCATCGCCGATGAGCGAAACCATGCGTCCTTCAGGGCGCCCGCGCATCCAGCCATGCGCCTTTACGTAGTCCTGCACCAGCGATGAAAACAGCGTATGCGCAACGCCGAGACCAACAGATCCAGTTGAAAAATCCACGTCATCAACGTCCTTGGTGCGGGAGGGATAACTCTGCGCACCGCCAAACCCACGAAAATTCTCAAGGTTTTCGCGCGTCTGATTGCCGGCGAGATACTGGATGGCATGAAAGATTGGCGAAGCATGGGGTTTGACAGCAACCCGGTCTTCCGGCCGCAGCGCATTGAAATAAAGCGCCGTCATGATCGTCGCCATCGACGCAGAGGACGCCTGGTGCCCGCCAACCTTCACCTCATCACTCGCACGCACGTGGTTGGCATGGTGAATGGTCCAAGAGGCCAGCCATAATAAGCGGCGTTCAAGTTCACGCAAAACGTCAAGATCGCGGTGCGACATGCGTTGGGCCTTTCAAGATAGCTTTGATCACATCGTCATATGATATCAAAAGCGCTGTAACGTTATCTTGCGAATTTCCATTGAGAAATGCTGATATTTAGCGATAATCACTGTAAAATATATAAAAAGAGCAGGTTTTTCTCATTATGGATGAAATTGATACGAAAATATTGCGAGAGATTAACCACGATGGCCGGATCTCGATCCAACAGCTAAGCGCTGCGGTGGGACTAAGCCCAAGCCCGTGTTCACGCCGCCTCAAAGCGCTCGAAGATGCCGGCTATATTCGCGGCTATAAAGCGCTGCTGAGTGAGCCCAAACTTGGATTTAGCGTCTCGGTGTTCGTCTCAGTACAGCTTGACCGGCAAATTGATGATGCGCTTGAACGCTTTGAAACAGAGGTGCGGGCCTGCCCAGATGTAGTCGACTGCTGGCTCATGACGGGCAATCGCGACTATCTGTTGCGGGTTGTCAGTCGAGATCTGAGCGACTTTGAGCAGTTCTTAACGCACACATTAACGCGCATTGCCGGCGTTGCGTCCATTGAAAGCTCAATCCCACTTCGCCAAGTCAAATCAGATATTTGCCGGGCACCAGAGCTGCCAAAACGCAAGTGAGGTTGATCGTCTCGCTTTCAGGTTGCGATTATTCGCCGCGAATTTACGCTCTTTTTACACCCGTCTTGTAAGCACTTTGTATTGCAGGGAGAGGATGCGCTGCAGCGCTGCGGAAGCGCGCACGTTTTATCAGATCAAAAAAGAGGTTGGGCTCCGTCATGTTATCGCGTTTTCAAAACTTACCGTTGATGGTCAAAATCTGCGCAGCGCCAGTGATTGCTATTGCGCTATTGGCAATTTCGTCAACAGTCATCAGTTCGCAAATCTCAAATTCCGGCTCGACCGTCGATATTATCGTTGAACGTGACTTCGCCGCCTCTGCAAAACTCGCCGACACCGAAAACCGCTTCCGGACGCTTAATGAAGATGTCTTTCGTAGCCTGACAAATGCTGCCGTCGACCCGATGTCTGCTGAGGTTATCGAGCAATCTGATAAGTTAAAAAGTACAGCCCAGGCGCTATCGCAAGAACTTGGCACACTCAACATTGACTTCCCCGCTCTGGTGTCCGTGCAGGAGGTTGAAACCCTGCAAGGTGAGCTTGCGCAATATGTGGAAGCCTATGATGTGGTCGCGTCTATGCTGGCTATCGATTACGCGACGGCGGTATCTTTCGTTGATCCATTTCAAGAGAATTATGGCCGGGTTATCGATCAATTTGGTAAGCTATCTGAGAAGGTAGAGAGCCAGGTTCAAGCCAACGCAATGGCGGTTAAAGACGGCCTTGACCTGACGTTGACGGTGACGCTCGCCGGTACGGTGCTGGTTGCGATCATGGTATTCGGTCTTGGCTTTGTGATCAGCACGACACTGTCAAAGTCGATCAAACACATTGCAACAGCGACGACGCGCTTGGCCGATGGACAGCTTGATATCGATCTGGATGCACTCGAGCGCGGCGATGAGCTGGGCTCTGTTGTAAGCGCGCTGCGCAGCTTCCGCGAACAGCTGACGGAAAGTAAGCGCCTGCGCGATGAAGCAAAAGCCCAAGAGGCCATTGAACGCGAACGCGAAGCAAAAGCTGAAGAAGAGCGCCGCGAGCGTGAAGAAATCGAACGCCAGCGTGAACATGAGCGCGAAGAAGAAGCGAAAAAACAGCGTGAAGAGCTGATGCGCGCGCTAGCAGATTCTTTTGACGGTCAATTCTCCAACGTGATGGCGGATATGGGCAGCAACACCGGTGAGCTTTCAAGCTCTGCAGGCAATCTAAAAACGATTGCTTCTGAAACGGGCGCGATGAGCCAAGAGCTGAGCAGCGTGGCCGAAGATGTCTCTGGCAATATTCAAACCGTTGCGACGGCAACGGAAGAGTTGTCATCGTCGATCCGCGAAATCGCGCGTCAAGTTGATGATTCGTCCTCTTCGGTTGAATCGGCTGTCACACTGACCAACCAAACCGGCCAAACTGTGCAAGACCTCGCGAAGGTCGCGGACAACATTGGCGAGGTTGTCACGCTCATCAATGACATTGCGGCACAAACCAATCTGCTCGCCTTGAATGCGACCATTGAGGCAGCCCGGGCCGGTGAAGCAGGACGCGGCTTTGCCGTGGTGGCAAGTGAAGTCAAAACCCTGGCCGGACAAACCGCCAAGGCGACCGATCAGATTTCTGAGCAAATCGTCAACGTCCAGTCAGTCACCAGCAATGTGGTTGAAGCGATCCAAGAAATCGCCTCAACCATCACCACGATCAGCAATTCGACGACGGAAATCTCGGCCGGCGTAACGCAGCAAAGTCAAGCAACAGAAGAAATTTCACGCACTGCCGCACAGGTGTCAGAGCGTCTAAGTGGTCTTGCGCAAAGCACACAGCAACTCTCTCAAAGCGCCAAATCAAACGACCAAGCGGCCAATCAGCTTGCCGATGTGGTGGCGTCAATGGAAAGCGGCGTCAGCACGCTACGCAAAGAATCTGACAAGTTTGTCGGGCAAATTCGCGCTGCCTAATCAGCGGGCATCTACGTTCCACAAAAGGTTTGCCGCACAGCCTCGTGCGGCTCGGCGGGGTGCGCGTATTCTTGCGCATCTAGCTGATCTACAAAAGGTTGGGCCAGCACTGCATTCAATCGATGGAAAGGCGTATCGTCAGCGTCTTCAACACTTGCTGATATCGCTTTTTCAACCTGATGATTGCGCGGAATAAAAGCCGGATTAACGGCCTTCATCGCGGCCTGGCGCTGCGCCGCACTGTGGCCATCCTGATCCCACCGCGCTTGGAGTGCTTCCAGCTGCGGCGCAGTTGTGAGGTCAAATTGACCGGTGGCAATCGCTCTCATCGTGCTGGTGAAGTCTAAAGCCCGATCTTTCAACACCTCAAGCACGCCGGAAATGATCTGTTGATCTTCTGAGGCCACTTGCATGAGCCCTAATTTAGCAGACATATTCGCAGTATATGCTGCATCATACAAATCTGGGAATGTATCAAGGCTCGCCTGCGCTATAGCCACCGCGGCGTCTTGATCGGCATCAAGCAGCGGCACCAGCGCGGAGGCAAGGCAGGACAAGTTCCAATGCGCGATGCCCGGTTGATTGGTGTAGGCATAGCGCCCTTGGTGGTCGATGGAGCTAAACACCGTGCGCGGATCATAGGCTTCCATGAACGCACAGGGGCCGTAGTCAATGGTCTCACCAGAGATGGCCATATTGTCGGTGTTCATCACACCGTGAATGAAACCTAGCGACATCCATTTGGCCACCAAGTCTGCTTGTTTTTGAATGGTTTTTTCAAGCAAGAGCCTCGCATTAGCGGCGATGTCATCACCGGCGTCTCCGGGATACAACCGGTCCAAGCAAAACCGCGTCAAAGCATTCAATGCATCGGTATCTTTGGCGGCAGCGAAGTGCTGGAAGGTGCCAACACGCACATGAGATTTGGCCACCCGGGTAAAGATGCCGCCCGGTTCTGGGTAATGGCGCTGGACCTGATCACCAGTGCGCAGCGCTGCAAGCGCGCGCGTCGTCGGTACGCCCAATGCAGCCATGGCTTCGCTGAGAATATATTCGCGCAACACTGGCCCAAGTGCTGAACGGCCATCGCCGCTGCGCGAAAAAGGCGTCCGGCCGGCGCCTTTGAGCTGGATATCGTAAAGCTGTCCATCGCTAGCGCGCCGCTCACCCAGCAGGAGCGCCCGGCCGTCACCAAGCTGGCCAGACCAATGCCCGAATTGGTGGCCTGAATAGGCCATGGCAAGCGGCTGGCTGCCGGGCGCGATGCTGTTACCGGCCAGCAGGGCAACACCGTCAGCACTATGCAAATCGCCTGCATTCAGTCCAAGCACTTCGGCAAGCGCGTCATTGATGGCAATGACGCTGGGTGCTGACACCGGTGTCGGCGGCAACGCGCGAAAGAGCTGCGGCGGCAGCGCGGCATAGTGCGCTGAAAAAGATACCGCCATGACACAATCCCCTCTATTTTAAGGCCGCTGCAAGAACCTTTGGGCTAGGTTTCGCGGCGAGTTGACACTAGTGTTGGGCGCTTACGATCCACGCAATGGCTGGTTTAAGGAGTATGTAACCACGATGCTGACAATTACCAATACTGAACAGGTTCCCGGCTTTGAAGTGGCGGAGCACTTAGGCATGGTGCAAGGCTCTACGGTGCGCGCCAAACATGTTGGCCGAGACATCATGGCGGGCCTTAAAAATATCGTCGGCGGTGAACTACGCGGCTATACCGAGCTGATGGAAGATGCACGCGGCGAAGCCATTCGCCGCATGCAAAGCCAAGCCGCTGCACTGGGCGCCGATGCCGTTGTGAATGTGCGCCTCGCCACCTCCACCATTACCCAAGGCGCTGCAGAACTGCTCGCCTACGGCACGGCCGTCAAGCTTAAGCCACTGGCGGGCGACTAAACGCATGTCCTTTCTGTTGCAGTTCATTTTAAATTTTGCGATCCCGCTGAGCCTCATCCTCGTCGGCTTTATCTGCGGGCGTATTGCCGAACAGCGGCACTATGCCCGCATTCGCCGCGATGAAGCAGAGCTTGCCCATGTGCTAACTTTTACGGAGCGAGCAGTGCCAAACGCGGCGGCCCCTGCCGGGAACATGGTGCTGGGCGCAGTCGTCATCGGGCAAGATTATTTTAAAGCTATCTTGGCAGGCCTACGGCAAATTTTTGGCGGTAATATCAGAGCCTATGAGACGCTGCTGGACCGCGCGCGGCGTGAAGCAACGATCCGGCTGAAGCGCGCTGCCGATGCGCAAGGCGCAAATATGGTCACGAATATCAAATTTTCGACCACACGGATTGGCCTAGCCATCGAAGTCGTAGCCTATGGTACGCCGTGCGCCATGATCGAATAGAGTGTGCAGCAGCGACACGCCGCATAAGGGGGCGACATAAAGCGCCATGCGCTACAGCAATCAGCCCGAGCGAGAAGGAATAAACGCACAAGCCGGCAAAGGCGAAGGGCGCGAGTTTTTGCTGCTTGGTGCCAGCTTCCTTGTCGCAGCAGGCTTATTGTCACTCCTTTTTGTGCGGGCAGGCGCATTGCTCGGGCCGCTGATGCCGTTCGCATGGGAGGCGGCATTGGTGCCGGATGCTGCCTTTGCGTCCCTAGATACCGGCGACGAACGCACGCGCCAGCGGCTACAAACACTGAGCAATGACATCGCTAAAGCACTCGATATGCCACCGAATATGGCCGTAACGCTGCATTATTCCAAAGCCGATACCGTGAATGCATTTGCGACCTTTGGTGGCCACATGGTGGTGTTTGACGGGTTACTCAAAAAGCTCGGCAGTGAAGATGCTGTTACCGCGCTGCTGGCGCATGAGTTGGCACATGTAAAGCATCGCCACGTGATAAAAGGGGCAACTGGCACCCTCCTGGCAAATCTGTTGTGGTCAGCGCTTGGTTGGGGCGGCGATGTTGCCGCTCTTGATGTCAGCGGTTTCAGCCAACTCAGCATGCTGTCTAGCCTCTCCATGACACGCGATATGGAGCGCCAAGCCGATGCCGAAGCGCTGCGTGCAGTCCTGACGCTCTATGGCCATGCTGGTGGCTATTTTGCATTATTTGAAACGCTTGGCGATATTGCCGGGCGTGACGCTGACGGGCTCGACATGCTACAAACACATCCAGACGTCGCAGATCGTATCGCCTCAGCTCAGGCGCAAATAAGCATCGAGCAGCGCAGCGGTGCATTAACGGCCTGGCCCTAAAGCCGGGTTTATTCGCACACTGACTAAGGTCCGATCTGGCCGCCTTTGCTTTGACGGGCAACGGTATATCTGAATTGACGAACGTCGATTTACCGAAAGGCATTTCCACATGGATCGCAGACAATTTGTAATGACGAGTTCAGGCGTAGCAGCAGCCGGAATGGCCGCTGGCCAAGCCGCAGCGATGGCGACAACACCCGCTAGCGCCACACCGGCGCCAAGCAGTACAGCATGGGGCGCTTGGGAAACTGACTTAAAGGGTGCTTTTTTAGACCTGACCAAGCCGCAAGATCAGGCGACCGCCCTGGCGCGGCTGGATGCAAACACGGATATGACCTCAACCAAATTTGGCTGGGGAACGGGCATTGTGCAGGGCGTCGTTCCAGGCGAGGGCGTGCGTGATTTGGTTGGCTTTGAACTGCTTTCAACCGCAAAATTGATCCCTTATCAAGGCCCTGAGCTGCCTGACGGCATGGTTGGATACTCGAAAGTCCTGCGGGAAATCGGCCTCTACACCGATTTGGAGACGGGTGAAATTCTTGAAGAATGGGTCAATCCATACTTCAATGAAAAGCAAAAAGTGGTGCCCATCGCCAATGATCCGTTTAACACGCACACCACACCGTTCGCACCCAAGGGGCCAGAATATGGCGGCCTGCGCCCGCTTTCAGCAGAAGAAGATGCACCGCTTGATCTGAAGTTTGCACGCAAAGGCGATATGTTGCATCTGTATCGGCACATTAACCTGTTTTATCCGAGCGCGTTACAGCCGGAAAAATGGCCGCGTGAAAACGGCAATGAGTTCAATCAGGTCACCGAGCGCTTTGCCTACCAAATTCCGTGGGCTGACATGCAAAACCCGAACATCGGCAGCGTGACTTATCACGGCACGTGGAGCCGTACGACCCCTTGGTTGCCGTGGATGCTCATGGGCAAAACTGAGGGCCACATTGCCTACAGCATATTCATGGGCGCGGTGGACAGCATCGAGCAAGTCAATCCGAAGGTGGTTGAATATGTGGCCGCCAAGTATCCGAAATACTTGGTCGCGCCGGAAAAATGGGAAGAGCCAAGCTGGTCCTCGCTCGAATGGTATGCAAAAGAGCAAACCCCTGCGCCTGTCGTTGCCGGCCAGGAGGCACCTGTTTATACGCCTAAGCCGCTGCCAGCGTGGTGGCCAGCGGCAAAAGCCAAGATGCTCAATCAAGGCTAACGGCACGCACCTCAATCCTCTAACCAGAGCCCTTCCTCGCACGCGAGGGAGGGCTTTTTAACGCGGGCATTATATAAACAATGAAAGCCGTTATTGTAGGCGCTGGTATTGGTGGCCTAACCTGCGCGCTGGCGCTGCGCCAGCGCGGTCATGACGTCACCGTGCTTGAACAAGCACCGCAACTTGGTGAAATCGGCGCTGGCATAACCATCACGCCCAATGCCGACCGGGTGTTTGCCGATTTGGGCCTTAGCGACCGCATGGTCGCGCAAAGCGTTATCCCCGAGCGGCAGCTCACTCAGCATTGGCAGTCCGGCGACATCATTCGCGATGTAGAGCGCGGCGCGGCGACCGCCCAACACTATGGCGCGGGATATTATCATATTCATCGTGCTGATTTGCACAGCATTCTGGTGGACGCGTTAAGCGCCGCTGCGCCAGACAGCTTAAAGCTGGCAACGCCTGTGCAAGACGCGCGGCCAGACGGGACCGTTCTGACCGAAGCGGGCACGGCGGTTAAAGCCGACATCGTGATCGGCGCCGATGGTGTGAAAAGCCAGGTGCGCAGCCGTTTATTTGCCACCGAGGAGCCAAAGTTTACCGGTCAGGTCGCCTGGCGCGGATTGGTGCCGCGCAGCAGCGTCGACGCAGAGATGCAGCCGCACTTCCCCGGTGTTCATATCGGCCCCAAGAAGCTTTTCATGCGCTATCCGGTGCGCGCGGAAACGCTGGTCAACTATGCGGCATTTGTAGAACTTTATGGCTGGGAGGAAGAAAGCTGGACCATTCCCTCAAGCCGCGCGGAGCTGCTTGAGCACTTTGCAGACTGGGCGCCAGAGGTCACCGCACTGATCCACGCGACACCTGATGATCAGCTGTTTAAATGGGCGCTGTTTGTGCGGGCACCGCTCGACACATGGATCAATGGCCGCGTGACACTGCTGGGCGACGCTGCGCACGCGATGCTGCCGTTCATGGGCCAAGGCGCAGCCACGGCCATTGAAGATGCCATGGTGCTGGCGCGCGCGCTTGATGCATACCCGCTTGATGAAGCGCTCGAGCGCTATGATACGGCGCGCCGGCCGCGCACATCGGTAATCCAAGAAAACGCGCGCTTGCTGGGCCTGCAATTTCAAGGTGAAGATCCGAATGCGTTCAATTCCGGCGGCATTAAAAACGAAGAACAGCTCGGCCTGTTTGACTATGACGCAGTGCATGTGGACATTTAAAACACCAAAAATT